>CALDGX010000085.1 GCA_937941715.1 uncultured Chloracidobacterium sp. | reverse complement strand
GGCCGCCCCGACTTATACCGAAAGGTTGATGATCGAAACCGGGCGGCCTTGGTGCTTTTTTCCGATAGGGTTTTAGGTAGTGATTATGAAAGAGGAAAATGACAAACAAGATGAATTGCCCAACGAGGTGGTGACCAAAACGCGTCCGCCTAGTTTGATGCGTAATTATGTCAGCTTCGTCGGAATTGCGATCGTAACAGCCGCGATCACAAGCGATCTGCTACTCTTTCTGATCGAGATCACCTCCGCGACCGAAAATGCCTACATCGGCATCCTGACCTACATCATTATCCCGTCGATCATGATGTTTGGTCTTGCCATTGTGGCGTTGGGTATGATCCTCGAACGGCGGAGAAGGCGAACGAGGGCTCCGGAAGAGGTGACGGAGTATCCGATGCTGGATCTCAACAATCCGAACACCCGGCGATCGTTCATGGTGTTTATGGTGGTGACGCTTGTGTTCATCTCCGCAAGCGCCTTTGGAAGCTATAAGGCCTTTGAATATTCTGAGTCAGTTACGTTTTGTGGCGAGACATGCCATTCGGTCATGAAACCCGAATTCTTGGCCTATAAGGCCGGGGCTCACGCGAGGGTCCGCTGCGTCGATTGTCACGTCGGGTCCGGAGCCGACTGGTATGTGAGGTCAAAGCTGTCAGGTGCGTACCAGCTCTATTCGGTCTCTTTCAACAAATACTCGCGTCCGATCGGTTCGCCGGTCCACAATCTGCGGCCGGCACCCGAAACGTGCGAACAATGCCATTGGCCGGAGAAATTCTTTGGCGGCATGCTAAAAGTATTTGACCGTTATGGTAACGACGAAAAGAACACCCTTCACGAGCGGCGTTTGCTGCTCAACGTCGGCGGCAGCAGCCCGGCGACGGGTAAGGTGACCGGCATACATTGGCACGTCAATCCGGAAAATGAAGTTAACTACGTTTCGATCGACGAACGCCGCCAGGAAATCCCGTGGGTAAGTTCGAAGGACAAGGACGGAAACGTCATCGAATACTATGACCGTAGTCGTCCGGTGACCGCCGAGCAGCTTGCAGGCGGTAGAAAACGTAAGATGGACTGCGTTGATTGCCACAACCGGCCGGCGCATGTATATCTGCCACCTGATCTGGCTGTGGACAAGTCCTTTGCTTCAGGAAAGCTTGATCAATCGCTGCCGTTTCTCAAGCGTCAGGCCGTCGCTCTGCTCAGTGGGGCTTATGAGACCAATGACCAGGCTCTGGGAGCGATCGACTCGGGCCTAAAGGAATTTTATCGGGTGAGCTATCCTGATATTTCTATGCAGAAGCAGGACTCGATCTCGGCGGCGGCTCTTGAGCTGCAGCGGATTTATCAAAACTACTTCTTCCCGGAAATGAGGACCAATTGGCAGACGCATCCGAACAATGCCGGCCACTTAAATTCACCGGGCTGCTTCAGATGCCACGACGGCCAGCACTTCAGCAACACCGGCAAGATGATCTCGAATGACTGCAACATCTGCCACACGACGCTTTATGATTCGGACAATCCTCCGTCGGCGAACATGAAGACCGGTCCGTTTATCCATCCAGTGGATCTCGGTGCCCTTGCTGATCGGAGATGCGACACGTGCCATCAACCTGATAAGCAGTTCAAGCATCCGATCAATCTTGGTGATATTTCGCAGTTCCAATGTGCGGTCTGTCACCCAAGAAGATAGGTGAACTGATCTGTAATCGGACAACGCAAAGGAAAAGTACCGCCGGAAAGTCTTCCGGCGGTACTTTTTTGTAGGGTACCAGGATCTTTAACGTCCGGGCGAGAGTTTAGTCTTTCTTCTCCTCGTCCGCGTTCTGTGTTTCGCTGTCGTCCGCAGCCTCCTCCTCAGCGATGCGTGCCTCCTCGGCTTTCAAATCTTCATAGGCCTGTTCGTGTTCTTCCTTGAACAGTTCCTCGGACATCCGTCCGTCGTAGAACGTCCAGTTTATCGGATATACATCAGGATCAAATATGACGTGATAGAAATGCCAGACGATAATGGCCAGCGTCGCGAGTATCGCTTCGTAAAAGTGTATGGCTATCGCAATGTCGATCGCCCACCGGGGTAAGAAGCCGAACATACCGACCTTGAACCAGATCATCAATCCGGTCAGGCCCATAATGATCGTTCCCCAAACGACGGCCCAGTACTCCGCTTTGTCGGCATATCGAAAGCGTGCAAATTTGGGCCTCTCGCCCTTATTGAGTACAAAATGGCTGAAATTCTGATAGAGATCCTTGAAGTCCTTCCACCGCGGGAGCATATCGTAGGCCCAGAGCCGGCCTTCCTTGAGAGCGAGGAGATACACGATGTGATAGACACCGGTTATCATCATTACGACCGCCGCTACGCGATGGACCATTCGCCGGACCGTTTCACTGTTGCCGGTGATCCACGTGATCCATGTCTCCGGGTACTCCAGTGCAAATCCGGTGATGACCAGGACTATGAAACTTGTCAGCAGGAGCCAATGCTGGACTCGCTGATTTAGGGACATCCGGACGATCGGCCTCGCCTCGAGTTTTCGTTTCGCTGCGGCCTTTCGATACCAGATCACTCCGTTGTGGACCAACATACCGCCAACCACGCCGAAGATCAGAAGGAGATAGATAGTCCGGACCCAGCTCTTGCCCTGGCTGCCGATGTCCTGTGAGGCACCGGTCTCCAGATGAACTTTTCCGATGGCAAAATTCTCGCCGGCACCAAGGTGGCATTGGCCGCAAGTGGTAACGAGATTCGATTTATGGATGAGTGATTTCGGGTCGCTCGACGGCAAGATGTTATGGATGCCGTGGCAGCTCGCACAATCGGCGACGACGTCCGAACCGAGCTTCAAAGCACGGCCGTGATAGCTGTCCTGAAAGCTCGTAACGCGTTCTGAAGGAATGCCGTAGTCCTGCGACAGCCTGACGCCGTCGTGACACTGCGAGCAGCTCGTCAGCCCGAGAGCCTGGCGAGATTCCTTTTGAGCCTTGATGCCGTGTATCCCGTGGCAGTCCGTGCAATTCGGAGACTGGTAGTTGCCCCTCGCGAGCGACATCCCGTGGACGCTCTCCGTAAACTGGCCGGCGATCTCACCGTGACATTTGCCGCAGGTCGCCGCGACGTTAAATTTGGATATCGTTGAGTTGGTATCGGTCGCGGGCAGAACGGCGTGGCTGTTATGACAGTCCGAGCAAACGGCGGCCTTCATATTGCCGTGCGAGAGGGCCTTTCCATGGACGCTTTCCTGATATGCCAGGAATGGGCGGTTGGTTATTCCTTTCTCAGCCATCAGAGCCGGATCGTTATGGCATCTGCCGCAAGTCTGCGAGATGTTTGCCCGGTTTATCGTTGAACGCGGATCGTCGGCGGCACGGATGGTCGTCATGTCGCCGTTGACCGAGTGACAGTCCATGCAATTGGCGGCAGGCTTGCCGCGGACTGCCACCTTGGCGTGGATGCTGGTGTCCATCGCCGTGTGAGCGTCCTTGTGAAATTTCTCTCCGGCGAGATACGGCAGGCTTCGTCCCGGCCCGTGGCAGCCGGCACAATCGAGTTTTGGGGCAGTCGGCTCCGCCGCGGGTGCGGCGGTCTTTGCAGCGGGTGGTGACGGCGCCGGTTGGGCCTCGGCGTGAGTATCGCCCAACGTTAGTAGATAGGCCGCTGCGGTAAATACGGCAAATAGTAAAATGACACCTACTTTGACACCTGTTTTCATAGTATTAGCCGGAACTCGGTCGCCCGGTACCTCGCAAAACTGTGTGTGACTGACGGATGGTCTGTGGGATCAATAATACAGTACATATTCAGGATCGTCCCTCAATTTAATTTTAGACTCTATAGAAATAATGACCGTGACGATTGTCACATTTGGATCATCGGACGGCAGTTATTTTCGCGGGGCAAAAAATGATGCCGGCGAGGGGAGGGCACCTCGCCGGCATCTGGTCTTTGAGACCTCTACATCTTTTTAGCGGTCAGCGGCTCCGCCTCCAAAATAGATCTTCAAAGACGTGTAAGGCAGATGTGCCCTATAGTTCTGGCTCGACGTCTGCGAGTCCTGATAATTGAAATACTGGTAACCAATATTCCAATCAACATTTCGGGTCAGCCTGATGGCTGCACGAAACTCCGGCGACGTGTAGTTCATCGGATACGAAGTAATGATGAACTGCGGAAGGCTTGAGAAACGGCTTCCCTGGCCTTTGTCGCGGTTGATCCGATAACTTGCGTAAAATGAAACTCGCTTGACCGGTTTTACCGAAATGTCGAGGTAGCCATAGTGATCTCTCATAAAGTACTGGCTATATCCCAAAACTCGGCCTGTGGCCACCGGCACGATGATAGCGGTGTCGCTGGTCAGATGATGGTATGTGTAACCGCTGCTGACTTGCACCTTGTCCATCGGTGTCCATTCGACATTACCCGAATAGAACCGATTCTTCACGGTGGCACCAAACGGTGTTCCCGTCGGCAATACCGGATTCGAACCTGTGTACGAGGTTGCCGGATTGTCGTTGTCCTTGGACACCGCCGATACGTTGAAGACCACCTTATTGAAAGTGAGTCTCGAACGAACACGGACGTTGGTGAACTTGTAGTTCTCAACACGTGAGAATACGTTATCGGCCGTTCCGTGCTCGACATCCCAGAAGATAACCCAACGTTTCATTGGCTTGATCTTCATTCCGGCGAGCAGGGTGTTTGTGCTGTTTTCCTCGTTTACCGTGATGAACCCGGGATTGGTCGCTGTCGTCGCCGACGTCAGAGTATGGTCATAGCCTGCGACGCTGACCTTTCGCTGCGTGAAGCGATAACCAATGTGGAGCGACGCAAGCGAACCGAACTGATAATCACCTTCGATCGTGTTGACGAATCTCCGGTAATTGTTGATGCGTGATGCAAGTGAACGCGGATTCGAAAGCGCAAGCGGCGTTCCCGCGGCATTGCGGCGTTCGAGCCATTCTTCCAACCTTTCCTGGCCGCTCAGTCCGAACCGGTCAAACGAAAACGTATTCGAGATACGGAAATTATTGTTGACCATATAGGTCAGGCCAATATCGCCGCGGGTTTGGACCCGCTTGGCGTCCGCATAGATCTCGAATCTGTCACGATCGACAAAGTTGTTGCTGTTGTCACGGCCTGTGATCAACTCGACCATTCCCATCTTGCTGTTCGTCTCCGAGTAGATCAACTGACCCGTGAAGTCCAGTTTTTTCGCGAAGGTGCGATGGGCGTTAAAGTGTGTGTAGTAGGCGTTTCCGTCAGTCGGGAAGATGCGGCTGAACGACGAAAGCACCGTCGTATTTGTCGGGTTATTGCCCAAGCTGACGCCATCAAGGAAATAGTCCGAGCGATCCTTAAAGAATCTGAATCCCTGCGTCAGTCCCAGATTGAATCCGAGCAACTTGCCCTCGGCACCGACACGAAAGTCATTGGCGGTGTTTCGGACATTGTTCGTGATCGCGAACTCATCGCTGTACGCACGGATCGTATAGAGTCCGGGACCTGACATCCGGCTGAACGAGGCACCCATATTGAAGCGAAGCTTCTCGTTCTGCGGCAGTATCGACAGATCAAAGTCGCCGAACGTATGCTGCGAGTTGTTTGTGTGCTCGCCCAGGGCGTGATTGCTCAGGTTGTTAAAGTACTTAACTCGCCTGGCAGTTGAGTTAAATTTGTAGAGCCCGGTCTTTTCTACGTTGACACGTGTGAAGCCCGTCGGGTCTGCTCCCCAACCGGTATTTGAGATCAACAGCGAATCAAAGTACTTTCCTTTGCCGCTGTCGGCTTCGAAAAGTATGTTTGAGTCAAAAAGGCGAAAGCCCTTCTTGTAATTGAGATCGCTGTTGTATTTGTTTTCGTTGCCGTAAAGGCGGCGATACCTATATCCGAATTCGGTCGTTGTCGTGACCTTATAGCCACCGACGATCAGATCTTCTTCCTCTGCAGGTTTGGGTGTCGGCGATTGTCCAAATGCCGTCGCGGCAAATATCGCGATGCCGATCACTACCATCATGCGGATGAATAAGATTCTGCGGTACCGGCCGGTACTAATTGTTTTAAGTGAAATATCAAACATTTTGCCTCCTCTTATTCACCGACTATCTAAAGTAGTATTTGCTCGAATTCGATCCGTGGATCTTAGCGTGGCAAATAGTGCAGCCCAGATAACGGGTTTGCGTCTGGTTATGGGGTGCCTGCGGGGCTCCGCCCTCGGCGTCGTTAAGGTTGCTGTGGCATTCCATACAAAGCTGGCGAACCGAACTGCGGGTAAGCATCTTCGGGTTAGCAGATCCGTGCGGAACGTGGCACGAGGCACAACCTTCGGTCTTCAGCGGGGCATGTTCGAATGTGAACGGACCCTGCTTGTCACCGTGGCACTTGATACAGGCGGAATCGGCTCCGACGGCGAGTTTGGTCTGTTTCGATTCAAAGCCGCCGTGAGCGTTGTGACAGCTTGAGCATGTCATTGCGCCTTCCAAAACCTTGTGATGAAAAGGTTTGCTGAACTGTGATTTGGTTTCCGTATGGCAGCTCATGCAAAGCTGAGGTTCGCTGCGTTTGAGCATTGCCGTCGTTGCGACACCCGGATTTTGGCGATTGGTTTCGCCGATCTCGGTTGCCGAGCCGGGCATCTGATCCTTAAAGACGGTACCGTGTGACGTATGGCAATCGGTACATCCTACGTCATTGCGCCAGTGTTCGCCGCGTCTAAAGTTGTTGTGACTTTCCTTGCCGGCGTGGCAGCTCAAACATGTTTCTGATATCTCTTTTGAATTTTTGCCCTTAAATGAAATGATCTTGGATTTGTCACCGCCGCCCTCGACGTGCAGTTTTCCGCTGCCGTGGCACGATTCGCATCCTTGAGCCTTGTCCTTCCAGCTTTTTACTTCAGCAAGTTTTGCATGCTTGGTTCCCGCAAAGCCTTTGAATTGGTCTTCATGACAGGCCTTACAGGTCTCGCTGCCGACAAAATCGTCCGCTGAAGCGGCAGCCTGCGGCGTGCCCGGATCGAGCTCGCCTGCCATTGTGCCGCTGGATATTGATGAAAATGTTCCCGAGACCGCCCATGCCATCGCAAGTACTACAAATGCGGTAAGCATGCTGATCTTGATCTTTCTAGCTGAAGCCATAAAAGTTGCCTCCAAAAATAAAAGGAAAGACGCGGTGCGTCTTATCGTGGGTATAGACTAATCAATAAATACCATCGGTGATGTGAGCACCGTCACAAATTGAACTATTTTTTAAAGTATTTTTACCTTTTAATGCGCGGATCATCTTACTTTGAGTCCATTACCAGCACCGATTGGTGATACCGGTTGCTGATCATTATCGTTATTTGCAAACATGCGGCCGGTTGACTCAGAAGAAATTCAAAAAAAGCTGCCCGGTCAACCATGTCAAATTCACACAGACTCAACGCCTTAAGCGTCGAGTCATAAGGACACTCTGACAGAGCCTCGACCGCACCAAATATTTTCTCGGAGCCATTCGGTGAGGTGAACATAGCGTCAATCTCGGCGTCCTCGTGCATCAGCGCCACACGTCCGCGGTTAAGGACATACAAAAACTCGGGGGGTTGCCCGATATGAAAGATCTCATCGTCTTTTGAAAAGTATCGGCGGCGGCGGAGCGTGTCGAAAGCCTGACGATCTGATGGCGAGAGATGGCCCAAAAACTCAGAGCCGGAAAACGGAAAGTCGAAAAAACTATGTCCCGAGTTAATGCCGGACGACATGAGTGCTCCCTGGCGATGATGCCGGGGGCAAATATGTCACAACTTGAACTTGCAAAATAGGACGGTCGTCACAACCGATTGTGACGAAGGTCACATATCGGTTCGATAACCGCTTCGTGTACCGATCACCTCACGGAGACGCCGCCGGTCGTGGATTACCAGGTCTGAGCCCTTTAGCGTCACGAGTTCGCGTTCCCTGAAGAACCTAAGTGCTCTGGTAACGGTCTCGCGGGATGCACCGATCATCTCGGCGATCTCCTCGTGAGTGAAGAAATTCTTCAATTGGACGCGGCCGTCCCCGCCGGTACCGTTTCCGCTCCAACTAAGAAACAGCTTAGCCAATTTGTCGGTGACCGAGTCTGACAATCCAAGCGCACATATCTGTACGTATGCCGTGTGATAGTCGCGGCTGAGCTGCTTGGCCGCGTTTAGGCACGCGTGTGGGTTGTTTTGGATCAACTGCATCAGATCGTCGGTTTTGATGTAATCGACCTGACACATTTCAAGTGTTTCGGCCGATGTTTCGTGCTCAACCCCGTTGATAACGGAACTAAGGCCGATCATCTGACCGGGTTCCGCAATGCCAAGTATTATGACCTTACCGTCCGGAGAGCACGTCGATATCTTGACCTTTCCCTGACAGAGCAGGTAAACCCCGGTGGAAGGCTGGCCCTCGACAAACAGCATCGTACCCTTCGGGCAAGCCTTGGTGATCTTGATAGATTCGAACAGGCGCAGATCAGATTCGGGCAGGTCGCAAAAGAACCCATCGCCCCGAATTCCGCAATCCTTACACTTATGTTGAATCCGTAAGTCTTGAAAGACCTTCATATATTTTCACCGTAACCCGGTTCCGGGCTACGTCCGCTGATCTAAGGTCGTATTCAAAATGGTTGAAAATGAACGACCCTCCGAAACTCGAATTGCAAATAGCGTTCCAAAATGGGGTTTAGGTCGATTGCAACAAATATCGCCCATTTTGTTGGTCTTCGTCAATCAATAAATAGGATCATATGTGGTATATCGCCTTTGTCCGTGTAATTTCTCGCGCGTAAGGCCCGGTCTTATACATGCCGAGCTTCCGACACACCATCAGGTTGCCCTGTTTTCGGCCTGAATGGCTCCGGGCCAATCGGCATTCAGCCTTTCCTCGAGCAGTTTGGCCGACACCGTGAGGAAATCATATGTCGTGATCAAACCGACCAGTCTGCCGCCATCCAGAACCGGCAGGCACCCGATATTTTTCTCGCGCATCAACTGAAGGGCATCGATCGACGATGTCCCAGGTGTTACCGATATAATGTCGGTTTTCATAATGTCAGAAATGACCAGCGTCTGGCCCGTAGAACATTTTCCGTGAGCGATCAGTTCAAGCAGGTCGCGGTGTGATACCAGGCCGATGAACCTACCGGAATCATCCTCGACCGGCACATGCCGGACGTGCCGCCAATGCATCAGGCTGGCGGCGAGATCGACGATGTCCTCGGGTCGGACGGTATAAAGATCGACCGTCATGAACTGTTCGACTGTTCGATAGCTGTCGATCCACTCCGAACCGGCCGGAATACTCGCTAGCTTCCATTCATGCGCCGGAATTTCATCATTCTCCTGATGTGATTTCATTGCGGCGGTAATTGTCCTGAGCTTGACGTTGGGTTTTGCGGCCTGTTCCATAGATTCATACGAATCGAGCATCCACTGAGCACCCGTTCTCTCGCTCGTCACACGGCCCTCGATCACATCGAGCAGCCGGTCAATGTCCTTTTGATCGCAATTTGCCCGAGCAAGCCCCTTTCTGGCTCGGGGAAGAAGTTCCTCAAGAATGATCCTTCCGACCCGTCTGCTTTGGCCGTCAAGCCCGCGGATCTGGCCTTTGAGGCCATATCGGGCGGCATTATAGAAGTTGGTCCTTGCATCGTCGAATGACATATGATCACGGATGTCGCCAAACTCCTCGGGTAATTCGGTCAAGAGGCCGAGGAAGAAAGCAGCGTTCGCCATTTGATCGATGACCGTCGGCCCGGCCGGCAGATAGCGTGCCTCAATCCGCAGCCCGGGCTTTCCGTTGAGTGTTCCGTAACACGGCCGATTCCAACGCCAGATCGTTCCATTGTGAAGCCGCCAGGCCTTTAGCTCCGGTATGCCCCCGGCAGCAAGTACTTCAAGTGCGTTTTCCTCGATCGCCTGTGTCAACAATATTCTGTATCGAATAGCGTCTTCCCGGAGCACTTCGAGGATTGAGCGGTCGACCCACGCGTCGCCGAAGTTCACCCTTGGCTTCTGATTGCGTTGTTTATGCGTCAAGGAACGCGTGTCCGTCGACTGTTTGAAAACTGCGATCCGCGTTTCATGCCACAAACGGTGGTTGAGCAGCAGCGGCGAATTGACCGCCGCTGCCAACACCGGTGCCGAGATCGCCTGTGCCCAATTGTAATAACGTACGAAATCTTTGGGCCCGATCTGCAGGTGGATCTGGAAACTGGTGTTGCAAAACTCGATATATGTATTCTGCAGGGTGAGTTGCAGTTCATCGAGGCCCTTGATGTGGATCACGCGGTTCTCGCCGTGCAACTCGGTGACGATGCGGTCGATCTCGTGATACCTCGGATGCGGCGTAAGGTTGTTGACTGTCAGGTCAGATTGCTGGATCGTCGGCAGAATCCCCGCAAGTACGACACCGCCGCCGAACTTTGTCATTGATCGGCGAACGGCGGCAAGGAGTTCATTCAACTCGGATTCCATCTGCGAAAGACAGTCATCCTTAAACTCACGCGGGGTCAGATTGGCCTCGAGATTGAACAGCCCTATCTCGGTCGTCAGGCGCGGATCGCCAACATCGGCGATAACGTCAAGTGAGCGCGGAGCGGGCCGCAATGCCGAATCTACCAGGAACATCTCTTGTTCGGAGCCAATGCGGCGAACGTCGTCGGAAAAATGTCCCTGTTCAAACATGTGCTCAAATGCTTGCAGATCGTTGAGAACCGAAAGCGTAAATGCACGCATTTGCTCTTCGCTGTGACCGGTTTTGATGTCGTGTTCGCCCATCGTTTTCAACTCCTGTTCGTGAAAGGCCCGGATAGATCGAACCGCCGCCTGCTGACCACCAGTTCGCGATCCTGAAAGCGGCGCTTTCGGAAGCCGAGAAGGTGGCTCACCTGAAGCGGAAAGAATCGGGCCAGTCCGGTATTCAGATGAAGTGTTTCGCTGTCATCCGGATCGATCTTGACGCCGGGAAGGTAGCGGAGGATGTTCTGGATCCGCAGCTTGCGCATAACTGCCGAGAGCCATAACCAGAATGGAGCGACTGAGCGGCCGATAAAAAAGCCGTCTTCGCCCAGTTTTTGGTACAGCGGCATGAGGATCATCCCTGATTCCACCGCTCTTATCTCGCCGGCCCTGTTTCTGGCCAGAGTTTGCCCCTCGGTGATACGGTCAAAATTATTGAACCCGGGATTCATCTCGAAATCATCTTCCGGCCGTATTGCCTCGCGATGCCGCACTTCGACGATCCGCATACCCTTGCTGGTCGCTGCGAGGCGGGCCGCAAACTGTTCAAAATCAGGCACCTCATCGGCTGATAATATGCCCGCGTTGACAAGGCCGAGCCATACAAGGGCGCGGTGGTTTTCGATGGTTTCAGGCGAATCGTGCGAGCCGCCTTCGAAACCCAGGGTGACGGCACCGAGGTTGTTGAAATGCTCCAACATCGTCCCTTCCAGCTGTTCCTCGATGCCGAGCAGTATCGTGACGCCGAAACGCATTGCAAAGTTGCGGTTGCGTAGTGTATCGCCGACCGTCGCGAATGGCAATCCGGTCGCCGACGTTGAATGCAGGTCCAAAATGTAGACCTCATTCTTGGCAGTGACAAGAATACTGTCGATCAGGCTATCCAACTCGCGGAGTTCGTGCCCCTCGGACGTTGATTCGACGTGTTCAGAACCCCTCGGTGACAGATTGCGTCGGATCCACGCACGATTTAGGTCGTGATCGATGAACCGAAGTCCGCGGTTTATAGCCCTCGTGTTTCCGGCAATAAGATAGACGCGTCCCCGCAATTCGCCGACAAAGCCGGCGAGTGCTTCATTGACGCTGCGAAGCGCCAATACCCCGGCAGGTTCGTTTCCGTGAATACTGCCGACAACGATAAGTGTCGGCCCGGCCGGGTCGCCGTTGAAGGATCCGATAAGATGCTGGCCCTCGTCGATATCGAAGGCCCGGTTCGTTTTAAGTGCCGGTTTCATGTTGCTTTATCGTAAAACTGCAAAACTGATGCCAAAGGGTGGGCGGCGATCCCGTGAATGGTAGTTGTTGCCGATCCCGCGGTGCCAAAATTAACCCGACAATGGTCCAAATTGGCTATTCATCGCTTCTTTTGCTTGAAAATGCCAAAGTGAAGCCCTGTATTATCTTCCCGGCCTCTCAATTTGTTCGTAAGAATTCACGGTCATCCGCGAAAAAAGCCACAGTGTTTCATCGTCGGGGAAACTGCCGTTCAAGTGCTGAACCGGCGATTTTTGTTGCAAATCGCGTGCATTGCTCTAAAATGGTAATTTTGGCAAAACGGTCAGGAAAGCGTCCTATATGTTTGACGAGAGTTTTGATGTGATCGTGATCGGTGCGGGCCACGCCGGATGTGAGGCGGCGTCGGCCTCCGCGCGCCTTGGTGCTCGCACTGCCCTTGTGACGATCAATCTCGATCTGATCGGCCAGATGTCGTGCAATCCGGCGATCGGAGGCATCGCCAAGGGCCATGTGGTGCGCGAGATAGACGCTCTCGGAGGAATAATGGGGCGGGTGATCGATCGTACGGGCATACAGTTTCGTTTGTTAAACCGGTCTCGCGGCCCGGCCGTTCAATCGCCTAGAGCGCAGGCTGACCGCAGTCTGTACCGAACTGAGATGCGCCGAGTGCTCGAAGCGACACCTGATCTGCACCTTCGACAGGGTGTTGTTGTTGAGTTAATTGTTGCAAATAAACGAGTTATAGGCGTTGAAATGCAGGACACACGTCGATTTGGCGCTCGCTCGGTGGTGGTTGCTACCGGTACGTTCCTCAATGGTACGATCCATACTGGCGAACGTACATTTACCGCCGGACGGGCTGGCGAACCGGCGTCGATCGAACTGGCAGAGAACCTGAAGCGGCTCGGATTTCCGGTCGGGCGCCTCAAGACCGGAACACCGCCTCGGCTTGACGGCCGAACGATCGATTGGGACGCTTTCGAGCCTCAGCCGCCTGACGAAGATCCGGTACCATTTTCATTTGCCACCGATCGGATCGACCAGCCTCAGATCCAATGCCACATCGGCTACACGACCAGGTCGGTACACAATGCGATCAGGGAAAACCTGCATCGTTCGCCCCTATATTCAGGCCAGATCCAGGGGGTTGGGCCACGGTATTGCCCGTCGATCGAAGATAAGGTCGTAAAATTTGGCGAAAAGGACCGCCATCAATTGTTTCTCGAACCTGAAGGCCATAATACCAATGAGGTCTATCTCAACGGCTTTTCAACTTCGCTGCCGTCGGAACTTCAGCTTGAATTGCTCCGGATGATCGAGGGGTTTCAGACGGTCGATATCATTCGTCCGGGCTACGCGATCGAATATGACTTTGTTGATCCGCGAGAACTGAGGCCAACGATGGAGTCGACGCGGATGGAAGGGCTTTTTCTTGCCGGTCAGATCAACGGCACCACCGGATACGAAGAGGCTGCCTGTCAGGGACTGCTTGCCGGGATCAACGCGGCATTCTCGGTGCAGAGGCGAAGGCCTTTCGTTCTCGGGCGGGATGAGGCATATATAGGTGTTTTGGCCGACGACCTCATCAGGCATGGCGTGGACGAACCGTACCGGTTGTTTACGTCCAGGGCTGAAGCCAGGCTGACCCTTCGCCACGACAATGCCGACCAACGTCTTTCACCGAAGGGCCGTGAAGCCGGACTGGTCGGCGATGCGGACTGGGAGCGGTTCAATAGCAAGCGTGACCGGATCGCCACTCTGAGAAACCTGCTCATTGAGACGCGCTTCAAAAGGTCGTCGCCCGAATATGCCGGCTTATCACAACTGTTGGGTGCTGATCTGGGCGATTCGTTCACGTTGGCTCAGTTGGCGATGCGGCAAGGGGTCGATCCGGCAATGATCCGCCGTTTGATGCCGAACGGAGTGGGTGAAGCGGCCAAAGATACAGAACTTGCGACCGCTCTCGCCGACTCGCTCTACAGCGGCTATATCCAGAAGCAAAGGGCCGCAACTGAGCGGATAAATCATCACGACGCGCTAAAAGTGCCGGAAGCCTTTCGTTTTGACGTTATCAGCGGGTTGTCGCACGAGATGGTCGAACGCCTCGAACGGGCTAGGCCTCAGAATTTCGGCCAGGTCCGCAAGATCGCCGGGTTGACGCCTGCCGCAATATCCACCGTTTTGGTCCATTTGACCGCACAAAAGGCCCCGACCGACAATGCGGCCTGATCTTTCTATCTTGAATGTGGTACGTACCACATCGTTCGATAAGGGCAGTTTGTGGTACGTACCACAATTCAGTTGTTAGATTACGGCTGGCATCTATGCTAACTTAGAATCCTGTTTTCGTTTGTCTAGATATGGGTAAGATCATTGCTGTAGCCAATCAAAAAGGCGGCGTCGGAAAGACCACGACGGCGGTAAATCTCGCGGCGGCATTGGCTTCCGAGGATAAAAAGGTCCTTCTCGTTGACGCTGACCCTCAGGCCAACGCCACATCAGGTGCCGGTATCGCGCGTGGAAATTCGCGAAAGTCACTCTATAACGCCCTGACATCGAACGATCCTGTCCGCGAGATGGTCCTGCCTACTGAGATCCCGTTCTTATGGGTTCTTCCTTCTGACAAGAATCTTGCGGGTGCCGAGATCGAACTGGTCGATGCCGAGGACCGCAATTTTGCACTTAAAAAGCTCCTGAACGGCATCCGTGAGTATTTTCATTACATCATCATCGATTGCCCGCCGTCACTCGGCATCCTAACGCTTAACGGATTGACTGCAGCTGATTCGCTGCTGGTACCGATCCAGTGCGAGTATTACGCACTCGAGGGAGTTACAGAGCTCTTTGATACGTTGGCCAGACTCAGACGGGAACTGAATCCGACGCTTGCGATCGAGGGATTGCTTCTGACAATGTTTGACGAACGGACCAACTTATCGGCCGCTGTCGCCAAAGACCTGCGCGATTTTTACGGTTCCCAGGTCCTTGACACCGTCATACCGCGAAATGTCAGGCTTGCCGAGGCTCCGAGTTTTGGTAAGCCGATAATGCTGTATGATCCGCGTTCGCGAGGTGCCGAGAGTTATATTCAACTTGGAAAGGAGATCATTGGCCATGGCTAGACAACCGCTTGGCAGGGGCCTTAGTGCCCTGATGGGTGACGAAAAGGCGCCGGCGATCGAGTACGGCGTCCGCGAGATCGACATCGATCTGATCGATCCCAATCCCGAACAACCGAGGACCAGGTTTGCCGAGGAGAAGTTGGCTGAGCTCGCAGCTTCAATCCGATCCAACGGCGTGGTCCAACCGATAGTGCTGCGTGCGGTCGGCTCCCGATATCAGATCGTGGCCGGTGAGCGGCGATGGCGTGCGGCCCAACGGGCCGAATTGCGAAAATTGCCGGCTGTCGTGCGTGATATCCCCGATGATAAACTGCTCGAGATCGCCCTCATCGAGAACATTCAGCGGCACGAGTTAAACCCGATCGAAGAAGCCAAGGCATACCGTAAACTCATTGATTCTATTGGACTTACGCAAGAGCAAGTGTCAGAACGTGTAGGCCGCGAGCGTTCGCTGGTCGCGACCACAATGCGCCTATTAAAACTCCCCTCTGAAGTTCAAAATCACATTATCGAAGGGCGGCTTTCACTCAGTCACGGACGAGCGTTGTTGATGGCCGACGACCCAAAGGTCCAGCGTGCCGTGGCAAAGGAGATCATTGAACGCGGCCTGTCGGTGCGCGAGACCGAACGAACTGTGAAGCGCACCGGGAATGGTGGCCCGAATGCACAGAGTAAATCGACTCCGCGTGTGGTCGACCCGAATACAAAGGCGGCTGAGACCAAGTTGATGCGGAAACTGAGCACTAATGTAAAAATATTGCCGTCGGCCAAGGGCACGAGCGGCAAGATCCAGATCGAATATTACGGCACCGACGACCTCGACCGCATATATCAGATGATAATGGGCCCAAAATCAGGGGAGTGACTGTAAATAACTGATTCTAAAGGAGGTTAAAGAAAATCGATGCGTCAGCGACTGACCGAAATGGTTTCGTGTGCGGGTTGAGTGGCCAAACTCGCCCCAAGCGATCTTGCTCAAGTTTTGAGTAAGTTACCGGCACAGAACAGCGAAAATGTGATCGTCGGTTTTGACAGGTCCGACGACGCGGGTGTATTTCGCCTTACGGATGATACCGCACTCGTGCAGACGGTCGATTTCTTTACTCCGGTCGCCGATGATCCCTTCACATACGGGCGGGTCGCAGCGGTCAATGCCCTAAACGATGTTTACGCGATGGGCGGTACCCCGTTGTCCGCTCTGTCAATAGTCTGCTTTCCCCAAAAGGGCGACTGGGACGTCCTTGGCGAGATACTTGCGGGCGGTCAAGCCGCGATGAACTCCGAGGGCGTAGTGATCATCGGCGGTCACTCTGTCGATGATCAGGAGATGAAGTTCGGCTATGCGGTGACCGGCGTCATACATCCTGAACGGGTCGTTACAAATTCAGGAGCGCTCCCCGGAGATGCGCTCGTTTTGACCAAGCCGATCGGGACCGGCGCCATAAATACGGCCGTTAAACGCGGCAAAGCAAACGCCGCGACGGTCGAAGCGGCGATCAAAGCAATGACCACATCTGCTGCTGCGGCATCTAAGCTAATGCTTGAACTCGGCGCAAATGGATGTACGGATGTGACCGGTTTCGGTTTGATGGGCCATGCATTTGAGATGGCAAAGGGCAGCGGTGTAACGTTGAGCATCGATTCAGACAGTGTCCCACTGCTGCCGGACGTTCTGGAGTTGATCGAAAGGGGAATGTTGACGCGCGGCGACAAAAACAACCGGGCGTACGTCGGCGACACAGTCAAATTTTCCGGCAGCGTGACCACCATCATGCAAAGTGCGTTATTTGACCCACAGACCGCGGGCGGCCTGTTGATCAGTATGGGATCGGAAACGGCGGCCGAATTTGTACGGCAAATGCCCGACGCCCGCATCATCGGCTCGGTCGCGAGTCACAGCGGCGCTTATATAGAGGTAAAGTAGTTGTTTTTATTCATCCTTGAATCGATCGGAACCTCCGAGCTGATACTGATCGGCGTGATCGCCCTCATTTTTCTCGGTCCTAGAAAATTGCCTGAGATCGCCCGAAAGATCGGCAAGATCACGGCCGAATTTCGAAATACGACCAACGAGTTCAAGCAGACCTGGGAGCGGGAGGTGAATTTCGAAGAGGAAACAAAGGCCTTTAAAATTGACGACGACGATCTGCCGCCGATAGCGAGAGCCAATACTATACATCCTCAGGCTGCGGCTGAGACGCCGAGCATTTCGGCCCCTCAGATCCGAGAGGTCGAGCCTGCCGAATTCATCTCAAGGGATGCACAAGCCCAGACCGCTAAGAGTGACGTTGCCCCGCCGGAAGATCGGGACGACAAGCAAAATTGGCTGTAATCAATAGATGGACGAGAACGGATCAAACCAATTACCCGAGCGCGCGGCAAATATGTCGTTTCTTGAGCATTTGGATGAGCTGCGCAAACGGCTTGTCAATTCGGTAATAATCGTCGTCGTAGCATTTACGATCTGTTGGTTTGTTTCTGACCGGATCTACGACTTTCTAAGTGTGCCTATCCGTCAGGCGCTCTCTGAGGCCGCTCGCCGGGAATTGCCTATCAGCGGAGTCACCGGCGACGAAAAGTTGCTGCCCTTGAGCGGAATTCGCGAAGGCGAAGGCGGCCGTTACATCTTTGACCGATCGACCAAGCTAGGGGCAACGGTCGTCGTGCCGGGTACGTCTGTCCTGGCCCAAGTGTCCCGTGACGCGGAGGGAAAGTTAGGGCTCTTTACCACTGAACCGCTCATCACAAATAACGCCGTTGTACCTAAGGGCGTTCGCTTGCCGGTAGAGTTTGACGAGGTTGCCAAAGACCAGCCAAATGCCGATGAGCGGATGACCGTGACGACTGCGACCGAACAATTCACTCTGTTCGTGACGGTTTCGTTGTACGCCGCTATCGCGTTGTCGGTGCCGTTGCTATTGTGGCAGATTTGGATGTTCATTTCGCCGGCCTTGTACAAGCATGAACGGGCGTATGTCACACCTTTCATCGGCCTTTCAAGCGTCTCATTTGTTATCGGGGCCGCGTTTGCGTATTACATCTTGTTCCCGCCGGCGGCCCGCTATCTGCTCGGGCTGGGAGGAGGCGATTTTCAACTGCTGCTTAAGGCGAGCGACTATCTCGATTTCATCACCATCATAATGCTCGCGATGGGCCTGATTTTTCAGATGCCCGCGATATCTTATGTCCTCGCCCGCATTGGCATCATTTCGGCGAGCTTGCTGGTCCGCAGTTGGAAAATATCGCTGGTCGTCATACTCATAGTTGCGGCCGTCGTCTCGCCGACGGGAGATGTGCCCAATATGATGCTGTTCGCGACACCGATGATCGGGCTCTATATCGTGTCGATATTTATCGCCTGGTTCTTTGGCAAAAAGCGCCGAACGACTGATGAAACGGGCAGTTAAGCAACCCGTGCCCGTATTATTTCATCTTGTATAAATAGATATAACTGTCTAGAATCGGTATAGATATAATTTTTGGTTGACCTTCCGGCTGTTGGCCGGTCATTTTTTGGGAGTTTTACGTTTATGTCTAAAGTCAGGATCCTTCGTAGTTTTTTACTGACATTTGTGTTGATGTCACTTGGGGCCATTGCGGCTATCGCCCAACCGCCCGACAGCAACAAGCCGAGTCAAGATATTTCGGACAAGGCGCGTAACGTCAAACCGGAATTAAAAGAGGCTTACAAAAAATGGATCAACAATGATGTGGCGTACATCATTACCAAAGAAGAGAAGCGCGCCTTCAACGCTCTCGTTACCGACGAGGAGCGTGAGAACTTTATTGAACAATTCTGGCGCCGCCGCGATCCCAACCCCGACACTGAAGAGAACGAGTATCGTGAGGAGTACTATGAGCGGATCGCTTACGCCAACGAGAAATTTGCCTCGGGCATTCCCGGCTGGAAAACAGACCGCGGCCGCGTTTATATTGCGTGGGGCAAGCCCGATTCGGTCGAATCGCATCCGTCCGGCGGGTCGTACGACCGCCCGAGTTATGAGGGCGGCGGAGCGACGACCACCTATCCGTTTGAGATCTGGTTCTATCGGCATCTTGAGGGTGTCGGTGACGGGCTGGAGATCGAGTTTGTCGATCCTACCGGAACCGGAGAATATCGAATGGCCAGAAACGCCAATGAAAAGGACGCGTTGCTGATGGTCCCCGGAGCCGGCATGACGACTGCTGAACAGTTGGGTATGTCGACAAAGGGTGACCGTATCTCCGGATACGATCGAAACGCCGGAAACAACTTTTACCGTGAGCAAGATTCGCCTTTCCGCAGACTTGAGGTCATGACCGGCCTGATGCGTCCGCCGGCAGTCAAGTTCAGCGACCTGCAGAGTTCGTTGACCGACTCACCGGTCATCGACAACAATCCGCTGCAGTTCGATCTTCGGGTCGACTTCTTCCGTCAGTCTGACGACCGCATCATTACCGCCTTTACGGTACAGACCAGCAATCGCGAGCTGAAGTTCGAGCAGATCGGCGGGCTCGAAACGGCCAGAATGAACATTTTCGGCCGCATCACAGCGGTGTCGGGTAAGCGGTCGGGAATTTTTGAGGATTCGGTCGTGACGAACGCTACCGCTACTGAACTCGCCGACGCGATGGACCGAAAATCCGTTTATCAGAAGGCGATCGCCCTGACGCCGGGGACGTACAAGGTGGACGTTGTCGTCCGCGATGTCGGAACAGGTAACAAGGGCATCGTAAACATGGGATTCACGGTTCCGCGCTACGACGAGAAAAAACTCTCGACGTCGTCGCTTGTGTTGACATCGAAACTGCGTTCGACCAATGAGCGTGACATTGGGCAGATGTTCGTGATCGGTAATTCGAAGGTCGTTCCTAATCTCGGCGGCGTTTATAAGCAGGGACAAGAGGTCGGTATCTATTTGCAGGTTTACAACGCCGAGATCGATCAGACGACCCTGCGCCCGGCGGTGGATGTCACGTACATCCTCACGAAAGACGGCAAAGAGGTTCATCGACAGATCGAGGATTGGACCGGTTTAAGCGATTCTGGTCAGCGACTGACCCTTGCCCGTCTGCTGCCGACGACGAACATGCCGACCGGTGAGTACAATATTCGAATCGAGATCAAGGACCGCGTCAACGGACAATTGATAAAGAACGAAGACAAATTTACTATCACGCAGTAAGCGGAGCCCATTCAGAACAGAACGGCGGCACCGAAATTGGTCCGCCGTTCTTACTTTTGCAGGCTGTCAACCCGAATGAACGGCGAACCCGCATTCTCACTGGTCGCAAAGATCGATCTGCCGTCGGCAGCATAGCAAACCGCCTCACCAACAAGCCGGTCGCCGATATCGACCGGGTCAGGGAACTGATGCCAGATCACATCAAAATCATCAGTGCCGTCGGGAAGACAGTATTCGTACCCTCCCGAATAATCACAAAGGATCACCCGCCGGCCGTCAGGAGAGATGTCTCCGCCGGTGATCAATCCGTTTGGAATAGCCGGAACCTTTATATCCGATAGACGTTCGGCAATTATCGGCGACCCGGTATCGAATCTCGGAGGTATGCGGTATACAGCGGCCGGCCCGTCGGCTCGCTTGGTAATTACATAAATATCGCCGGACGTCGGATGGATCAGGAGAGCTTCTGCATTGTGAGGCCCGTCGGGGTATGTGAACCTCAGCCGTTCAGGTGTCGCGGTCTCGTAAAACGTTCCGGACTGCGAACCCAGAGCGGTAACTATAGGTTCGGGAACGCGGTAGATGGTTAACTCGGATCTTTTTAATCCATTATTGCCAATGTCCCCGATATAGAGAAAGCACTTGCCGCTGCGATCCTTAAACTCGGCGATGTCTTCCCAATCCTTATTTTCGGCTTCGGGCACTTTCCAGTTACCTTTCCTGCCGCCTGAACTATCGAGCGCATACACGACCGCACCACCGCCGGAATCATTGTGGGTCCAAAAAATGTTAGTTGAGCATTTTGAAGCGGAAAGGCCGCTGCTCTCGTTGATATCGTCTCCGTGAATGTTCCCGACGACTTTCGGTAACGAGTAGTGAGCGGACGAGAGCTTGACCCGTTCGGGCCCGGGCGACGAACACGCAAACTGAGTTGCGGCAATCACCACAAAAGAAATGACAAAAGCGAAAAATTTAGCTATAGTTCTTTTCGATACAATTCTCACTTGGTGGACTAATACGCTCGAATTTGCTGTTAGTTCAGAACATTGGGTAAACAATAACGTACATTTTGTATTGAACCGATGATCGTTGGCACTGAATGGTTGATCGAGGCGGTTGGTTGCGAAGCTGAAGCACTTCGTGACGAGGTCGTAATTCGTTCGATCTTCGACAGGGTGATGTCGGATCTCGGGCTGAGGTCGGTCGGTTCGGTCTGGCACAAGTTTCCCGGAGAAGGCGGTGTGACCGGAATGATCGCCCTGACCGAGTCGCACCTGGCGTGTCACACATATCCAGAATACGAGACCGCCACATTTAATCTGTATTGTTGCCGCACCCGGCCGGAATGGGATTGGGAGGGCCACCTTACATCGAAGTTGGGAGCCAAAAATGTGTCGGTAACAAAGATAGACCGAGGAGAATCGCCGGAACTGAGTTCATCGAGCAAACACGTGGCCGCTGGGGGTGAAGCGTGAGTACACTTCAGGCAAATTGTCCATCCTGCGCGGGGCCGATCGAATTTAAGGCGGGATCTACGATCGTTATCGTTTGTCCCTTTTGCCGTTCGGCTATATCACGTACCGATCGGTCGCTGGAGGACCTGGGTAAGGTTGCGGAGATCGCAGATTCGCAATCGCCATTGAAACTCGGCCTCAAGGGCAACTTTAACGGCAACAAGTTCGAGCTTACCGGTCGGGCACAGCTTCGGCACGAACTCGGCGGATTTTGGGATGAATGGTACGCCACTTTCTCAAATGGTTGGGTCGGCTGGCTCGCCGAGGCGCAGGGCAAGTTTTATCTGACGTTTTACCAACCGCTGCCGCAGGGGGCGGAACTACCGACATTCAACGGACTGCAACTCGGCCAGATAGTCGCTGAGATTCCGAATCCGACACCGTTGATGGTGCAGGAAAAGGGTCGCGGAACGTCGGTCGCCGCCGAAGGCGAGATCCCTTACAAGCTCAGCCCCGGAGAGCAATTCGAGTACGCCGACCTTGCCGGCAAGAACAACGCCTTTGCCACGATCGACTACAGCATGGATCCGCCATGGGTCTTTGTCGGCACCCAGGTGACGCTTGCTGAGATCGGACTCGGTGACGCCAAACCGGTTGAACGTGAAGCGAGACGTGTCTCGACTGCCGGAATGGGGTGCCCGAACTGCGGCGGCCCGCTGGAGTTGATGGCGCCTGACATCGCCGAACGCGTTACTTGTCCGAACTGCGATTCGCTCCTCGATGTCAATCAGGGTAATCTCACATACCTCAAGTCTCTTAAGCCGATGCCAAACGCACCGCTCTTTGTCGCCCCGATTGGCGCTGAGGGCACGTTCCCGGGCGACGTAAAGTTTAAGATAATCGGTGCCACAGTTCGCAGCGTCACGATCGAGGGCGAGACGTATTATTGGCACGAATATTTGCTCTACAATCCGATGATCGGATTTCGTTGGCTGGTTCACTCGGACAATCATTGGAATTTTGTCGAGCCGGTCAACGCGGCGGAGGTCGAGGTCTCGTACATCGGGGCCGGCGGGGTCGCAAAGTATAACGGATCGTCATTTAAGATCTTTCAGGATGCCGCAGCCGTCGTTGAATATGTAAAGGGCGAGTTTTACTGGCGGGTCGAGCAGGGCGAAACGGTTCGGGCAACAGATTTTGTCGCGGCACCACTGATGCTCTCTCGCGAGGCTTCGGACAATGAGATCAACTGGTCTGTCGGCACCTACATGACCAACGAGGAGGTCGAAAAGGCCTTTGGTGTCTCTGACCTTCCGAGGCCTTGGGGCGTCGCTCCGAATCAGCCATTTACGGGCCGTTTTTACTACACATGGGGAGCGTTGCCACTGCTCGCGTTATTTGTCGTCGCCATCTTTATGATCCCGCTTAGCGGTTTGACGAATACGGTTCTGAATCAGGAACTGGTTTTGCCGCCGATGGCAAACGCTACGACTGGCCAAGCCGTGTTCAGCCAGCCGTTTGACCTTAAAGGAAACCGGAACGTCCGGATCACCGCCGGTGCCAACGTCGATAATTCGTGGGCTGACCTTGACGTCGATCTGATCAACGATCAGAGTCAGGAGGTCGAGTCGGTCAATGTTCCTGTCGAATATTATTCCGGATCTGACAGCGATGGGGCGTGGAGTGAAGGCGGTAAATCGAACGACGCAACACTTTCGTCGCTGCCGGCCGGCAAATACACGCTGCGGGTCGAGGGCACATGGCAAAACTGGCAGGCCCAGATGCCCGTATCGGTCAAGGTCGAGCAAAACGTGAATCGCGGCGTCAATTTTTGCTGCGCACTACTTGTTTTGGCGATAATGCCGATTCTCGGCTTGTTCAGAAAGATCAGTTTTGAGTCGAGCCGCTGGAAGGACAGTATGTTCTCGGCCGCGGCGACCGGCGGATCGGACGATTCAGGCGATTCAGACTAATAGCAGGTTAACTATATGTGGAAAAAGCTCTATATGGTCTTTGGTGTTGGTGTACTGCTGGCATACTCGTCGGCGGCCTGGTTCGGTTGGGAGTTGGCTAACGCCGGCAGCAAATCACGTCTGGGAGTGCCGTTCTTTTATTCAGGATTTCGTGGAGGAAAATGATGATGAGTCTTTTATCGATCGCCCCGTTTCTCGGTTTGATCGTCAAGCTTGAAGAACTTTTGCCGGTTCTGACGACCACAGTGATCTTTGTCGCGATCGGTTTGATCGTGTTTGCGATCGCATTTATTATCGTGGTCTTTGTCTCGCCTTTTTCAGTCAAGAAGGAGATCGAAGACGATCAGAACGTGTCGCTCGCGATCATTATCGGTGCCATTATCATTGGTGTGGCGATGATAATTTCGTCTGCGATCCAAGGCAACTGATCTGCATATGGCGGAAAGTGGAAAATGGAAAATGACCGAGGTGTATTTCGTTTTCCGTTTTCCGCACTTCATTTTCCGTTCGTATGAAACGTGCACCGCTGCTTTTTCTAAACGTCTTTGTCATAGCCACCTGCGGGCTCATTTATGAGTTGCTGGCCGGGACGCTCTCAAGCTATGTCCTCGGCGATTCGGTCACACAGTTTTCGCTGATCATCGGCATCTATCTTTTCGCGATGGGTGTCGGTTCGTGGCTATCGAGATTTATCGATAAGCACGTTGCTGAGAAGTTTATCGATATCGAGCTTGCTGTGGCCGTGATCGGCGGATTCTCGGCACCGCTGCTCTTCCTTACCTTTGCTAATCTCTCGTATTTCTCGGTAGTTCTCTACACCGTGGTTTTTATTATCGGGATGCTGGTCGGCCTGGAGATACCGCTGCTGATGCGTATCTTGCAGGACGAGATGGACTTCAAGGATCTTGTCTCGCGCGTCTTGGCGTTTGATTACATTGGGGCGTTGGCCGCGTCTTTGCTGTTTCCGATCTTTTTTGTCCCAAGACTGGGGTTGACCCGCACATCACTGATATTTGGAATGCTCAACGCCGCGGTCGGCATCTGGGGGACCTGGCTGCTGCTGCCGCTCTTGAAACGAAATGTGACGATGATGCGCGTCAAAGGATTTGTGATCCTTGCGCTACTCGTTATTGCCTTCATTAAGGCAGACCGATTGACGACGCTCGCCGAAGACGCATTGTTCGTGGATAACATCATCTATGCCAAAAGCTCAGCCTATCAGCGAATCGTCGTTACCAAGGGCAAAACCGGCTATGCGTTGTTTTTGAATGGCAATCTTCAGTTTAATTCATTTGATGAATACCGTTATCACGAGGCTCTCGTGCACCCTGCGTTTGCCGCATTTTCAGGCGATGTGAAACGAGTGCTTGTCTTGGGCGGCGGAGACGGGTTGGCACTGCGCGAGATCGAAAAGTACAAGTCCGTCGAGTTTATCCAGTTGGTCGACCTTGACCCCGATATGACCCGGGTCTCATCTGCGGTACCGGCACTTGGCGAACTCAACAAGCATTCACTCAACGATCCGCGTGTCCATGTAACCAACGCGGATGCCTTTGTATGGCTCGACAACGTTCCGACCGAGCCGTTCGATGTCGCGATCGTCGACTTTCCGGACCCCAACAATTTTGCCCTCGGCAAACTATATACGACAAGGTTCTACAATCTTCTCAAGCAAAAGCTCAAGCCGGACTCCTCGGTCGTGATCCAGACCACCTCGCCGCTGATCGCCCGCAATTCATTCTGGTGTGTGATGAAAACGCTCGAGGCCAGCGGCTATACGGTCAAACCGTATCAGACGACCGTTCCGAGTTTTGGCATCTGGGGTTACGCCCTGGCCAAGCTCCAACCCTTCGAAAGGCCGCAATCGCCCCCGCATGGGATTGATATGCGATTCCTCAATAATGAGACGTTTGCGTCGCTGTTTGAATTTCCTGCAGACACCTCGAGGCCAGAAGAAGAGCTCGAGATAAACCGCCTCGATAATCAGGCACTGGTCCGCTATTACGAAGCCGAGTGGCGTCGTTTCGAGCAATGAATCTGAACCGACGCGAGTTACTCAAGTTGTTTTTGGGGGCACCGTTCGCGTTTGCGGCGTGCCGGACAGATCAACCGCGAGTCTTTCCCGAGGGCGAGATCGTCGGGCAATCGTCAGATCTCGGCCACATTCTGCGCTCCGGCCGAACATTCGAGGTTCCTTTCGACCGCTGGGAAACAAAAAGGGCGGTGATCGTCGGTGGCGGCATTGCCGGGCTTTCGGCCGCCTGGAAACTTAAAAAGCAGAATTTCAACGATTTTGTTTTGCTCGAACTCGAAAGGGATGTCGGCGGCACATCGATCAGCGGCAAGGGTGACCCGGTCGGTTACCCGTGGGCCGCTCACTACTTGCCAGTCCCATTTTCCGAAAACACCGAGCTGGTCTCATTGCTGGATGAGATGTCGCTCACCGAAGGCCGCGACGCTCAGGGCCAGGTCGTCGTAAAGGAGCAGTTCCTTTGCCGCGAACCTGAAGAACGTGTCTTTTTTAAGGGTCGTTGGTATGAAGGGCTATACCTAAATGTCGGTGCCGGTGACGAAGACAAGCGGCAGTTTGCCGAATTTCAACGAAAGATCGACGACTGGGTCAACTGGCGGGATACGCGCGGGAGACGAGCGTTTGCCGTGCCGCTTGAGACCTGTTCTGACGACACGGCGGTGACCTCGCTCGACCGCATCTCATTCACCGAATGGCTGAGTCAGAACGGTTTCACATCCGAACGACTCCATTGGTATTGCGACTACGCGACGAGAGACGATTACGGGCTCAAGGCCGATCAGACGTCTGCGTGGGTCGGCCTGCTCTATTTCTGTTCACGGGTGCGAAAGAGCGGCGACGAATCACAACCGTTTATTACCGTCCCGGAGGGAAACGGCCAATTCGTCCACCATTTTTCCGCAATTGCCGGAGACAACATTCGTCGGTCGCAGGTGGTCGTTTCGATCGTACCGACTGAACGCGGCGTTGACATCGTCACCCTCGATGGCGGCGAGCTCCGCGGTATTCATTGCGAGAGGGCGATCTTCGCATCGCCAATCTTCACGGCCCCGTACATCATTCGCGGATTTCGCGATGATCCGCCGTTTGCCGCCGGCGAATTTCAACACAATGCGTGGTTCGTGGCCAATCTGTTTCTGAAAGATCGCCCAAAACCACGCTTTTCAAAGGACTTTCCGCTCTCGTGGGATAATGTGCTTTACGAAAGTCCGTCGCTTGGCTATGTGACGGCAACCCATCAAAAGGGCATCGACTACGGCCCGACCGTGCTCACATACTACTACCCGATGTGCCATGAAACCGATGGGCGGACAAAACTCTTTGCTTATGACTGGCGGCAGCTGGCCGATGTCTGTCTGACCGATCTTTCACGGGCACACAGCGACATTTACGAACTCACCGAGCGCATCGATATCATGCGTTGGGGTCATGCGATGATCAGCCCGCGGCCAAATTTTATCTGGAGCGGCATTCGTGAAAAGGCGGTCAAGCCTTATCGCAACATCCATTTTGCCCACACTGACCTAAGCGGCGTCGCACTTTTTGAAGAAGCGTTTTATCATGGATTGCGTGCGGCCGGAGAGGTCATGAACGCCCGGCCGTGAAAGTATAGCGAAATGCAAAGAGTTTCGGAGATCGACATCAATATCCAAGGCCCCGGCGGCCGGCCGGTGTCGCCCGATGTTTCCGGCAGTTCCGACAAATGGCTTTTCTCCCGCGGTACTGATCTTACCGTATTTCTGGGCAGTGCTGTCCTGTCTATCCTGCTGTTGATAGTTGGGTGGCAAATCGGGATCGCTAACGGCGATTCGCCGGAATGGACGTGGGTTTCCGCGGTCCTGCTGATCGACGTTGCTCATGTGTGGTCGACCAGTTTCCGCGTCTATTTTGATCTGGCCGAACTAAAACGACGCTTTTGGCTCTACCTTCTCGTACCTGTTTTCGGGTATTCGATCGGCGTGGCGCTTTATTCCGAAGGCGAGTTGGTGTTTTGGAAAGTTTTGGCCGCGATCGCAGTTTTTCATTTTGTTAGGCAACAGTACGGATGGGTCAATCTCTATCGCCGAAAGTTGGGTGAAACCGAGCGTTGGACATGGTGGGTCGATGCGGCGGCGATCTACATGGCGAGTCTTTATCCGCTGGCTTTCTGGATGACGCGGCTGCCGCGGAACTTTGAGTGGTTCGTTCAAAACGACTTTGTGCGGTTGCCGGCGATCGTCGAGACTGTAATGTTTCCGATCTACCTCGGTGCTTTAACAGTGTACGCGGTCAAGTCGATGTACCAATATGTGATCGACGGGTTTCAGAATATCGGCAAGGACATTGTTGTGGCCACAACCGCGGTTTGCTGGTATGTCGGCATCGTATATTTTAATTCGGATTACGCGTTCACGGTGACCAACGTCATCATCCACGGCGTGCCATATTTTGCCCTGATATATGTCTATGCCCGAATGAAACGCGACACCGCCGGCCCCGTATACAGGTCATTATCGTCGAATTGGCTGGTCTTTCTGGCGTCGCTTTGGGCTCTCGCTTATGTCGAGGAGCTTTTCTGGCATCGAGGTGTTTGGCACGAAAAGCAATGGCTGTTCGGCGGCGATTGGAATTGGGGCAGTCTTAAGATGTGGCTCGTACCGCTGCTTGCGCTGCCGCAACTTACGCATTATGTACTCGACGGATTCATCTGGCGCAAAAGTGGAAATCCTGACCTAAAGTTGATCTAAAAAGCAATTGAAGCTGTTCGTGAAAAAACCAAAGATACAGTTTTTTGCGGTCATGTCGATCGCGTTGGTACTCACATTGTCGTCCTGCACACGTTCCGGTGGAGGCATCAGTATATTGAATCCATTGGACGAAACCTCCGAAGCGGCGTTGATCGTCGACGACGCTAACAAGGACCTGACAAAGATCAAGGTCCTGTATCAGCAAAATGAAGGAAAGCGCGAAGACCTCAAGGCAGCAATGGAAAAGAACGATGCCGATACTGCGAAAAAGATCGCCGACGAAGTGCTGTACCTGATAAATGACGGCACAGCATACGGCAAGTCCGCCGTCGAAAAGATCCAAAAGGCTCAGGAGATGCAGATCAATGACGATTACCGCGAGTATCTGCGGCTAAAAGAAGAGGCATTAAAGCGTCAGCTTGAGGCTTTTGAGAACTATCGTCAGGCGGCACGTATCCTGCGCGACAGCTATGACCCGAAAGACGCAAAAATGCGCGAAAAGGTCAAAGAAGAATTTAAGACGCGAAGCGACAATTACCGAAAACTTATGGAGGATGCCCGCGACTACAGCAGCCGGGCCAACGAACTTGCTAAAGAAGCCGTAAAACGGCAACAGGGACAATAAAAAAGGCGGATTGGCACCGCCTCGGAAATCGATAAAATTTCTTGCTGTCTAAAGCACGCGGCCGGGAGTCAGCAGCGTGATCGCGGGCGAAACTGCAGACGGCTTCACTTTCTGCATCTTCAGCGGTACCGCCGGCCGAATTGGTCCGCCTCCGTCCGTTTCAAATACGAAACCTGGTAATTTTGACACTTCGGGTGTGACGGAGATCGATTGGCGATCGCGGCCGCGGACGATGGTCAGCTGGACATCACCCTCGATCTTGCTTCCAAGAGTACGCAGCAGATCAAACTCTCCCTTGACGGCCTTGCCATCGGCTTCGACAATGATGTCACCGGCCTTGATGCCTGCTTTGAATGCCGGCGAACCGTCGCGGACCGAGTTGACCATAATGCCGCCCTCGACGCCAAAGTGGTCAGCCAACTGTTTGGTCAAAGGCGTTATGCTGATGCCGATCTGACGCCCTGATCCCGAGCGCCACACAAATCCCTCGCCGCGGCCGTCACGCGAGCTCCATAGCTGCGGAATGTCTACCTTTGGTAACTCCTTAAGCCGTTGCAACTCCTTCATGTCGGGGATATCGATCTTTCCAACCGGGCCCGGGAACGAGAATTCGAAATTGCCGTTTTCAAACTTTGGGGCTGGTCGCCGCGAAATGGTCGCCGTGACCTCTTGCTCGCTGCCGTTGCGCCAGATGATGAGTTTTGTTTTGTGGTCGGGCGCGATCTCGCTGATCAGGCGTGTCAATTTGCGCGTTCCGGTGACCTCATCACCGTCTACACTGATCAGCACATCGCCCGCCTGAAGGCCGGCCGCCTGAGCCGGTGAATTTTCCATGACCTTCTCGATAACGACACCGCGAACCTCTCGCAGACCGAATTTCGAATAATTCTCACTTGTCACCTCGGCGGTCTGGACACCGAGATAGCTGCCGCCGCCGTCGAACACAAAGGTCATCGCCTTAGCGGCCTTTTCATTTGAGCTTTTTGTTTCGGGTGTCTGGCCGATGGTCGATACCGCACATGCCGCGGTAAGTATAAATACGAATGATCTCTGAAACATAGTACCTCCAGGTTTCTTTACTTATACTGGGAGAATCTTGCTTTTGGGAGAAAATACGCTGATTTTATATTTTTGTTGCGTTGAGGTCGGCAATTGGTTGCCTCGCGGAATGCCGGCTATACGACCGGCGCTAGCCAAGCTTGAGTTTGGCTAGTCGGTCGGCCGCAGCCTCGAGGGTTTCGTCTTTTTTGCAGAAGCAAAATCGAACGATCTGCGAGCCCATCGACGCTTCGTGATAGAACGACGAGCCGGGGACCACCGCGACGCCGATCTCTCGTATCAGGTGTTTTGTGAATTCGATGTCATTAGCGAATCCAAAATCTGCGATATCCGCCATCACGTAGTAGGCACCTTCCGGATAGTCGCACTTAAAGCCCGCGTTCTTCAGGACCGGTACGATAAAGTCCCGTTTGCGAAGGTACTCGGCCTGCAATTCCTGATAATAACTGGCCGGCAACCCGAGTGCGTAGGCTCCTGCGTGCTGTAGCGGATTAGCCGCACCGACCGTCAGAAAGTCGTGTACCTTTCTTATTGCTGACGTGATGTCCGGCGGCGCGATACAATAACCGACGCGCCAACCCGTGACCGAATACGTTTTTGACAGCGAATTGACGACGACCGTCCGATCACGCATTCCCTCGATGTTAGCCATGCACTGGTGCGAAAGCGGATCGTCTTCGTCGATGCCGTAGATTATGTGTTCATAGATCTCGTCGGTAAAGCAGAGTACGTCAAACTCTTTACAGAGGTCACCGATGAATTCCAGTTCGTCCCGGGTGAAAACTTTTCCCGTCGGGTTGTTCGGATTGCAGATGATGATCGCTTTGGTATTTTCGTTGAAGGCGGCCCGAAGCTCTTCACGGTCAAATACGAATCCGTTGTCGGTGCGATAAAGCGGGACGTGCCTCGGCACAGCGTCAGAAAGTATGGCGTCGGGAGCGTAATTCTCATAAAAGGGTTCGAATACGACCACCTCGTCTCCCGGATCCACGGTCGCCATCATCGCTGCGATCATTCCCTCGGTCGATCCGCATGTGACGGTGATCTCGGCCTCCGGGTCGAGGTCGAGTCCGAGAAACCACATGGTCTTTTTCGCGATCGCGTCCCGAAAGCTCTTGACGCCCCAAGTAATGGCGTACTGATTGTGGTCAGCGGCGATCGCCTCAATGGCCTTAAGCTTGATGTCCTCGGGAGCCGAAAAATCCGGAAATCCCTGTCCCAGATTGACCGCTCCATACTTGACCGCCTCGCGGCTCATCTCACGGATGACCGACTCGGTAAAGCTCGCGGCCTTACGCGAGACCCGGCTTTTCGAAATTCTCATATCAGACATTTAATTTTCCTCTCATCATTTGCCGCCCGATCCGGCATAGCCCGACGCGTTTGCCTGGTGCCACGACCAAGCGCTTTCTATGATGGCTTCCAGGGTTGGGAACTGCGGCTGCCAACCTAGCATCTCTCGGGCCTTGGCGGCATTAGCGACCAATCTTGAAGGGTCACCTGCCCGTCGCGGTGCGATAAGTGTATTGATCGGCCGCTGTGTAACCCGTTCGGCGGTTTGGATCACCTCTTTGACCGAATATCCGCTACCGTTCCCGAGATTGATAAATTCCGACCGTTTGCCGGCCCTCACGTGCTCCAACGCGGCCATATGTGCGCTCGAAAGGTCGGATACGTGAATGTAGTCGCGTATTGCCGTACCATCAGGCGTATCGTAGTCGTCGCCAAATATGGAAACATGCGGAATTCGGCCCGACGCTGAAAACAACGCCAGCGGGATCAGATGAGTTTCCGGAAAGTGGTCCTCACCGCGTCGGGCGGTCGCACCCGCAGCGTTGAAATATCGAAGGACGACAAAATTCAATCCGTAGGCTGCCTCATAAGCTGATAGTGTCCGCTCGACCATAAATTTGGTCCAGCCGTACGGATTGGTCGGCGATTGCGGGTGAGATTCGTCGATCGGCAGATACTGCGGCTCGCCGAATGTCGCGCATGTCGACGAGAACACAAATCGCTTGATGCCGTATTCCAGCAAGGCGTCGAGCAGGGTCAGCGTCTGAACGTAATTGTTGTCAAAGTACTTTTGCGGCTTTTCGACTGATTCGCCGACGTACGCATATGCCGAAAAGTGCATACATGACTCGATCTCGTGATCGGCAAAAATGCGGTCCAAGAGGCTGCGATCGCCGATATGTCCCTCATAGAACGGGATGTCAGGGTCGATGGCTTCGCGGTGGCCGTAAACCAGATTATCGACCACAACAACATCCTCGCCCCGAGCCGATAGGTCATCGACCGCGACGCTGCCGATATAGCCTGCCCCGCCTGTAACTAAGATTGCCATTGATCTCTATTTCTCGGCCGAGCCGAGTCGTGCATTTTGCGCAAGCAGATTCTCTTCAGCAACGGCCGGTTCGATCTGCGTAATGGTAGCCTCGGGCAAAAATTCGTTAAAGACACTCCTGATCCGCATCTCACTCTGAGCTTCGACCGCCGCCTTAAATTCGCGGAGGATATTCTCGACCTCGGGCCTTGAATAGGTGGCGATCTTGCCGATAAAGATCTTCGGGTGCCGAGTCTTGAGCAGATTTTCGCCGGTTATCTCGAGCTCCTCGAACAGCTTCTCGCCCTTGCGTATACCCGTAAACCGGATGTCGATATCCTCATAAGGGGTCAGGCCCGACAGCCTGATCATATCTTCGGCGAGGTCGAGTATCTTGACCGGCTGGCCCATATCGAGAATAAAGATCTCGCCGCCTTCACCGAGGGCACCGGCCTGCAGGACAAGCTGTGACGCCTCGGGAATAGTCATAAAATAGCGTGTCATCTCGCGGTCCGTAACGGTGATCGGCTCTCCCCTTTCGATCTGCTCGCGAAAGATGGGGACGACCGAACCTGCCGAGCCGAGGACGTTACCAAATCTGACCGCGATATAGTTGGTCGAATACGAATGATTAAGGTCCTGGATCACGATCTCGGCGATCCGTTTTGACGCTCCCATTATGGACGTCGGGTTGACGGCCTTGTCAGTCGAGATCATGACGAAATCAGTCGCCCCGAATTCGCCCGCAAGTTCGCCCAGTTTCCGGGTCGCAAAAACATTGTTCTTGATCGCCTCGGACGCATTTATCTCCATCAGAGGTACATGTTTATGAGCCGCCGCATGAAAGATCACGTCGGGACGGAATTGAGAAAATATCTCGCGCATTCTCGGTTCGTCACCGATATCAGCAATCAGCGGGACAAATCGAGCGTCACTAAAGGAATTGGTAAGTTCGCGGCCGATCTGAAATAGAAAGAACTCCGCCCGCTCGACCAGCAGGACCTGTTTCGGTGAGTAGTTGGTGATCTGTCTGACCAATTCGGAACCGATCGAACCGCCCGCCCCGGTCACCATTACCGTCTTGTCGGTCAGGAATTCGTGAAGATTCTCGTCGTCGAGCTCGATGGGTTCGCGGCCAAGCAGGTCCTCGATCTGTACATCGCGAATTCGGCTTACGGACACGCGTCCATGAGCGATCTCGTTCAGGCTGGGAACGATCTGGGCCTTGACAGGGATCGCACTGCAAACGTCCATTATCCGGCGTATCTCTTTGCCCTGAGCCTGATCGATGGCGAGAACGACCTGTTTAATGTTCAGTTCGTCGACCAAACGGGGCAGGTCGTGGGTCGTGCCGAGCACCTTGACCCCGCTTACGCTCCCGCCGCGCTTTCGCGGATCGTCATCGACAAAACCACGTATCTCGAGCTCGGCATCCTTTCTGCCAAGCATTTCCTTGGCCAGCGTTGCCCCCATTCGTCCGGCTCCGACAAGCAACGTCGGTTTCTGTTTACCCCGCTTCCGGCCGGAATGCATGCGATTCTTTTCATCCAGCTCGTAAACAAATCGGCGAGTGATCCTCAGGGCCAGTAGTCCGCCGAACGCCATCATAGTGTCGATCAAGATCACGGAGATCGGAACCTGCCACCAGTTGAATTCAGTAAACATCAACAGAAACCGAAAGATGATCAGGATGGCACCCGAAATCGCTGCGGCCTTGAGAAAGACCTTTATATCCTCGATGCTCACGTAACGCCAAATGATCGAATAAGCCCCGACGAGGAACAGCGTCGAAAGCTGTACGAGGATCACAAAGGGAAGTTGGCGGAGAGCGGTCTCGACATAATATTCGCCGAGTTGAATGTTAACTGCAGGAAGATATGCGATAAAAAATGCAGCGCACAAAACCACCACATCCGCCAAAAACTGAAGCGGACGCCGCAGGAACCAAAAATTCTCATTGATCTGATCGTCTTGATTCATTTACCTAAGCAAATTCGTTCACGAGTGCTTTTATTCTGAAATTACTTTGACCACAGCGCAACTGTCAATGCAAAATACTCATCCAAATTGATACTCCGGCAACCGAAAAACGGTTGTATAGCGCCTTTTTGTAGGTTATCCTTTAGCGGCGCAGTTGTGAGGTTTTACGATGAAAGGTGCGGTTTTAGCTTTATTTATATTAGGACTTTCGGCGATCGGTTTTGGTCAGACGGTACCGGCTGACGTGCCCGTACAAAAGGGTTATATGGTCGGCCCCGGCGATGAGATCACCGGAAAGGTACTCGGCGAACCGCAGTTCGATTTTGTCGCGACCGTGGACGAGGACGGCAAGATCGAGGTGCCTTTTTTCGACAAGCCGGTCGTTGCAAAATGTCGCTCCGAACGCGAACTTCGCGCCGACATCAGCGCATTGCTTGCAAAGTACCTTCGAAATCCTCAGATCAGTGTCCGTGTGACCGAACGCAAGAGCCGGCCGCCGGCAACGATCTATGGCGAGGTCAACAAGCCCCAGGAGATCACTCTGATGCGAAAGGCGACGCTTGTCGAGATACTAGCTATCTCGGGCGGCGTAAAGGATGAAGCCGGCGGCATGATACAGGTTTTTCGCACAAGAGCTCCGTTGTGTTCCGACGGGCGCGATGACAGCGACTGGAAGGTCACCGGAGGCGATGCGACCGACGTGCCGTCGCGAATGTACAGCCTCGCCAGCGTGAAGCTCGGAAAGGAAGAAGCTAATCCCGTCATATATCCGGGCGACGTCATCGTCGTTCAAAAGGCATCACCGGTCTACGTTACCGGCGAGGTGGTTGCTCCGCAGGGTATCTATTTGAAAGAAGGCGGGATGACACTGACCGAAGCTATCGCCAAGATCGGCGGTGTGCGGCGGGAAGCAAAGACCAAGGACATCAAGATATATCGCCTTAAACCAAATTCGAAGGATCGCGAGGTGATCGCAGCAAACTACGACCTAATCAAAAAAGGCCAGCAGAAAGACCTGATGCTCGAACCGTATGACATCATCGAGGTAGACAAGGCCAAAAAGAGTATCGGTCAGACCATACTCGAGGTTGTGACGGGCGCGGCCAGGACCGGCCTCAGCAGTATGACCGGCGGGCTCGGCTCCAGCATTCTTTACTAGTAGAGATCACTTCTGATCGGCGTACATTTCGTCGATCAGATCTCGATATTTTTCGTCGACCACACGCCGCTTTACCTTCATTGTCGGCGTAAGTTCTCCGCCGTCGACAGTCAGCTCATTTTCCAAAAGCACAAATTTCTTTACTTTTTCAAACTGAGCCAAGCCCTCGGTCACGGCGGCGATCTGGCGTTCAAATAGGTTCTGGATCCTGGCGTTTGCACAGAATTCGGCGGGTGTCTTCAGATCAAGCTCTTTCAGATGAGCGTATGACTCGAGCATTTCAAAGTTAGGAACGATCAGAGCCGCCGGGAAACGCCTTTCATTGCCGACAAGCACGACCTGACTCACAAACCGCGAGTGCTTTATCATCTGCTCGATATGGGTCGGAGCGATGTACTTACCTCCTGAGGTCTTGAAGAGTTCCTTTTTGCGGTCGGTGATCTCCAGGAATCCGTCGACGTCAAGATGGCCAATGTCGCCGGTCCTAAACCAGCCATCATCGGTAAAGACCTCACGCGTTTCCTTTTCCTTATTGTAATAACCCAGCATGACCCCGGGTCCGGCTACCTCTATTTCGCCGTCAGCTGCGATCCGGACGCGAACGTTACGGATCGGTTTTCCGACGGTTCCCAGGCGATGCTCAAGGGGATTGTTCGAAGAGATCACCGGCGACGTTTCGGTCAGCCCGTATCCCTGCATTATCGAAATGCCGGCACCGGTGAATATCAGATATATATCGTCCGAAAGTGCCGCACCGCCCGTAATGCAAAACCGAAGTCGCCCACCGAAAAACTCTCGCATCTTGGCGTAAACTATCTTGTCTGCAAGACTGTGCTTGGCGGCCAGCGCTACGCTCACCGGTGTGCCCTTTTCATTTGCAAGGGCAAATTCTTTGGCGATCTCGATCGACCAGTCAAAAATACGCTCACGTATCGGACTGCTCCTCGCGGCCGAGAGGCGGGCCTTTTCATAGACCTTTTCAAAGATGCGGGGCACGCCAATGAAGATGGTCGGTTTGACCTCTTTAAGGTTATCGGGCACCTTCTCGATTGACTCGGCAAAGTAAACACCCATACCGGAGAGTATGTAAACGTACATTCCTGTCCTTTCAAAAACATGCGACAGCGGCAGCACTGAAAGCGAGATGTCGTGACCGGAAAAGGAGAATTTCTCGCTGGCGTCGATCGTGTTTGAGATGAGATTCGAGTGGCTGAGCATCACTCCTTTCGGTTCTCCCGTGGTGCCGCTGGTATAGATCAGTGTCGCGACATCCTCTGGGTTAACTGCTTCGCGCATCGTTTGAGCAAGGTCCGGCCGGGCCAGGCGAAGCTCTTCTCCGGCAGACTCCAGCTCGTCAAGCGACATCGCTATCTCGCTTTCAACACCCGTACGGTCAAAGAAGATCAGCTTTTCGACAGATCCGCATCCGGCGAGTGCATCGCGAAGGCGTTCATACATCGCGGCATTTTGTATAAAAAATACCCGCGTCTGCGAATCCTTGATAATGTAACTCACCGAATTCGGCGATAGTGTTGTGTAGATCGGAACGTCGACAATTCCGCCAAACTGGCATCCGGCATCCGAAAGCGTCCATTCCGGCGAGTTACCCGCCAAGATCGCCGCCCGATCTCCTTTTGCGAGCCCGAGGGAATGCAGGCCGAGGGCAATATTCTCGGCCCGTTCGATCATTTTCGCCGATGTTATCGATCGCCATTGGCCATCAGCCTTAAAATTCAAAGCGTCTGGTAGATCAAATTTTTGGGCGGACTGAAGGAAAAGGTCCGCAAGCGTGCGCGGTTCGTCCGGCGTTAGCGGAATGCCGCGGGAGGCAGGTGACGTTGTGGCCGGATTCTCGGTCATGCGGTCATTACGCCTCCAAAGAATATCCTTAATACCTCGTCAGCCATCGGCTCGAGCGGATAAGATCTTTTTGACAAGATCCAATTCGTTACCATTTCATCAAGCGCGCCGTACAGTATCTTGGCACATACGATCGGCTTGATATCGTTTCGAAAGACACCGGCGTTCTGCCCGTCCTCGATCGTCTGCCGGATAATGTCGAGATATTCGCTAAAGCCCGCCGCCGAAAACTCCTGCATGAATTTGGTCGAGCCGCGCAACTCCACCTGAAAGACAACGGCCATGTCCCGGTCCGATCCGAGCTTTTCCAAATGCAGCTTTGCGATCCTTCGTATACGGTCCTCAGGCGCAGCGATCAATTCGATTTCGCGTTTTCCCTCGTCGATAAACTCGCTCATCGCACGGTCGAATATCGAGTGAAGTACCTCTTCCTTGCTCTTAAAGTACAGATAGACGGTCCCGTCGGCGATACCGGCCTGGCCCGCGATATCAGCTACCTTTGAGTTGAAATAGCCCTTTACGGCAAACACCTTTATTGCCGCGCGAAGGATCGCTTCGCGTTTGTCGATCACGACGGGTTTTGCCGATTGGCCGCTCCGGTTTTCACGAGACATAGTGCAGATTATGAATGAACCATCATTCAGTTTGCACTAGGCTATACCATAACGCTGTAGCAAATCAAGAAAAATCTCCGGACCGACCGTAATTTTTATGTAATACGGCGACGATCTTCCGGGCATTTTCCGTACGGCATCAAAAAAACAATATTGTAGATGATAAAAAGGTGGCGGAGAGGACAGGACTCGAACCTGCAAGCGATCACTCGCGGTAGTTTTCAAGACTACTGCCTTACCAATTAGGCTACCTCTCCGCAATCGAGGCAATTCAGAAATATAACCCAAATTTACGCCGCAGACAAACTATTTCGGAGCAGTTTCTCGCCGCAGGATCTCACGAACACCCTCGACACCCTTGAGTCCGGTCTCGCGATACTCGATAAATCCCGCTCGGCTGACTACGATATGCGTCGGAAACGGCACGTTCAGCGAACCGTCCTTACCAGCTTGGCCAAAATTGATAAGCATCTCGCGGCCGGCACTCGGGACCATGCGATATTTGAACGGCGTTTTGGCGATGAACTTGTTGATATCGACCGCATCGCTCGTCGAAAGCGCAACGAACTCGACATCCTTACCGGCAAATTCATTGACGATCTCGTTCAGCTTTGGGATCTCTTCCATACAGGGCGGGCAGCCCACAAACCACAAATTGTAGACAACGAGCTTTCCCCGAAACGCCGACGTGTCGAACTTGCTTCCGCTCAGATCCTCTAACTTCATCATCGGTGCCGGCAGTTTACCGACCAGTCGATAATCCTGCTGCCCGAGTGCCACGCTCGAAAACACCGCGACGGCGGCGACGATCAGAATGATGCGCATATCTCCTCCACTTACAGAAACCCATTTTGTAATAAGTTAAAGGGCGATTCTAATCGAATACTCAGAAATATAAAACCAAAGCGGCCTCGGTACCCATATCCGGGATCGAGGCCGTTATTCCTGAGATTTTTAATTTTCTAATTTGAGGCGAGGAGGCGATCGATCTGCGATGCCATCTCCGGAACCTTGTCCCAACCGCTCGAGCGGTATGCGACCCGTCCGTTTCGATCAACAACGTAATAGGCCGGGAATCCCATATCCATTTGACCCTTCTTGTCTCGGTCGGCAAACTGCAGGACAATTCCGAATCCATTCGGAATGACTGAAAAGTCAAATTTGTTGGATCGCAGAAACGGCTCCACACGACTCTCGCTTTCCATGGTCACAGCCAGGAACACGACGCCGCGACCTTCAAATCGCTTTTTGAACTGATTAAGCTGTGGTATTTCGTGTCGGCAGATCTCACATTGTGTCGACCAAAATGTCACCAGCACCACCGAGTTCCGCATTGCCGAAAGGTCAAAAAAGGTATCGTTCATTCCAGGGGCGGCGAACTGCGGCGACATATCACCAACACGCAGAATGTTCTGGGCGACCGAGGGTGTGACGAGCAGGGCGATGATCAGAAGGATCTTGGACAAAGGCATACGAATCGTTCGATAAAGACACACTGTGTTAAAAAAAATTTAACACCTAATAATACAAAGTGCCATTTCCCGCAATTTTCAGAAAATTAAAAGACGGCACGAATCACTGTCCAAGGACTGCCCTTCGCATAAATGTTAAAATCTGACAGATGCTGCTCGAATCTCTCGAAATCTACAATTTTCGCAATCTAAATGGGAAGATTGCCTTCAGCAGCGGGCTAAACATCCTGGTGGGCGAAAACGGACACGGGAAAACGAACTGGTTGGAAGCAATATATCTTCTTGGGCTGACCAAATCATTCAAGACTCCAAAATTGACCGAAGCGATACGATTCGGCGAACGCCTCGCGGTTGTCTCAGGAATGGTTCGCGAATCGCCTGAGATCAAGCGAAAACTGCAGGTCGCCTTGGATGGCAATACCAAAACTCTGTCGATCAACGACAAAAAGGAGACGGTCCAGCGATATCTCGGCCAAATGCACGCGGTCATCTTTAACGCCGACGAACTCGAGATAATTCGCGGAGGTCCCGACGCACGAAGGCGATTTCTTGATGGAGGCATCGTCTCGCTGCATCCGCCTTTCGTCCAGACGCTCACCGACTACAATCGCGTCGTGCGGCAGAAGAATTCGCTGCTCATCTCCGCCCGCGAGAATAATTATTCAATGGAAAAGGTGTCCGAACTCCTCGCACCTTGGAACGAACAATTGGCGGCACTGTCGGCGCGTATCCACCGGGCACGGGTCCGATTTGTAGAGCGGATAAATGAGGTTCTCGAAAAAAAGCTATTTGCTCGCGAGGAACTCTCGATAAGGTATCTGTCGTCACTCGAGAGCAAGGGCGATCTCGCGGATTATGAGACTTTGGTCACCGAAAGACTGGAACTCCGAGTGCAAGCAGAGCTTGCATCGGGCCATGCACTGATCGGAACTCACCGCGACGATCTCGAGATCAGTTTTGACGGCCACGACATCCGCCGATTCGGCTCTTCCGGTCAACAGCGAAGCGCCCTTTTGCTGCTGCAGCTTGCTAATATCGCTGTCTTTCACGCGACTCGCGGCGAGTATCCGATCTTTCTGCTGGACGATATTGACGCCGAACTCGACTTTCGCCGCATCGGGCAGTTGCTCGAATTTCTTGACGGAAAAACGCAGACATTCTTAACGACGTCTAAAGAGAGCTTCATCGACAAATTCGGCGCGGCCGCACTCGTTTTCGATGTGCGTGAGGGGCTCGCCGCACAGCGATAATTATCGGCCGGTACCAGACCGGTCGGACTGTCCAAAATCGCCGCAAAATGCTATAATTTTCTTTTAGATATGGCTGGGGAATCTTCTCCGACAACGCGTCCGAAATGGCGTTAGCCCCGAGAAGTTCTTCAGCCAAAATGTTCAAGGATCAATTCCAGAGGTTTAATAAAATTGGCTAAAGCAAAGACTGAATACGGTGCAGATTCGATCACCGTCCTTGAGGGCCGTGACGCTGTGCGTAAGCGTCCGGCGATGTATATCGGATCAACGAGCGACATTGGGCTTCATCACTTGGTTTATGAGGTCGTAGACAATTCGGTCGACGAGGCTCTGGCGGGCTATTGCGACACTATCGAGGTTACGATCCACATCGATAACTCGATCACGGTCGTCGATAACGGCCGCGGCATTCCGACCGATATCCATAAGCAGGAAGGGCGTTCGGCGGCCGAGGTCGTGATGACCGTCCTGCACGCCGGCGGCAAATTCGATTCAAATTCATACAAGGTGTCAGGCGGCTTGCACGGTGTCGGGGTTAGTTGCGTCAATTTTCTCAGCGAATATTTGCGCCTCGAGATCTGGCGCGACGGCAAGACTCACGAAATGGAATTCGAGGCCGGCATTCCGGTCGCGCCGCTAAAGCAAACCGGCACGACCCAGAAGCGCGGTACCAAGATCACATTCCGACCTGATTCGAGCATTTTCGAAACCACCGTTTACAGTTTTGAAAAGCTGTCTGAGCGGCTTCGCGAAAAAGCCTTTCTTAACAAGGGTATCCGGATCCACATCAAGGATGAGCGTGAAGAACCCGAGAAATCGCATGAGTTTTATTACAAGGGCGGCATTGCCGAATTTGTAAAGCACCTCAACCGGAATAAAGCTCCGCTTCACGATGAACCGCTGTATTTTGAGACCGTCTCGGACGACCTTTCGATCGAAGTCTCGATGCAGTACAACGACAGCTACGACGAAAAGATATTTTCGTTTGCCAACAATATCAATACGGTTGACGGCGGAACACACCTTTCCGGTTTTCGCGGAGCTATCACCCGAACGATCAATAATTACGCGGAAAGTTCGGGGATGATGAAGAATGCGAAGGTCGCGCTCTCAGGTGACGATGTCCGCGAAGGCCTTGTCGCGGTTATCAGCGTCAAGATCCCTCAGCCGCAGTTCGAGGGCCAGACCAAGGGTAAGCTCAATTCGCCGGTCAAAGGGCCGGTCGAGTCTTTTCTAAATGAAAAGCTTGGCGAGTTCTTTGAACAAAATCCGGCTATTGCCAAAAAGATCGTCGGCAAATCGGTTGATGCGGCTCGTGCCCGCGAGGCGGCCCGAAAGGCGCGCGAGATCGTCCGAAAGAGCGCTCTCGGTACATCCACCTTGCCGGGTAAGCTTGCCGACTGTCAGGAAAAGGATCCGGCACTTTCAGAGATCTATATCGTTGAGGGTGATTCGGCAGGTGGTTCGGCCAAGCAGGGTCGCGACCGCAAGAATCAGGCGGTCTTGCCGCTCAAGGGTAAGATCCTAAATGTCGAAAAGGCGCGTTTCGACAAAATGCTTGGCCACGGCGAGATCAAGGCACTGATCACGGCGCTCGGCACCGGCATCGGTAAGGATGATTTCGACGTCAACAAGCTGCGTTATCACAAGATCTGTCTGATGACCGACGCCGATGTGGACGGCAGCCATATCCGTACACTGCTTCTGACATTTTTCTACAGGCAGATGCCCGCCCTGCTTGAGAACGGTTACGTTTACATCGCCCAGCCGCCGCTCTACAAGGTGAAACGCGGCAAAAAGGAAGAGTACATCAAAGACGAAAAGATGATGTTTCGCTACCTGATGCGAATGGCGACCGGTGAATCGATGATCACGTCTAATGGGCGCTCGATCGAGGGCCGCGAACTATCTAAGGCTCTCGAGCAAACGACCGAATACAAGAGTTACGCCGAGCGGGTTGCCCGACGCTTGTTCAACGACAGCAAGCTGACCGAACTGCTGCTGGACGCATTTGCCGGAAAGGACGGCGTGATCACCAAAAATCAAGTCAGGCTCCGAAAGGTATTTGGCGAACAGGAAATGATGGCCGAGATCGAGGGCAAGCTGATAGATGCCGGTCACAATGCCGAACTCAGCGGCGACACCGAGCATGGATTGCTGGAGATCCACGTCACCTATCCGAACGGCCAGCGTCTGAAGATCGACTGGAATCTGGCAAGTTACGTCGAGTTTCAAAAGGCGATCGAGCTCAAACGCAGCCTTGATTCAGATTTCCCCGGCCCGTTCGTGCTCGGCGAGAACGGCAAAAGCGAAACACTGTCGACCCGCGAGGAGCTGCTCGACAAGGTGATGGCGATGGCCAAAAAGGATCTGACCATTCAGCGTTACAAAGGCCTCGGCGAGATGAATCCCGAACAGCTTTGGGAAACCACTATGGATCCGGAAAAGCGGACGATGCTGCAAGTTCGCATCGAGGATGCAATCGAGACGGACGGCATCTTTACGGTCCTTATGGGTGACCAGGTCGAGCCTCGCCGCAAGTTCATAGAGGACAACGCCCTCGATGTCAAGAATCTGGACGTATAAGCAATTAGGAAGAGATATGAAATTATTTAGATTATCGGTTTTCGCGGCCATTCTTTTCGCATTAAGTTCGGCCGCTCTCGGGCAAAAGGTGCCGACCTTTTCCCAATACAAGGCCGCGGCTGAAAAGAAGCGTGTTATAACTGTCGATCTCAAGAGCCACAAGGACGCCCGGATGTTTCGTACCAATTTGCGAAACGCCGCGAAGGGCGGAGTGAATTTTGCCGGCCATTATGTACTGACCGGCTGGGGATGCGGAACCAACTGTTCGCAGTGGGCGATCATCGACGCACGTAACGGTCGGGTTTACTTTCCAAAGCAGTTTGCAGGCGTTGGTTTCGGATTTTGCGAACTGCCCGAAAACGCAATGCCGAAAGATGCACCGAAGGAAGATGACGATTCCGCGGGGCCCATCTACTTTAAGGCGAACAGCCGCCTAGTTGTGCTTACCGGCTTTCCCGGCGGCGGCCTCGACGATGACAAGGTGAAGTGCGGAAACTATTTCTATGAATGGAACGGCACCAGCCTTAAACAGATCAAACTCATTCCCGGTAAGCGAGGTGATACACCATAGGCTGTATCGCGGCCATTACGTACAATTCGGCGGCGATCTAGTAATCTAGATCGCCGCTTTTCCGTTACAGTCTATTTGGTTGATCACACCGGGACGAAGAAATAAGGCTGATATTTTAGGCGAGCAAGAATCGCTCACTTTTAACGGTCCCCGCGGTCTGGCCCCTTTTAATTTTGGCTTTCACGAAAAGCTCTGATACCTTGTGAGGGAGCATTTACGGAGCAAACCAAATGAAGACCATCCAGAGCGCATTTCTTATATTTCTCCTGTGTATTTCTGTTCCTGGGCAGGCCGCTTTTGACCGATCTTACAAACCAGCGGAGTTTACCGACACGGCGAGGTTGGAGAAGATAAAGCAAACCTTTCCGGCGATCGAGAAGATCTATAAGGACCACGCCGCAAAAAATCATTTTCCCGGCATCGCGTTCGGTATCGTGGTCGATGGCAAACTAGTGTTTGCCGGGAACAATGGATACACCGATATCGACAAAAAAACACCCGTGACTTCGCAGTCGCTCTTCCGAATCGCGTCGATGAGCAAGAGCTTTACGGCGATGGCGATCCTGAAACTGCGTGACGACGGCAAGCTCAAGCTCGATGACCCGGCGTACCTGTATGTGCCCGAACTGAAGGGTCTCAAATATCCGACCGCCGATTCGACGCCGATCACGATCCGCCATTTGCTGACCCATGGAGCGGGCTTTCCCGAGGATAATCCGTGGGGCGACCGTCAACTTGCGGACACCGACCGTGACCTGTCGGAACTCCTCAAGAGCCAGATCTCGTTTTCAAACCCGCCGGGCATCGCTTACGAATATGCCAATCTCGGCTTCGCTTTGCTTGGCCGCATCGTCACCAAAGTCTCCGGAATGCCGTATCAGAAGTACATCCGCGAAAGGATCTGGCGCCCGCTTGGGATGATCACGTCGGAATGGGAATATTCGAACGTTGCTCCCGAAAAACTCGCTCACGGCTATCGCTGGCAGCGTGAACGCTGGATCGAGGAGACATTGCTGCACGACACGACGGACGGCTCGTGGGGAGCGATGGGCGGTATGATCTCGTCGATCGACGAGTTTAGCAAATACATGGCGTTTCACCTCTCGGCGTGGCCGCCGTCAAATGCTGCGGAGACCGGCCCGGTAAAACGCGCATCGGTGCGCGAGATGCACCATCCGTGGCGATTCAACGGGCTCAACCCGAATTTCACATATCCCGGCGGACGCATCTGTGCGACCGCGGGTGCATACACATACGGCCTCGCGTGGCTCCGAGATTGCGAGTCCCGCGTTTACATCGGCCACAGCGGCGGACTACCGGGTTTTGGCAGCCAGTGGCGGATCTTGCCTGAATACGGCATTGGGGTCGTGGCCTTCAGCAACGTGACGTACGCGAGCCTCGGTAACGTAAACCTGCAGGTCCTCGACCTCATGATCAAAGAAGCAGGCCTCAAGCCGCGACAGCTTCCGGTCTCAAACATCCTTGCACAGCGTAAGGCCGAACTGCTGAAGGTGATCCCAGCTTGGGAGAATGCCGAAAAAAGCGGTATTTTTGCTGAAAACTTCTTCCCCGATAATCCGATCGATCTCCTGCAAATGGACTACGCGGCCCTCTGGGCAAAAGCTGGCAGGATCATCGCCGTTCGCGAAATGATCCCCGAAAACAATCTCCGCGGAAGATTCATCATCGAGGGCGAGAAACTGAATCTTGAGGTCTACTTTACCCTCACACCTGAAAATCCACCGTTGATCCAGGAACTGAGGGTGCGCGAGGTGCCCAAACCAAGGAATTAAACATCCTGCCGGGCGGTGCCATCGATCTCGAGGATGAGATCGGCCCCATAGGCTTTGGCGGGCGTTTGGTAGCCGGGTTTGAAGTTGCCGGCCAGGATCTTATCGGCGATGTTCAGCGCGGCGACGGCGGTTACTGTGTAACCTTCCGGGCCTTGCAGCCGGGCCTCGGCACGATTGCCGCTATCGTCCGAAACCTCTCCCCAAAGCAGTGTCCGGCCCTTAGCCCGCTCGGCATCGCTCGGCCCGCCGGCCGGAATATTCGCCTGCAGATACTTTTGCACAAAACCCGTGGCGAGCAGCCAGCCAAGGTATCTGCTCATCTTCAACATTTTGAGATTTGACTCGGGTACGACCGTAAAGACCTCGATATTCGGGATCTCAGTCGAGTAAAAGGCAGTTGCGACATCGCCCCATGGTATCGTGACGCCGGTTTTCGTCACCTCGCCAAAATTGATATCGCGTGTTTTCCAGGCTGCCGGCACGGGCGTTATTTTTCCATCCTTTCGGATCGCACCGCCCTTTCCTACATTCATCGTCATCGTCGCCTGTGTGCCGTGCGAGAGCCGGCCCATGCCGTAAAACGCCAATGATAAATGGGTCGCCGTAGGCAATAGGTCCTTAAGATGCCTTGCGAGACAGTCACTCGGCACCACATCAAACCCGACGCCCGGCATTAGCATCACGCCCGCTTCCTCGGCCTTTTTTCCCATCGCGGCACAGGCTTCAAAAACGCTGATCTCGCCGGTTATGTCGGTATAGTGCTTCTGATTTCGCAGACATGCCTTGACCATCGGCAAACTCGTGATCGAAAACGGCCCCGCACAGTGCAGGACCATCTCGACCTCGCCAAGTGCCGCATCCAAAGCCGCATCGTCATCAAGCGAAAACGCCCGATACTCAAAGCCGTATTTTGCTGCGAGTTCGGATATCTTCGCCTCATTTCGGCCGGCGAGTACAGGCGCAAGGCCTCGTTCTGCGGCCATACGCGTTATCAACTCCCCTGTGTATCCGTTTGCTCCGTAGATCAGAAATGTTTTTGACATAGAGTTATCTGGTGCTTTCGTCATCCGGAAAGGCCTGAACCCTTCCAACTTGTCCGTCCGTCAATCTGACCTTGATCCCGTGCGGATGGCTAGGTGAATTGGTGAGAATGTCCTTTACGACCCCAAAAGTTTGTTTACCCGTTCGCTGATCCTGCTTTTGCACGATCGCGACGCGTACGCCGGGCCGGATATTTTTGCGCTCTCGATGCGGCATTTTAGAAGATGGTCAACTCCTGTTGCTGCGTAGCTTTGAGTTTATCCAAAAAATCTCCCCGGTCAATATCGATCGCACCGAGAGCTTTCATATGCGGCGTCATCACCTGAGCATCGAGCCAAGTCGAGCCTCTTTCTCTGAGATGATCAACGAGAAACAAAAGGGCGAGTTTGGATGCATTCGGAGCTTCGTAAAACATCGATTCGCCGCAGAATACACCACCGGCGTCGATCCCGTATAGACCGCCAACGAGTTCGCCGTCAGTACTCCATGCCTCGACGCTATGGGCAATCCCTGCCCGGTGCAGTTCTGTATAAACGCGAACAAAATCAGGTGTGATCCATGTGCCATGCTGCCCGGGACGGTCGGCCCGTCGACATTCGCGTATGACGGCGGGGAAATCCCGATCGATCGTGAATCGCAGATCCGATCTCCGTCGGACCTTTGCCAGGCTTCGCGGGATCTTGATCTGGTCAAACTCGATGATCGCCCGCTTATCCGGACAATGCCATGGCAGGGGTATCCCGTCCGTGTACCATGGAAATATCCCCATTGAATAGGCCCGTACAACATTTTCACCCGTCAATCGCCCGCCGAAATGGACGACGCCGTCGGCCGGATACATGTATTGCCCGATAATTACCCACGAGGGATAATCGTAAGTCATGGGGTCGGGAAACTCGATACGGGACATAAACGCATTTTAACCCACGCCCGTGCCGAAGACATACCGGCGTTATCACACCACTTTTTCTTTCCATGTACCGCGTCTGAATAGTAATCCGCTTGCTATCGCCAGCAGCGAAAACGCCAGTGTGATAGCCCAAAACACGCCATCAGGGCCCATCCCAAATCGATATGCCAGCACGTATGCGAGCGGTATCTCAAATATCCAGAAGATAAGCAGGTTGAGGAAGGTCGGGGTCCGCGTGTCACCGGCGCCATTAAAGGCGGTCTCGAGGACCATCCCGAGGCCGTAAAAAGCGAATCCGTAAGCGATGATGTGCAAGGCCGACGTCCCGTACCTGAGAACCTCGGGTTCGGTCGTAAAAATTCCAATTATCGCGTTTGAGAACAGCCAAAATATTACACCGATCAAAAAGTAAAATGCAGCGTTGAACCAGCCCGCCTTCCACACCGCGGCCTCTGCCCGCTCAGGCTTACCGGCGCCTAGATTCTGACCGACCATAGTTGCCGCGGCATTGCTCAGGCCGAGAGCCGGCAGAAGCGCGAACATGACCACACGAAGCGCGATCACATATCCCGCGATCGCGACTTCGCCAAAACCGGCCATTATCGGCATGAGCGCGGTCCAGCTTGCCGTGGCAACCAGCAGTTGAAAGACGGCCGTCGATGACAGCTTCAAGAGTTTCCACAAAAGGCCCGGGTCAAGACGCCAGGCCTCGCGACCGACGTGAACACGGCCGCCCGGCCGAAAAAGACGCCACGCCGCATAAGTTACCCCGATGCCGCGTCCGATCGTCGTTCCGACCGCAGCTCCGGTCACTCCCAACTCCGGGAAAAACGCTACGCCGAAAATAAAGCAGGGCGACAGCACGATGTTCAGGGCATTTGCGAGTATCAAAACCCGCATCGCGATCGCGGCGTCGCCGGCACCGCGGAAGATCGCATTCAGCAAGAAGATAAATACGACGACCGCGTTTCCACCGAGCATTATCCGCATAAATCGCGAACCTTCTTCGAGCAAATGCGGTTTCGCGCCCAATAGCGTCAGTATTTGCGGGGCGAATACGATGCCGACCACACTGATCGCGACCGACGTGATCACGCCAAGATAGATAACGTGAGCCGCTGACTTTGCGGCCGCTTCGGCGTCATTTTCACCGATGCGCCGTGCGACGGTCGCTGTCGCACCGATCGCCAGGCCAAACGCCAATGCGTAGATCAATGCCAGAACCGACTCGGTCAAGCCGACGATCGCGACAGCGTCCGCGCCGAGTTTGGCAACGAAGAAGATATCGACGATCGCAAAGGTGCTTTCCATCAGCATCTCGAGGATCATCGGGACTGCAAGCAAAAAGATCGCGAGTCCGATCGGGCCCCTTGTAAAATCCCTGTTTGAACCGCGGACCGATTCACGCAGAATCGACCAGAATGAATTATCAGACGGCTCCAAAGACGGAGCATTGCCGCTAATAGACATAAACCAATTTCCTTGATTAGAACTTGAGCACACTGACGGTGCAGGGAAATGCCGGACCACGTTCGGGAGTGCGGACTCGCCGGCAAAGATCGTGCGACTGGACTAGCGGACTTGATAAATCATAATTTCAAGAACTTAACACAACCGAACCAAGATGCGCAATCCTTGTATTGAAAAGTCATCGGACTTATAATTCAGCTGTACCCTAATAATTCGCGATGAAACGCAGTCGCCGACAATTTATGAAGGGCATCGGACTCGCTTTGGCGATGATGCTCTTAGGTTGTCATGTCGCGACTTCGCAGTCGCTTGCCGGCCGTGACGATCTCGACGTGCTGGTGATCGGTGACTCCTTCATTTGGGGACAAGGTCTCGAGGAACGGCAAAAGACATACTCGCTGACGGCAGATTGGCTTCGCGGCAGCTCCCCTGAAAAAGGGCGAAAGGTCGACGTTAAGGTCAAGGCCCACTCGGGCGCCACGATCAAATTTCGCAAGGAAGAGGCTCTCGCGTACCAGCGAGTGGGCCGGGAAGAGACGTATTGGTATGATCCCGAGATAAATGTTGGCTTCCCGAGTATGTGGAAGCAGGTCGAGGTCGCCGCGGAAGAATATCGGATTGCAGGCAAACCTGACGGAGCAGACCTGATACTGATCTCTGGCGGCATTACCGATATTTCGGTAGCCAAACTGCTAAATCCATCCGGTGACGAAAAGCTGCTTCCGGGGTTGATCGAACGATACTGCCGCGACGATATGTTCGATCTGCTCGAGCACGCCGCGAGAAATAATCCAAACGCGATCATTGTGGTGGTCGGATATTTTCCGATCGTTTCAAACCGAACAATAAGCAGCCGGCTTTTCAACAGTTGGCTCGAGACCATGGCGATCCCGCGTCCGCTTAAGCCGCTTGCGAATAATTTCATAACCCGAGCACTTTATTTCAATAAGATAAAGCGAAAGGTCATCAGGATCTCAGATATTTGGATCAGAGAGTCGGATAAGAATCTGAAGCTGGCGATCGAAAAATTCAACGGACGGTCTGCGACCTCGCGAGCGGTGTTCGTTCCTTCGCCGATAACCGCCGAAACCTGCGTCGAAACGCCCGACACGTTACTCTTCCGGATCGGGAAAAACGGTCGTTCTGAAGATATGCTCTACGAGCGACGGCGCGACGCATGTCGTGCCTCCCTTTCAGAACTAAGCCGATCGACCGGCCTAAAATACCCAATAAGATATTGCGAACTTGCGGCCGTCGGCCATCCGAATGCGGCCGGTTCCCGGGCCTATGCCGAATTGATACGTTCGGTACTAAAGCCCTACTTTCCATAGCTCGCCCGGCACAACAGTTTCAAACACCGCTTCCAGCCGTTATACTTGTATATTTGAGAGCGTTATGAAAATTGCGGTTGCGATGAGCGGCGGCGTCGATAGTTCGGCGGCAGCGGCACTATTGAGAGATGAGGGCCACGAGTTGGTGGGCTTCACTATGCAGTTGTGGAACCAGCGCCGAAATATCAATGTCGACGAGAATGGTGACCCGTTGCCGTCGCGTTGCTGTTCGCTCGATGACGTTTACGACGCTCGCCGCGTGGCCCAAAATCTCGGGTTTCCATTTTACGTTTTGAATCTGGAGGACGATTTCGAACGGTCAGTCGTCGAACCTTTTGTCCAAAGTTATTTATCCGGTGAGACACCTATACCGTGCGTCGCGTGTAATTCGCGGCTGAAGTTTGCTTCGCTTGACCGTATGGCTCTTTCGCTCGGATGTGAAAAGGTCGCAACCGGTCACTATGCCCGCGTTGAATACGATACAGCCGCCGATCGGTACAGGCTCTTTCGCGGCAGAAACCACTGGAAGGATCAGAGCTATTTTTTGTGGGAGCTAAACCAGGAACAGTTATCACGATCAATGTTTCCGCTGGGTGACATGGCCAAAAGCGACGTCCGTGATATTGCTCGAAACGCCGATCTCTACACCGCCGAAAAGCAGGAGTCTCAAGAGATCTGTTTTGTGCCGGATGGTAACTACTCGGGATTCATAGATCGTTATCTGGAACATGAAGGTCGCATAGCGGAACTGCCGGAGGGTGGAGCGATAGTAAATATGGCCGGCGAGACGATCGGAGCACATTCGGGGATCCATCGTTACACGATCGGACAACGCCGCGGTCTCGGTATTGCCCATGAAAAGCCGCTTTATGTCGTACAGATCGAGCGAGCCAAAAATCAGATCATCGTTGGCGAGGCCGACGATCTCGAGTCGGTCGAGTTTGTCGCAAATGGCGTAAATTGGGTGGCTTTCGACGAACCGGCGATGCCGGTTCGGGCCGAGGTTAAGATCCGTTACCGGCACGACCCGGCGATGGCTACGATCACAGCCCTGCCCGACGCTCGCGCCCGCATTGTGTTCGACGAACCGCAACGAGCCATCACTCCCGGACAGGCGACGATCTTTTATAATGGCGACGAAGTTGTGGGCGGTGGATGGATCACCAGAACCTAGAAAAAGGAAATTATGGCAAAAGAGAAACGGCGACTTAGCAAGAATGCAAAGGCCGCACTAAAGGTCGTCAATGAGTCAAAGTTGCTTGCCGCTGCCAAAGCGGCAGTTACCGCCAACGCTGGCCAAGAGTTGCGAGCCGCCCAGGTTACCCCGTCGACCGCCGTTGCCAAGAGGCTGCGGCCGGAAAAGAAGCGTGGCTGACGCTCCGATCCCCCGATGTTCAAAGCCGAACTCCGCAAAGAATACCTAAAAAGGCGATCTGAACTTCTGCCCGAATTCGCGGACAGATCAAGTCGTAAGATCGCCGACCGGTTCTTCGCCACCTTCGAACTGAGGCGTATCCGGACGGTCCATATTTTTGTGTCGATACCGAAGTTCAATGAGGTCGATACGTCATTGATCATTGGTCGGCTTTGGCGCGATCATCCTGAGATCCGGACGGTCGCCCCCAAAATGCGATCAGGTACCGGCGAGCTGGAACATATCGCATTCTCATCCCGAACATTGATGGTTGAGAACAGTTGGGGTATCAGTGAACCATCGATCGGCGATCAAGTCGAACCGTCCGACCTTGATCTGGTTGTCGTTCCCCTCCTCTGTTTTGACAGGTCAGGCTATCGAACAGGTTACGGAAAGGGCCTCTATGACCGGTTTCTCGCGAAGTGCAGGCCTGATTGCCTAAAGATCGGTGTCAACCAGTTCGGGCCGATCGACCGGATCGACGATGTCGCTGAGCATGACATAAGGCTCGACGCGTGCCTAACGCCCGAAGAGACTTACAGATTTTGATCCCGGACAGATCGCCGAACCGCACGCTCGAATGCGGACCATCCTACTTATTCTTGAGCAGATCGCGGATCTCGCCCAGCAGAGCTTCCTGGGGAGGCGGAGGCGTTTGAGCAGCCAACTTTGCGAAATAGCTCATTGCGGCCTTGGCGATAATGAACATTACAAATGCAACGATCAAAAATGTGATGATGTCGCTTATCAGTTGTCCGTAACGCAAAAGAGGCGCCCCGCCCTTTACTGCCGCATCGATCTGTTCAACGGTCGCACCCGGACCGAGCTTGCCGCTCAGATCATAGAACTTGGACTTAAAATCAACGCCGCCTGTGACCAGTCCGACGATCGGCATTATTATGCCTTCGGTGAACGTCGTTACGATCTTGCCGAATGCGGCTCCGATAATTACGCCGATGGCCAGATCAAGTACGTTTCCACGGGCGATGAACGCCTTAAATTCATTTAGCATTGCTTTCTCCTTCGTCAGTCTCTGCAATAAACGGAAAATGGCGGTCGCCGCCGCCCTTTCCGGTTCTTAAAAATACCTCTGATCAAGCCGTTGCTGCGCCGGCCGATTCGTCGTCGTCCTCGTCCGTGCTAAACAAGGTAGCCGTCTCGGTGTCTTCGGACGCATGCTGGTAGTCCAGTGCCTCTTCGGGTTCCGGTTCGATCGCAGCAGCGAGTTCCTCTTCTTCAGTTTCGCGGGCCTTGAGCATATTGCAGCTGCCCTCAAGTATGGCTCCTTCCTCGACGACGAGCCGCGGACTGTGGATATTGCCCATCACGCGTGCCGTACGGCCAAGCTGGAGTTTCTCGCTAGCGTAAATATCACCATTTACGGTGCCATTGACCATCGCGGCGGCGACCATTATGTTTGCATCGACCTGGCCGTTGGTTCCGATGATCAAAGTGCCGGATGCGGATGACACCGTTCCGATCAGATGTCCGTCAACCCTCAGCATCGCATGAAATTCAGTTTCACCGGTCAATGTAGTGCCATGTCCGACAAAACCGCTCAGACGGCCTTCTTTAATGTCACGGGCCATCGAATCGCTTTCCGAAATAGCTCTGGTTGATGCGGCTGGAGCATCCATCTGATAATGAATACCCGAGTCGGCGGCGGGATGATTTGGAATATCGCTGCTTGCGGCCGGTTCCGTTCTGATGTTCCTGCCCATTCTGATCATATTTTTATTAATCCTCGCTGAAGAAATTCGTCCGAAATGCCGTTTGTGAAGGGAAATGAGATCCATCGACCTAAATGTCAAAGACATACAGATCTCACCCGAAATCCACGCATTGTTCCCGACCCCTAAATAATAGATGACTTTTTGCAGGTGTGTCTAGTACTATTTTGAGGTTGTTATTTCATCTCCGGCGTGTCAGAATTCATAATTTTCGGAGGCTGTGAAAATCGTTGCGTACTGAGACCAAGACAAAGACCAGATTGCTCAAAAAGATGGGCAATGCTATCGCTGATTTCTCGATGATCGAGGAGGGCGACAAGGTGATGGTCTGTCTTTCGGGTGGAAAAGACAGTTTTACGATGCTTGATCTGCTGCTGGACGTTCAGCGGCGTGCACCCGTAAAATTTGAGATCCTCGCCGTTAATCTGGACCAGAAGCAGCCTGACTTTCCGGAAAACGTCCTGCCCGACTATCTCGAGAGCGTCGGCGTCAAATACCGTATTGTCGAAGAAGACACATATTCGATCGTGACGGCCCACATCCCGGAGGGCAAGACGTACTGTTCGCTTTGCTCACGGCTTCGCAGGGGTATTCTTTATTCAGTCGCAGTCGAGGAAGGTTGTACCAAGATCGCGCTCGGACACCATGGTGACGACATCATCGCTACGTTCTTGATGAACCTCTTTTATGTCGGCCAGCTTAAGGCAATGCCGCCGATACTACGTTCAGACGATGGCCGAAACACGATCATTCGACCGCTCGCATACTGTCAGGAGAAAGAGATACAAAAGTACTCTGACGAACAAGGGTTTCCGATCATCCCTTGCAATTTGTGCGGTTCGCAGCCCAATCTTAAGCGTGCCCGTGTCAAGCGTCTGATAAATGAATTGGAAAAGGAAACGCCGTTCATCCGTGCGACGATGATGACGGCGTTGACCAATGTTACGGGTTCACACCTACTTGATAACGAGCTCTACGATTTTCGAAATTTCCAACCTATGATCAAGTCGATCCCTGCCGGCCATGGCAGCGTCGAAAAGGAACTGGACGAAGTCTTCGACCACAGCGAGCCTGCATACGTTCCCGACTTAATGGCCGTCGCCGGCATCGATTCCGTCCGGTAAACGAAATTACTTTACCTTTCTCGGCTTGAAAAGATCATCGTTGACCGGGACATTGTGTTTATAAGCCTTTACCACAGTTACAATATTGCCGTTGCCCGGGTTGAAACTTGAGATCTTGAACGGCAGCATGATGCCGTCGACGGAGCGGTAATCGTCATAGGTGACCGTGTACGGCGTTTTTTGCTCGCTAGTGCTTGAGGGTATGACGCCGGTACGCTTTCGAAGCAAGAACGTCTTTGTAGAATAATATTCTACGAAACTGCTACCCTTGATCGGTTCAAAATCCACCACATAGCACTCGTCGTCGCCAACCTTCGCCTTGTTCCGGATCGTGACCTTTTTGTAAAGTGTCTTCCACTCAAGCGGGGCATAGAAGTTGGCCGAGAGTGCCACATCTTCGAGCCGCTTGCCGGTGTATTTGTCAGCCGGCGCAAAGCTGTATATTTCTTCGCCGCCGGTGCCGTCAAAATACTCCCAACCGGTCGCTATTGTCTTTCCGAGAGCGATCATCGTCATATCGGTAGCGGTTCGATCCGGTGCCTTTGCCCAACTGATCGATCTACCCTGGACGCCCTGATTTTCAAAATCAACATCTTCCTCGGTGTATCGTGTAGTGATCTTGCGTAGGTTCGCCTCGCCGCCGATCGCCTCAACCGATCTTTTCATCAGTTCATCGGCCGAGATCATGTCCTTCGGTTCGCCGCCGCCGTCGATCCTTTCGAAATTGAACACTCCTTCCGGCTGCGTGACCGCGACACTTGTGATCTTGCCGGCGGTATCGCGTTTTGCCGTAAGGAAGTAAGTGTCGGGCAACGGCGAGAGTGAATAGACGTCCTTTGCTTTTTCGCCGAGCGAATACGGCTGCTGGCCCGGGATGTTGAACGTCACCTTTCCACCTGATTCAATGATATTGACCTCGACTCCGCCGCCGGGAACTGTGTATTTGCCAACCAATTCGGCTGCTCCCCCGGCCGAACCGGCCTTCGATTCAGGGCTCTTTGCCAACGAACCGTCCGCGTTGATCCTGGGAAGTGTGTAGTTTCCCTGCGGCTGCTGCAGATACAATTCGGTAGCATCGCCCTGCTCCGGATTGAACTTAACAGCAAATCCGTCAGGAGCTCCGACCATCTTGAATTGCCGCGGTCCCGTTCGCTGCAGTTTATACTCAGGTTGGCCGGGCACGACCATGACAAGGTCATCGCCGACGATCTTTACTTCAAAGTCCAAATTGGCCGCAGCCAACCTGTACTTACCGATCATTCGCTCCATCGTCTTGACGGGGAGCTTGACGCTTTCGTCAACCTTTGGAGCGCCGATCAGGTTTTCCCAAACGATCTGCATCAGTTCGTTACCGAGACTTGAGCCCGACACGTTTGTGAGCATTACAAACCCGATCTTCTTTTCAGGTATCATAGCGACCATCGAGTTAAATCCGTCGATGTTGCCGCCATGCTGGACCACCTTTAGTCCGTTCCATTCCTGGAGAAACCAGCCAAAACCGTAGCTTGTCGTTCCCGCGATCTTCATTTGCGGTTTGAGCCATTCTTCATAGCTCTTTTCGGAAACCAGGCGCTTCCCGCCGACTGTACCGCCGTTGATCACGAATCGCAGCCATTCGGCCATATCCCGTGCGCTCGAGTTGATCGAACCCGCCGGTGCAACCTGGTCGATCTCACGAAACGGTTTGCGCTCGGTGACCTTTGTGTCAAAGTTGTATTCGTAGCCAAATGAATAGTCCTTTGCCTTTTGCATTTGTTTCATCGACATCGTGCTGTTGTTCATCCCGAGCGGTTTGAATATCTTTTCAGGAATGAACTTTTCCCAAGGCTCTTTTTGCACCTGGGCGACGATCTCGCCGGCGGCCGCGAACATTATGTTCTGATACTGAAACTTTTCACGCAGCTTGGCGGTCGGCTTTGCTTGGGCGGCAACCTGTATTAACTCAGATCGGTTCAGCCGCCCGGTGATCATCGCGAGGTCTGTTCGGTTGAGCCCGGACGAGTGCGACAGGAGATCGCGGATCAGTATGTTCTTGTCCGCATCGGGGTCGAACATTTTGAAATACGGCAGATATTTTTTAGGCGAATCGTCGAGAGAGAGCTTTCCCTGATCCTGCGACATCAAAACCGAAAGGGCCGTAAACGCCTTGGTCGCCGAACCGATCGCGAACTGTGTATCGGGTGTGACCGCAACCTTTTTTTCAAAGTCCTTGAGCCCCAGGCCCTTTAGATAGATGACCTTATCGTCCTTGACGATCGCAAGCGACATTCCCGGTATCCCAAGTTCCTTTCGCCTTGTTTCGACCTTGCTTTCGATCGCCGCGAGTTGAGCTGATAGATCGCCGCCCTTTTCGCTTCGAACAGCAGTCGACTGCGAATAGCCAATCTGCGGGATCGAGAGCGATACCAACGCAAAAAACACCCAAAATGACAGAGCTGCACGCGAATTACGAAGTTTCATCAATTATTCTCCTAAGCGATCACTTTGCATTAATACGCTGTCCGTCAGCTGAAAGTTCGACCGTCCTGACGCCCATCCCCATCAAAAGGAAAAAGACCATTGCAACCTCAGAATCGCCCAGATTCCAGTGGACCAAGCCGCTCGAAAAGAAGCCGATCGCCCCGCCAAGGCAACCGGCCATAATGCCGATCGCCCGCCAATCACCATTCTTGTTCGCCGCGATGCCCTTCCAGAGCGTGCGTGCGTAGATAGCAAGTACCATTAGCCAAAGGATCAGGGCCGGTAGGCCGCGTTCAACGAGCAACTGCACCGGAGTTGAGTGAAAATGCCCCATATGCTGCCATCCCTTGTCGAACATATCCCACTCTTGCCAGTGCTTTTGGATCGAGTCCATACCGACACCAATAACTGCATTGCGCGGACTGGCCTGCCAGATCCTGAAGCCGTCGCGCCACATCATCATTCGATACTGCGACGATTCATCTCTCGGGTCGAAGAATCCTACCTTACGCGATTCTTTTAGGAGATAAAGGCCCGCTGCACCGACCGGAATGGCAACGAGGATTGTAAGAATAAGTGCCTTACGGCTCATCAAGATCATTCCGATGACGCCGGCGGCGATCATAAAGGATAATTGTGATGCCCGGGTCACGGTCATTATCATCGCAACAGACATCGCCGCGAATGAGCCAAGCAGAAAAGGCGTTGAGGTAAATATCGAGACTGTCCACGAAACCGGCGGCCGCGGGGCACCGCTTTTGACTCGGGTCGTTGACCGGCTTTTCAGGACGGCCGCCGCCAAGAGACCGAATAACAGTGACATTATCAACTGCAACACTTCGGCATAGGTCGTATAGTGGTTGTAAAACCCCATCATTCGCCAATAGTGACTTGGGCCCGAGGTGCTGACACCCAGCCTTGAATTGGCGTCGCCGCCCGGCAGCAGATCTCGCTCAAAGATCTCGGCCGACGAATACCAGTCCGACCGGTGAAAAGCGACCTTTGCCGAACCTTTTGTCACGATAATGTCGACCAGCTGTTGCGGATCAGACAGTTTTTGGCCGTCCGCCTTTAGCAAAGTGTCGCCCTCGCCCAAGCCTGACTTGGCTAACGGCCCGTCAGGGGCGACGCCGTGTATTTCTACGCCCCGACCGATGATCCGTTGGATAGGCGTCATGATCACGTTGACCATACACGAGACGATCAGCGCAAATGCCAGAAAATAGACGGTCCGAATGTTTCGAACGACTTCGATGACGAATATGGCAAACAAGAACAGTCCGACACCGCGAAGCCTGTCGATAGAGACCGCAGGTTCGTATGAGAAAAGACCGCTTATTACGGACCATCCGAAAAACACCCAAAGTGCGATGACCAACGGCCGCCGAGTGCCGGACTTGCGCGGCCTTACCACCTTTCGGATGATCATCGCCAAAAGCCCTATTCCCCAGGCGATCTGCGTTGCGGCTATCGAGTGCGGTGCTGCCAGGAACGTCAGCACGAGAAATACAAAGCTGATCCGGTCGAGCAGCTTGACCGGGCCGGATCCATCGCCGGCACCGCTCAGGCGGTCTATGTATTCGAAAATTGCGGCCATAAATGCGAGTATTATAGCAGTCGCGCAACTTCAAGAATATGTCTAACGAAGATCTGACAACGGACCTGTCATTACGGGCGGAGATCAGCCTATATTATGACCTCTACGTACCTGGTGCAGCAGCTGTCCCGGCACCGCTCTTGATAGCAGTCCACGGTTACGGTGCACACAAACGCTACATGATGCGAGAGGCAAGGCTGGTTGCCCCTGAGAATTTCATCATTGCGTCAATACAGGCCCCGCATCCGCACTTTCGACGAACTGATGATGGATACCGCGTGGGTTTTGGCTGGCTTTCGGACGAGAGGCCGGAAGAGCACATTCAGCTTCATCAGAAGTTTGTGCTCGACCTTGTCGGCAAGCTCTCTGCCGACGGCCTGATAGATGAAGATCGAATATTCATCTACGGATTTTCGCAGGCGTGCGCGTTGAATTTCCGCCTTGCATTTACCCACCCGGAGTTGCTTGCCGGCATTATCGGCGTTTGCGGCGGCATTCCGGGTGACCTCGATTCCAACCCGGAATATCGCCCGACCTCGGCGGCCGCATTCTATCTATTTGGCGATGATGATGAGTTTTATTCGCAGGAGCAGTTTGCGAAGTATAACGAAAGACTTGCCGAGTATTTGCCTAACTATCGTTCAGAACATTACCGCGCCAAGCATGAGATCACCGAAGAAATGCGCCGCGACATCCGGCAGTTTCTTGTGTTTCAACATTAGCTTCGACTAATGCGCTTTTATCGACCTGATCTCCACGAGACTCGCAAATTCAGAAGGCACGACAACCTGAGGAACGTCGTCGCCGTCGGCATTCTTTACGATCTCGACCTTAATATCGGCGGCACGTATCTTGGGCAACACGGATCTCGCGCCAAATAGGGCAACGGTATAACGTTTAATCTGCCCGGCAGCGGTTTGAGTGACGTTGTAAGTTTGGACGGCGCGCTTTTCGCCAATACGGAAAGCCACATCAACCACAGTATTGAAGACGGTCGCTTTGGGATTTGAAACGCCCAGCGGGACCTGCTTGGCCGTAAAGTCCTCGGTACGTCCGTCGATAGATATCTTGTCCGTCAAGACAAAATCCAGCGTCTTCATAAAGCTGGCAGGCCCGCGTACCTTTACCCGCTGCGGCAGAACCGTTTCGCCATAGACCTCAAATCCGTCGGCAGGTTTACCCTCGATATCCGCCTTAACCGGCAATTCGAGTTCCTGTACCGCCTCGAGCCTGACCGCGATGCGGCTCGGTTGGATCTCGTCGAGTTTTACCCCAAGAGGCAGATCGACCGAGACGTTTTCAGGCGTTAGCGATATCACACGGTCGCCGGGCTGCGTCGATGTCAGATCAAGTGCCGCCACCAGACCCGTACCTGTCAGGGTCTTCAGCTTGCGTTCATCGCCGCTGACGACGATCTCCACCTCGGAGATCGCATTGTTGGTGATCTCGATATTATTTGCAACATTCGGAGCGAGTTGGACTGTAAAACGTTTTGTAGACGGAGTGCTGAGCCCCGTCACGCCGAACCAAAGCCCGAGCGTGATAACGAGCGCGACCAGCTTTAATGCCCAGTCTTCAAGAAATACCTTTCGGACGATCTGTCTGAAAAGCAACTTTCTCGTTCCCTGGTCTCTGATTTTCTCGTATCCGGAAGGCATCTTTCTGAGTTTACGTTCTAACCAATGGTGATCTCGGTATCTGCCTCTTTGAGGGCCTTGGCAGATTCCTTCTTACGCTCGATCAAGGGTATGTCCATCGCTTCGAGCAAGAGCTTTCTTAACGTTGTAGGGTCCAGATTACGTCGGACGTTGCCAGCGTCGACATAAGTTATCAAGCCGGTTTCTTCTGATACGACAAGTGATATCGCGTCGGAACCTTCGGTAATGCCGATAGCCGCGCGGTGCCGCGTTCCAAGGTCACGCGAGATCTCGGGATTTTTGGTCAGCGGCAAAAAGACCGATGCGGCAGCGAGCCGTTCGTTCTGTATAATGACGGCACCGTCGTGAAGCGGCGTCGACGGGTTAAAGATCGTGACTAAAAGGTCGTAGCTCAACCTGGCGTCCAACTGGACCCCGGCATCGATGAAGTTGCGCAAACCGATGTTGCGTTCAATGACGATGAGAGCTCCGGTCTTTTCCGAGGCGAGCGTTGTGACCGCCAATACCACCTCATCGTAAACGCTGCCTCCGAACTGCCCGCGTTGCCGACGCAGCATCGGAAAACGGAATCGATTGGCAAAATAGATCAGAGCCTGCCTGATCTCGGACTGAAACAGAACGATGATCGCTATACCGATATACACGACCGCGTACCGCAGCACGAATTCGAGCGTTGAGAGCCCCTGAACCGATGCGAGCCAGTACAGCATGCCGAGCAAGACCATTCCGACAACGGTTGGGACCGCCCGTGTGCCGCGCAGCAGTTTGAGTACGACGTACACGATGATAAAAACGAGCACTATGTCGATGACATTGCGCACGCTGCTTATCGCATGAATGTATTCGAAGAGCTGCATCACTCGAAAAGGCTCAATTACCTATCTCCGTCAGACTTAACGTCGATAAGGATATCATAATTCGGTCGGGTGATTTGCATAATTTAGGGGCGTGACAGCACAAAAAATGCCCCCGTAAGCAGTGCTCCTGGGGCATTTCCAACAATAAGAACTGGCCTACACTTCAAACGGTATCTCAGCGTTCTGCAAAACACTAAGTTCGTTGCGTGTGACGCGTTCGAGCAGCTTTTCGTCATCAAACATCTTAACTAGTCCGTTGACTATCGAGTAACGCGGCTCATCGGCAATGCTGACCGGCAAATTGATAAATCCACGTAAATACTGGTCTATACCGTCGAGCAACGCGCCGCCGCCGGTCAGGATCACACCGCGGTCGTAAATGTCCGCGGCCACTTCCGGACGGAGTTCGGTCAGCGTGTCTTTGACGCGCAGTGCGATCCGGCGGACGATCGCTTCGACTATGGCGTACATCTCGCCTGAGGTTACCTCGACTGCGGCCGGGCTGCCGGTCTGGACATCGCGTCCGCGGACCTCCATCGCCCTAGAAATATCATCAGGCAGAAATGCTGACGAGAAATTCGTTTTGAGATGCTCGGTAGTTTCTTCCCCGACCTGCAAACCGCGATGCCGCCTGAGATGAGTCGCGAGAGCCTCGTTAATGGCCTGGCTGCCGTATCGTTCCGATGTCGAGTGCACCACCGAGCCTTTGGCGATGATCGCGATATTTGTGGTTCCGGCACCGATGTCGACGATCGCTGCCGCCCGCTTATCGGTCGGAAGAACGCCGGCACCAAACGCGGCGGCAAGGCCCTCTTCCATCATAAATACCTTTTTGATCCCCGCCTCGTCCGCCGCGTTGTGCAGAGCACGCTGCTCGACATGCGTAACGTCAGAGACCATGCTCATGACGGCCTGTATCGAGATATTCGACCCGCCCGTCTTCGCCTTTCTGACGAAATGGGCGAGCATCTTTTTGGTTCTCTCAAAATCGGCTACGACGCCTCCGACCAAGGGAGCTTTGACGATAACGTCGCGGCCTTCGCGGCCCGACATTTCTGCCGCCTCAAGGCCAAACGCAACTATCTCGTCAGTCATTTCGTTGATCGCGACCAACGATGGCTCATCAACAACGACCCCGCGGCCTTTGACCGCGATAATGGTGCTCGCTGTACCAAGATCGATGGCCATCGAGTCGGTGACCAGATTTTTTAATGATGAGATCTTTAACATTCGGCTATTCTCCAACGATTCGCCAAAGCGATTATAAGCCTAATTTCAAGCTGCTGCCAATAATTTTATGCCCATCTTAGCTCGAATAACGCGACCGGCTGCAGCCGGTTTTTAACTGCCAGGGGCTCAAGAACCGTCACCGGAAAGATGTTGCCGGCAGCTGAAACGGTTGCCTCGCTTACCAATATCTGTCCGCCGGAGGCATTTTGTTCGAGTCTGGCCGCCAGATTTACCGTGTCACCGATCGCAGTGTACTCCGATCGCTGTTCGGAACCGACGTATCCAATCGTTGCGACCCCCGTATGCAGCCCAATGCCAACCTGAACGGGAGAGTATCCGGCCTGATGCAGTTCCTCGTTGAGCGATATCATTCGCTTTTGCATTGCTACCGCCGCCTTGACGGCGTTGACCGCGTCGACCGGCGTCGCCGTCGGTGCGCCAAATATCGCCATTAGCCCGTCACCAATGTACTTGTCGAGCGTTCCGCCGTGTTCGAAGATGATCTCGGTCATCGCGGTAAAATAGCGATTAAGCAATCCGACCACGCGTTCAGGATTTTCGGTTTCGGAAAATGAAGTAAAGCCCCGAATATCAGCGAATAGCACGGTTATCTTCTGATTCACGCCGCCAAGCCTGAACGAATCGGGATTTTCGAGCAGTTGCTTTACCACGTATTCGGGCATGAAACGGCTGTAGTTCGCACGCGCGACCTCCTCGCGGGCGAGCCGCTTGTGCGCGCGGACGGTCTCAACGGTTACAGCGGTTTGAGCCGCGACGGCACTTATCAGTTCGAGGTGGTCAGGCGAAAATGCGGCAAACGGATCGAGGCGGTCAGCATAGATCACGCCGTGAACATTTGATTCGGTGATCAGCGGGGCGCAGATCGTCGATCTGACGCCTTGGGCTACTATCGACTCGGCACCGGAAAATTGAGCGTCGGTCTTGGCGTCCTGCGACAATAACGCCACCTTGTCACGCATCACCTTTTGCGTGATGGTCCGGCTTACGGTCAGTTTATCGGTCAGGTTCTGAAACTGAGCGTCGCGTGTTTTTGCCCCGATCTGAAAAAGGCTGTAATCGAGTATCTTGCCGTCGATCGTTTCGTCGGCCAGCAATGCGACCACACGGTCAGCGGGCGTGCCGCGAAAGATAAGGTCCGTCGCCTTTTCAAAAATTTCCTTGAGGTCAAAAACCGTTCCCAGCGTGCGGCTCATTTCGAACAAAAGCTCGAGCATCACTGCTTTTCGCTTGAGAACTTTGATCTCCTCGGGGGTGGCGCTCGCCGACTCCATTGAAAGATGTGATTGACGCCCGATGATCTCCCTGGCTGACATCTGGACCTGAGTGTGGCCCAACGGGGCATCGTCGTATTTGATGCCCGTCGGAACATCAGCGGTAACAGCCGGTTGAGCCTCAGCGCTGATCGGATCCGGCGATTGGGCAACGGTCGAAAGGGCCTTGAACACAAGGCGGCACTCGCCGATGGTGATGACGTCACCGGTTTCGAGTATCCGTTCGTATTGAGCAGTTCCGTTGACAAAGACCCGGTTCACGCTTCGAAGTAATTCCCCGTTCTCGTGATAGCCGTCAACGAGTTTGAACGGTCCGGCCGTGGCGTCGATAAACGCGTGCTTTCGCGAAACCCGGCGGTCGTTGAGGACAATATCGTTCTCTTTGGATCGCCCGATTGTGTAGACGCGACCGGGCATCGCACCAAATTCCCAGGTGCGGCCGCTCGGTTCGCTGATGGTAAGAATTGCGTTCACGACAGGCGTTATTGTAAATCGTCACCGAGCAATTGTGAATCTGAATGTGACATAATTGACGGATCGCACCGCTCTTAGCCGATGATATATCTCGACAATAACGCAACCACTCCTCTCGCCGCCGAAGTCGTCACCGCGATGACTGACGCCCTCGAAGGTGTCTTTGGCAACCCGTCGTCGCGGCATGCGGCCGGTGCCAAGGCGCGAGATGTGGTCGAAGCGGGTCGATCCGACGTCGCCGTACTGGTCGGTGCCGCGAGCCCCAATGAGGTCGTCTTTACGGCGTCCGGTACCGAATCGGATAATTGGGCGATTTTCGGGGCGGCCCGTATGCGGCCGGAAAAACGGCACATAATTACGACCAACGTTGAGCACGAAGCGGTCCGAAAACCGATCGAATCACTCGAGAACAGCGGCTATCGGGTCAGCCGCGTCGAGGTCGATATTGACGGCCGCTTGTCGGTCGACCAACTTATTTCGCTGATCGATGCCGATACATTGCTAGTTTCCGTAATGCTCGCTAATAACGAGACCGGCATCTTGTTTCCGGTCGAAACCGTCGGCCGGGCCATTAAGCGGCACGCAGATGTACTGTTTCATGTCGACGCGGTGAACGCGGCCGGAAAGGTTCCGATCGACGTCCGAAAGGCGTCTATCGACCTTCTGGCAGTATCGGCCCATAAGTTTCAAGGCCCAAAGGGCATCGGGGCGATATATATTCGCGAGGGAATAGAACCGCCCGCCTTCCTGCTCGGCGGCGGCCAGGAACGTGGACGGCGTTCGGGGACCGAGGCGGTTCACCAGATCGCAGGCATGGGTGCAGCGGCTAAGCTTGCGGCTGATGCCTCGGCGAATGTCCGGGTTCGAAATTTGCGAGATCGATTGGAGCATGGAATACTATCGTCAATTCCAGGATCGTATCTCAACGGAACGAGCCGCTCGGAGGAGCGTCTGCCTAATACGTCGAGCATTTCGTTTGAAAATGTCAACGGAGAGATGATCGCCGCGAGATTGGATGCGGCCGGTGTTTGCGTGTCCACTGGGTCGGCTTGTCATTCGCAAGACCGAACGGCGTCGTCCGTTCTGCAGTCGATGGGAGTGCCGTACAGCCGGGCGATGGGTTCGATCCGCTTCTCGCTTGGCAGAACGAACACCGAGGATGAGATCGATCGGGTCCTTGAGATCCTGCCCGGGATTATCAAGGAACTCAGACATATTTCGGGAAATTGAACAGAGGAGTTAATATCGTGAAGAAACAATTTTTATTTTGCTCGGTTGTCTTGGCAACGATCTTTGTTGTCAGTGCCGCGTTTACCAAGGTTGCAGCCCAAACTGACGAACCTATTGCCGGCGGTTACGGCACCTCATCGGTGACCGATAAAGACGTGCGAAAGGCTGCCGCATTCGCCGTGTCGGCCCGTGCCAAGCGTACTGGCAAGTCCGTTACGCTCGTAAGCATCCGCAAGGCCGAAGTCCAGGTCGTTGCCGGACTCAATTACCGAATTTGTATGCGTGTCCGTGAGGGCCACCGTGCCGTCCGAACGGCGACAGCAGTCGTCTATCGCGACCTTCGCAAACGGATGTCTCTGTCGCGTTGGAAGAACGGTGCCTGCACCGACCTTTGATCTTTCGGTCAGCTTGCTTTTGCGATCCCGTATCGGGAGAGCTTCAGGTAAAGTCCGCGGCGGGTAAGCCCGAGTTCCGACGCCACACGCGATATATTCCAACTATGTTTTGTCAGAGACGCTCTGATAAGCTGCATCTCGAGTTCGGAAACTGCGTCTTCGAGTGTCCCGCCCGCCGAGATATTGGCAAACGGTGAGAAAACTCCGTCATATGACGCGATCGGCTTGACGTTGTCGCCGAGTTCGAACGGCGTGAGCGGCTGTGCGCTTCGTTTGAGTTCAGGCGACAGATGGTCCGGCGTAATTACTTCGTTGTCCTCAGCGCGTGCGACGATACGCTGGATCTCATTACAAAGCTGGCGAACATTACCGCCCCAATTACAAACCATCAGAAGATCGATGGTCTGCGGCGTGAACGTTATGTCGTGTTTCCCGAATCGAGCTGAATAATGGTTGACGTAATAGTTTACGATCGGCGGTATCTCAGCTCTGCGCTCCCGGAGCGGGGGTACACGCAGCCTGATAACATTGAGTCGGTAATAAAGATCTTCGCGGAATGACCCGTCAGCGACCTTTTCTTCAAGCGGCATATTTGTTGCTGCGATGATGCGGACATCGACCTTCAACGGCTGCTTGTCACCAAGGGGTTGGATCTCGCCTTCCTGTAAAAACCTAAGCAACTTGGGCTGGACGTCTAATGGCAGGTCGCCGACCTCATCCAAAAACAAAGTGCCGCCGTCGGCCGTTCTGATCACGCCGGGTGAATCCTGCACGGCTCCCGTGAACGCTCCTTTTTTATAGCCGAACAGGTGCCCTTCGGCGAGCTCCTTGGGCACGGCGGTGCAATTGAAAGGAACAAATATCCTGTCCTTTCGGTTTGAAAGCGTATGTATCGCTCTCGAAACCAGTTCCTTACCGGTCCCTGATTCACCGGTAACAAGTACGGTCACATCCGATGACCGAATCTTGTAAACTTCTTCGACCAGTGCGGTCATCGCCGGCGAAGAATGGATGAACCCCGGCATCAGGCTGTTTGACGTGTACGGACTGACTTCCTGTTCGGTCGGGGCAGATCTGTCCTTTTCGCGAAGGGCGACCACATCCATTCCGAGTTCGACGACACGCAGCAGCGGTTGAAGCGACGAATCATCGTTCAGGACGGCCCCTGACTGCGGATTGATAAGCAAAAAGGCCGGCTGTGCCGCCGAGCCACGAAGCGGAAATACGGCAATGTTTTTAACCCGGCAAAATGTCTTTTCGTCCTTTGTCTTCTGGGCCTCGCCGAACTTTGCAACGAGTTCATTGCTTTCTTGTGGTGAATACCCGTGAGTTATAAAAGGGTAGAGTCGCTTTTTGTCATTAAACTGGGCGATTATGAGTTTCTTAGCGTTGCTTTCCTGTTGCAGTACGGCAACCAATTCACGGAACAACAACTCTCTCGACGCTGTTGCTTCGGCAAGTCGAACCGTCAACAACTGAGATACGACCGAATTCGTGCGCTTTTCCGAACCCTTCGGATCAATTTGAGCTGTGCTTTCGACGCGTTTCAGTTCTTTGGCTGCAGCGGCGGTATGCGGCAGGTCGCCGAGCTTTCTGAAAATATCCGACGCCGAACCGAGATGACGTTTTGCTCGGGTCGCATTGCGGGCGTCAAGGTTTGCACCGAGCAATAGATGAACCAAGCCGGTGTGATACAGATCTTCAGCGGCCTCGAAGATCGTTAGGCTGCGGCTGAAATGGTGGATCGCAAGTTCACGATCGCCCTGCTCAATAGCCGCTAACCCTCGGATCCGCTGAATATTACCAAGCACGAAGAAATCCGTCGATGGGTCATCGGCTTCGATCGCCAATAGTGAATTCTCACATTCCTCGACGTCACCTTGCCGAAGACAACTTTCGGCAAGCACAAGTCCGGCCATCTTGGCGTAGTGACGATCACCGATCTCCGCCGACAAATTGATCGTTTCCCGGGCTTTTTCGTTCGCCCTCTTTTCTTTGCCCTGCGCTAGGTAGCACCTCGCCAAGTTGCGCATCGACTGGACCCGGTACCATTGATGGTTGCGTTCCTCGGCAAACGCGACAGCTTTGTTCAAATAGTCCTCAGCGATGTCCAGATCTCCCCTCAGAATATAGAGTTCGCCCAACGAGTCGTAGATCCCGGCAATATGTACATAATCTTGTTTGATGGCGATCTCAATGGCCCGTTTTATCATTTCCTCGGCCTTTGCGAGTTCGCCTATTAGCATGAGGTTGATCCCGAGATTGTTGTAGGCAATGACTGTGTTCAGAGCGTGCTCGGTCTGGTCAAAAAACTCAATGGATTTCTCCAGGCACGCTATGCCGTCCTGAGGACGCCTGAGAAACCAATAGGCGCCGGACATGTCCGTGTATAGTTTACCGAGCATGAAAGGTGCCGAATTTTCGCCGATGATCTTGATGCCGAGATCAAAATTGATGACCGCCTGCTGACTGTTTCCCTCCTGGTGATAGCTGTTAGCGATCTCACGATAAGCTTCCGCCATCCCGAGCCATTTGCCATTCTCGCGAAAGTGCGAGAGTGCCTTTTGCGCATAATCGCGGCTGATAGGAAACTCACTGAGCTTACGGTATACCCGCGCCAGTGCTATATCGATCGAGCCCGCAAGATGTCGAAGATTATTTTCCTCTGCTGTTTTTAGGGTCTCTTTTAGCAGGGTAACGGCCTTGGGCTGTTCACTGCAGTTGTTATATGCAATGGCAAGTTGGGTTATCACTTGTACCTGGGTTTCGATCGAGAGTTCCTTGAGTTCGTCTTCGGACTCAAATTGCCGGACGGCCTCGAGCGACTCGCCGTACCGGCCGGCCGTCTCAAGGGTAAAGGACAAAAGACGCTTCAGATGTGCGTAATTATCCGGCGAATGGGTCCCGGTTTTGATCGCCGACAACAGGATCCTTTCGGCCTGGCTTGAATAGCCCTCTCGCAGTTTCTGGCCGACGCTTGAAAATACTGCGTCGAGCCGGTCTGCCGACTGTTGGCGTGCGATTTCGCCCTTTAGAACCTGATCCTTTTTCATTTATGTTTGGTTAGCCATTGAAATGGCGAATCCGGCCCGGATTTCAAATCCGGGCGGGACTAGACCAGAAAAATTGAATACTTAGTACACAGAGCAATTGAAATCTATCAAAAAAAGCGGCAAAGGTCTATATTTTTTTGTTGTTAGAGCAAACTAATGTCGTAGAAGTTCGTAATGTTGTTTAGTTATGAATTAAGCCCCCCGAGGCCTCAATATGGGTTTAGAAAATGGGTCCGGGCCCGAAAAGCCCGTCTTTTCCGACGAACGCGGCCTGCGTCGACATTTCGTTAACTATTTCGGTGTGTTGACCGCCGTCGCAATTTCAGTACTCTTATCGGTTTTCGTTGTCAGCGTGCTGGTCAATCCGTTCCTGCCACAGATACGTCTAAAGCCGGTTGCCGTACTCCCGCAGCAAACAGACATTAATTTTCATCCGCCCGAAAGACCGGCTTTGACCAAAGCTGAATCCGTCGCCAAACAGATTGGCGACAGGGCAAAGCTGGAAAAGAAGAACCGCGATGAGGCCCGTGCCGCACGAACTGGTGCAGCTGAAAAGCATAGAGCGGAAAAGGCCATGACAAATGTCAGGGCGATGAACGATGGAGATCCGGTTGCCGTTGGCTTTTTTGTCAATTGGGACGATTCGAGCCTCGCCTCCCTGAGGCAGAACATTGCTCGGCTAGACTGGGTCGTACCTGAATGGATCAGATTATCCGGAAACCCGGATGATCCGCTGGTTTTGGACATTAAGGAAGAGGCTCTCGATTTTGTTCAGCGTACAAAACCGGAAATGCCAATACTGCCCCTGCTGCAAAATTATAAAAATGAACAGTGGAATCCCGAGATCCTGACCAGATCCATTTCTACCGAACCGCAGCGGCAAAAGCTGATCGCGGCAATTCTTCAAAGCGTAACAAAGTACAAATTTGGCGGGATCACCATCGATATTGAAGAAGTTCCGGCCACCTCTCAGGGAGACCTTTTCATATTTATGCGGGAGCTTCGGGAGGAGTTTCAGCCGCGGGGGTTGATCCTAGCTCAGGCTGTCCCGTTTGATAATCCGGATTGGGATTATGAGGCCTATGCCGGCGTCTCGGACTATTTGATGCTAATGGCCTATGACCAGCACTGGTCGACCGGTGGAGCCGGACCGGTTGCCGGGCAGGACTGGTTCGAAGCTACGCTGAAAAAGCGAATGACAGAACTCCCACCGTCAAAGACCATTGTTTGTTTCGGCAACTACGGATACAACTGGACAAAGGATGAAAAAGAAGGCGAGGACATCTCATTTCAGGCAGCGTTACTTGCCGCAAAAGAGTCTCTCGATTCACCCGCCAAGATAGAATTTGACGCGGCATCACGAAATCCACATTTCGACTATGCTGAGGACGACGGAAAGCTGCACTCGATCTGGTTTCTGGACGCAGTCACGGCGTACAATCAGATAGAAAGTGCCGCCGCTTATAAACCGGCCGGTTATGCACTATGGCGTCTCGGTAGCGAGGATCCTTCCTTGTGGAAAGTCTTCGGCTCTCATACCGCGGCTTCATTATCCGAACTCGACACTATCAAGTATGGCTATAATGTCGATTTTCAGGGGACCGGCGAAATACTGCAAGTCATTGCCGAACCGCAGGACGGGTCCCGCGAGATCACGGCCTCGGTCGACGGCCAAATAGAAAGCGAGAGCTACCTGCAGATACCATCCTCATACGTCATACAGCGAACCGGCGACAAACCCGGCAAGATCGCCCTGACGTTTGATGACGGTCCCGACGCGGTTTGGACACCAAAGATTCTCGATATCCTGAAACAGGAAAATGTTAAAGCCGCATTTTTTATCGTTGGCGAAAACGGCCAAACGAATCCCGAGATCGTTAAACGTATCGTTGCCGACGGGCACGAGATCGGAAATCATTCGTTTACGCACCCCAATTTGGGCGAAGTGCCTTCTGCAGTTACCGATGTCGAACTCAATGCTACTCAGCGTCTGATCGAATCGCTGACCGGACACTCGACCCGCTTGTTCCGCGCACCCTATTTTGGTGATGCTGAACCGCGAACGCCAGACGAGGTTGAGCCCACTGTCCAAGCCCAAAATCTCGGATATATCTCGGTAGGCCTCCATCTAGACCCTGATGATTGGAAATTGACGAATGACGACGGGACGCCGCATACGGCGGACCAATTGGTCGACGAGATCCTAAAACAGGTTGCGATCACCACACCCGAGGAACGCGGCAACATTATCCTGATGCACGACAGCGGTGGCGACCGCTCGGCGACCGTCGAGGCTCTGCCAAAGATTATTCACGAACTTCGAGGCCTCGGTTACGAGTTTACGACGATCGCCGAACTTGCCAATATGACGCCTGAACAGGCTATGCCGCCGGTTCCACAGGAGAAGTCGTATTATGCTAAGGCCGACGCGTACGTCTTTTATGGTGTGTCGGTGGCCGGATGGCTGATGCGCTGGCTTTTCCTGCTCGGGATCATTTTCGGCCTTGGCCGAATGGCGGTCATAGGTGTACTCGCTTTCGCACAATACGTGCGTTCGCGTCGGCGGGTAAAGGTCCATTTCGGCGAGGAGTTCCTACCATTCGTTTCGGTCATCGTGCCGGCATACAATGAAGAAAAAGTGATCGTCCGCACAATTGACAGTTTGCTCGCGTCGGGCTATCCAAAGTTCGAGATCATCGTTGTCGATGACGGATCGACCGACGGGACATTTGAGTTGTGTAAAGGCGTATTTGGAGCATGCCCTCGGGTTTCGGTCTTTCAGAAGGTAAATGGCGGAAAGGCCGAGGCTCTCAACTTCGGGTGGAAAAGGGCCAAGGGTAAAATAATCATCGGGCTTGACGCCGATACGATCTTTGCGAGCGAAACGATAGCTGCACTTGCTCATCGATTTGCGGATGAGAGCTTAGGTGCTGTCGCGGGTAATGCCAAGGTCGGTAACCGAATCAACATAGTCACGAAGTGGCAGGCATTGGAATACGTTACTTCGCAGAATTTTGACCGACGTGCTTTCGCCTCGCTGAACTGCATCACGGTCGTTCCCGGCTCGGTCGGGGCATGGCGTCGGTCGGTTCTTGAAGAGACCGGCGGATTTTCGTCCGACACGCTTGCTGAGGATCAGGACCTGACCATCCAGGTGCGAAAGCTCGGCTACAAGATCGGTTACGAAGAAAACGCGATCGGCCTAACCGAGGCACCAGACAGTCTCAAAAATCTTGCAAAACAGCGATTTCGGTGGTCATACGGCACATTGCAGTGTATGTGGAAACACAAAAACGCACTGCTGAATCCTCGGTATGGGACCCTAGGATTCGTGGCGATGCCAAACGTTTGGTTATTTCAGATCCTGTTTCCGCTGATATCGCCGTTGATGGATCTTATGTTCATATGGTCGCTTATCGGGGCAGTCATCGGATACCTCGAACATCAGCACGAATATGCGCAAACGCCAAGTAACTTGAATCAGGTGCTCTTCTTCTACGCATTGTTTCTGGCGGTCGATTGGGCCGGAGCGTTTGCCGCGTTCATGATGGAGCGCAGTGAACAAAAGAAACTGCTAGGCTGGTTGATGATCCAGCGTTTCGGGTATCGGCAGGTGATGTATTGGGTAATGGTCAAGTCGGTTGCGACCGCCATCCGCGGTGCAGTGGTCGGCTGGGGCAAACTCGAGCGAAAGGCGACCGTTACGGCTGGCACGCTCTAACGCGGAGAGCTTTCCGAAACGGGTTGCACGTGTTGGGTAAACCCTACACGCCACAGAATAGCTAATTGACGCATCTATGCTAACTTAAACAAAGATGGCTGATTTCCCGGACATTGACGGCGGCGGCGAGGTATTGACCGAGAGCGACATTAAGCTCGAAAGGCCCAAGCTTTTTAAGGTGATACTTCATAACGACGATTTTACGACCATGGATTTTGTCGTTTTCGTCCTGCAGTACGTTTTTATGCGCGACGAGGCCGAATCAATCACCATTATGCTCAAGGTACACAACGAGGGGTTTGGAGTTGCGGGTATCTACCCTTACGAGATCGCCAATATGAAGGCGCAAAAAGCTATGAATCTCGCCAAGGCCCGTGAATTTCCGCTGTTATGTACGGTCGAAGAAGAATAGGCCCTTGTGATCGAGCGCCGCGTTCGTAGATGGCTTGGGCGGTGCTTGAGATACTAATATTTGATCGGGCTGATCATCAGCCGCACATATACCCGGAGCGGGCGGAACGGTTGCCATTAAATTTGTCCGATACGGTCCCCGGCTGTTAAAAATGCCAGGGACATTTTCATTTTTGGGCCGCCAAATACGGTTCCTTACCCGAAAGTGTTAAAATATGAGTTTTTAAGGAGTCCGAAGCCCATTGTTGCAGACGGACGATCACTCAAATATGACCGAACCTTTAGATCTTAAGAAAACAGTGAACTTGCCCAAGACCGATTTTTCGCAAAAGGCGAACCTCGGCCAAAGTGAGCCCGCCCGCTTAAAAAAATGGACGGAAATTGACCTGTACGGCTCGATCGCCGAGGCCCGAAAGGGGCGCCCGAAGTTTATTCTTCACGACGGGCCGCCCTACGCCAATGCCGACATTCATATCGGAACCGCGTTAAATAAGATACTCAAGGACTTCGTCGTAAAATCGCGTTCAATGATGGGCTTTGACGCTCCGTACGTCCCCGGTTACGATTGCCACGGATTGCCGATCGAGACGCTCGTCGAAAAGAAATTGGCCGAAAAGGGCAAGAATAAAGCTGAAATCCCGGTCTCCAGTTTTCGCCGAATATGTCGTGAGCATGCTTCGACGGCGATGGTCGGCCAGACCCGCGACTTTTCACGGCTCGGGATATTGGGTGAATGGAAAACGCCCTATCTGACGATGTCAGCGGAATACGAATCTTCGACCGCGCGTCTTTTCGGGAGGTTTCTTGAACGCGGTTATGTCTATAAAGGCATGCGTCCCGTTTATTGGTGTATCCACGATCAAACCGCGCTTGCCGAAGCTGAGGTCGAGTACCGTCAGCATTCGTCGCCGTCAGTTTACGTCAAGTTTCCGCTGAAGTCCGATCCGGCATTGGTCGATCCGGTATTGACCGGCAAGAATGTATCAGTAGTTATATGGACGACCACGCCTTGGACGCTGCCGGCTAACCTTGGTATCACGGTACATCCTGATTTTGATTATTCAGCGATCGAAGTTGGGGCGGATGTTTTTATCGTCGCCTCTGAACTCACGGCCGCCTTTGCTGAAACCTGCGGGTTTGAACACGTAAGTGAGCTGGCCCGTTTTAAGGGTTCGCGGCTGGATCATCTCGAAGCCCGGCACGCATGGCTGGACCGCACTTCCCTGATAATGAACGCTGATCACGTCACATTGGGCGAAGCAGACGCTGAGGTGGAGCTGGACGCAAAATACGAAAATAAGTCGGCGGGAAAGTCCGGTACCGGTTGCGTCCACACCGCTCCCGGCCATGGTGCTGACGACTTTGCCGTCGGCAAACGTTACGGCCTGGATGTTTACGCTCCGGTCGATGCCTCAGGCAAGTTTACCGCCGAGGTCGAGCATTTTGCCGGCATGAGCGTTTTTGACGCAAACCCCAGGATCGTTGAGTTCTTACGTGAAAGCGGTGCGCTTCTGAACGTCGAAAAATACGATCACCGTTATCCGCACTGCTGGCGCTGTAAGAATCCGGTCATCTTCCGTGCAACGCCGCAATGGTTCGTCTCGATGGACGAATCGGTCGGCGGGTCGTCCCTGCGGCAGCGGGCACTTGACGAGATCAGCAAAGTAAATTGGCACCCCGCCTGGGGCGAAGGCCGAATGTCGAATATGTTCAAGGGACGTCCTGACTGGTGCGTTTCGCGTCAGCGTTCGTGGGGCGTGCCGATACCGGTATTCTATTGCAGCGGCTGCGATGAAGCGGTTGCCGACCCGAAGATCATTGATCATGTCGCCGATATTTTTGCGGTCGAAACCGCCGATGCCTGGTATGCCCGGCCTTCAATCGAACTGCTTCCCGACGGCCATAAGTGCGGCAAGTGCGGCGGTGCGGATTTCAGAAAGGAGACAGATATTCTCGATGTCTGGTTCGACTCGGGTTCGAGTTGCGTCGCCGTGCTCGAGACACGGGGTGAAACCCTGCGTTTTCCTGCTGACGTCTATCTCGAGGGCGGCGATCAGTACCGCGGTTGGTTTAATTCCAGTCTGAGCTGCGGCATTGCCGCACACGATCAGGCGCCTTACAAGCAGATCATCACACACGGCTGGGTCGTCGACGGCGAAGGCAAAAAGCAAAGTAAGTCCATCGGAAACGTGACCGCACCGCAGGAGATCATTGACAAGTCGGGTGCCGAGATATTGCGCCTGTGGGCCGCCGCGGTCGACTATACCGAAGATGTCAGGTGTTCGGACGAGATACTTTCTCGCGTTGTCGATGCATACCGCAAGATACGAAACACATTGCGATACGCGCTCGGAAACTTGTCTGAATTTGATCCGGCATTACATTCAGTAGCACCCGACCAAATGCTGGAGATCGACAGATGGGCGATCGCGGGACTTGATGATGTTACGTCAAAGGTACTCGCGGCCTACAATAATTATGATTTTCAGGCCGCGTACAACGCTCTCTACAATTTCTGTACGGTTACATTGTCCGCTCGATATTTCGACATCATTAAGGATCGACTATATATCCTCGCTCCGCGTTCCGTTGAGCGTCGGTCAGCGCAGACGGCGCTTTACCAGATCACGCACACGCTTTGCCGCCTGATCGCCCCGATCCTGGCGTTTACGTCCGACGAGGCTTGGGAAAATCTGCCAGCCTGCGACACGTCCTCGGTCCATTTGTGTGAATTTCCGGCCGCAAAGGTGGTCGATAATTCAGAATTGATATCCAATTGGGAACGGATATTTGCTATCCGCGACGACGTCATGAAGGCTCTAGAGGCTGCCCGAAACGAGAAACGCATCGGTTCACCGCTCGAGGCCAAGGTCATATTGACGGTCGATGCCGATACCGCCCGCTTCCTGCTGAACTACTATGATCAGCTGCGCTACATAATGATCGTGTCGCAGATTGAGGTGCACGAGGGCGGTTCGACATCGGTCGAGATTGTCGCGGCCGACGGAGAAAAATGCGAACGGTGTTGGAACTATTCGACCCGCGTCGGCGAATTTTCGGAGTTTCCCACTGTCTGTGAACGATGCGCCGATGCCTTGCCGGAAATAGTCAAGGCTATGGCGGCATAGGAGGCCAAATGTTTGTAAGTTTACGATCATTGTTGATCATCATGTTGATCGTGGCCGGCACCTCGTTGGGGCAGTCGGTACACACCCCGGAAAAGGGCTCGGCCGAAAGGAAGGCGATCCTGGACGTTCTGAGAATACCGATCGAGCGTGATCTGAAACAGAAGATAATATTTGCGGCAGAGCATTTTAATGTGTCGGGTAACTGGGCGTTTGTCGGCGGCGATCCGCAAACACCTGCCGGAACCAAGCCGGACTATCGCGGCACCCGCTATCAAGAGGCGATCGACGCCGATATGTTCGACAACAATTTCTTTGCGATATTGAAAAAGTCAGCCGGAAAATGGAAGGTGGTGCATTACGACATCGGATGTACCGATGTCTGCTACGCCGATTGGTGGCGCCGGTACAGGGCACCTAAGGCGATTTTCCCCTATACTGAGTAACTAGTGAATAAAAAAGATATTCTGTGGAAATTTGGCTACCTTGCGATCGCGGGCGGAGTATTTT
>CALDGX010000084.1 GCA_937941715.1 uncultured Chloracidobacterium sp. | reverse complement strand
CCTCCTTGGTAAGGAGGGGAGTCTGAGGATCAATGCAATGTGCTTGCCAAAGGCGCCGCCCATCACCCAAATGAGTATTGACACAAACCGGCAACAGGCAGAAACTGACTCTTGACGAGGATCGCCAAACTGACCGGAACGAACGTCACCAACGTCTGCCGCCGCTGCGATGCCGCGACGACCTCGCCCGGCGAACAATGGAGAATGATCTCGATATGAAAACGGCCTGTGAAATGTCCGCGAAAAGTGCCAAAGTGAGATCGAATGGGAATCGCAGAATCGCAGGTCAGACCCCAGAATTTACCAAGTGCCACGCTGCATATCGCCGTAGGCTCTTAATGATTTGTGATTTTCATAAATATGTTCGGAATCTTTAGATTGATCAAAAATCTCGTTTTGTGGAAGGCTCGCTTAGCCGCAGACAGGTTGGCGCAAGTTGAAGACGGCTATAGTATCAATACTCATGGTAGCGGTCCCGAAACATACATTACTTATGTTGAAAAAGGTCGCGAAATCGGTGCTTTGGCGAATTTTACGTGGTTCAATGATGTAGTTTTGTACACGGACTCACTTCGCAAATGGACAATGCCGTATGGTGTTGAGCTAACTGAATACGATTATCAGAAGGTACTCAATCGGGTCACCCGTTATCTCTCCTGTTGGGGTGAGGTAAGATTTGATGACTCTAAGCTTCGTGACAATGAAGACCTGAAAAGATCACTGACCGAGCAAGGAATTGAATTCGTTGAAACTGATGACGGAGTTATACATTATTCGGTAGATGCCGAAGTATTTCGAGAGCAACGAAAGAAGGAACAGATTTGACTTCGATTTCCGCTAAATTCCGTTGCACAGCCTCAAAAGAAGAACGAATGTGAAAGAGAAGGCGAGATTTGATGTCGAAGTAAGCCGGTCAAATCCCGCGATTGGTGTCGGCAAGTACCAAGAGTTTTTTGTTACGCGAACATGCTCTATTCGCCGACCGTGAAATAATGTAGTTATGACAGCATTGAAAGTCGTTAAACCCAAACTGCTTGCAGCACTTGCTCAAGAGGTCGATGAGCCGTTCAAGTTGGAGGGATTTGCCCGCGGGAAGAACGGTCTGATCTACAAGCGTAAACTGAACGCTTCGGTGCAGGAGATCAGTTTTGTCTCCTATTGGTACCCCAGATATCATCCGGGTGCCGAAGCGCATATCTATCCTTGGTTTCGTGTGAGGATGCCTGAAGTAAGTGATATGGCGATCGAACTCGTAAAGGGCGAGGTAAAATTGCTTGCAGGAGCGAATTTCATTGTGACCCAACCGATCGAGCAAGCTGCTCCAAAGGGGGAGCGCCGTCAGTGGTATCCGACTGGAGAAAAGGAGTTTGTACTGGCCTGCAGATCGATCGTATCGTTTGTACGTCAATGGGTGTTCCCGCTTCTTTCGGAATTTTCGACCGCTGAGGATCTGGTGCGGATCCACGAGACAAACGACCAGCGGATAACTAAGCAATTTCATCGGTACATTTACATTGCGGCTGCTTACTGCAAGATGGGGCAATTCGAAGAGGCACGTAAGTTAGTCAACGAAAAGTTTGGCAGCCCCGGTCCTCGCAGACAGTATTCGATGGTTTTTGAATCGCTCGCAGCTTTAGAATGAAATTGGAGGCATTGATCCGGCGTATTGGTGACCCCCAATTATAAATACAATCGGGGTCATCTAAGAAGTCAAGCCTTGAGTCAAGAGCACTTCGAGGGTTAACAGCGGATCGGGTGTTTCGAGGGTGCGTTGATCTACTGACAAAAGAACGAGCCTGACGCCTCGTTTGTTTTGGTCAGATCTACTTTCAAATATCGCTCGCGATTCTTTAGGCGATGCCGTCGTCTGTTCGTGCAGGGTGATGTAGATAAAAAATGCCGCCGAGGGCCCGGCGGCATTTGCGTTGGTTGGCGGTCCGATCAGGACTGGGCCGTTTGGACCTCGCGGCCCTCGATGCGGCGGCGTTTGCGTGCCTGACGCCAGGTTCTGATACCCTCGCCGGTCAGGCTGAGGATCGATCGGCGATTATCGAGCAGCAGCTTGATCCACGCCCATTTGCTCATCTGCGGAAAGTAAATACCGCGGAAGAAAAGCCGGGCGACGAGATGGCTGATGCGGACATCGATAGGTGCGTGACGGATCGAGTTGATCGCCTCGAAATTGCGTTCCGGGCTGTACGATCGTGACCACGCGTCAAAGGTCTCTTCCTTGGCGTCCTCGATCGTCATCTTGAGCGGATCGTGAGCCATGACGAACGGTGCGAATTCGAGCCAGTGTTTGGGCCGCTGGAGCCGTCCGGCCTCTTGCAGGCGGGTGTAGAGCGGCGTCGAAGGGAACGGCGTCAGCTGGCCGAAAACGGGCAGGCCCGGAGCCCAGCTTTCGATCTCGTCCACCGTGCGGTTAGCGACGCCGACCGTGTCATTGTCCATCCCGAAGATGAACGACGTGATCGCGTAGATATTGCGGCGGGCGAGCCCGTCGAGCACGGCCTGATAATTGGCCGGTTTTGAGAACGTCTTGTTGACGTCGGCCATATTGGCCGGGTCGATCGACTCCATTCCGATAAATATCCACTTGCCGCCGGCATCGGCGATGAGGTCGACGAGTTCTTCGTCGGCGAGCAGATTTGCGCTGATCTGGGCGACCCACGGCAGCGTGGCACCGGCGGCGATCATATCGCGAAGCAGCCCCTTGAGCCGCTTTTTATTAATGGCGAGATTGTCGTCGATAAAGAATACGGCGATCTGGCCTTTTTCCTTTTTGGCACGGGCCTTGAGCCTGAGCAGTTCCTCGATGACGCTCTCATTGGTGCGAAAGCGGATCGAATCGCCGAAAAATCCGGTAACGGTGCAAAATTCGCAGCCGTACGGGCATCCGCGGCCGGTCTCGATCGGCACGACAAAGAATTTGCCCCAGCCCTCGCCGGCCTTTGACAATATCGGCTGCAGGAACTTGGGAACCAGCGAAAACTGGTCGAGGTCGAGCGTTTCCCAGGGGATATGCGGGTAGGGCTGCAGGCTCGGTTTAAAATCGTTGCCCTTGTCGTCGATCTTTGGCTGATAGGTATCCTTGAGCGTGCCGCTTGCGGCGTCCTCGACGATCTGTGCCCAGTATTCGTCAGCCTCGCCGAGTGCGACGGCGTCGGCGTGACGCGGGCCGCCGTCACGGCCGAGAGCCTCATCGGGGCATTCGGTCACGTGCGGGCCGCCCATCACGACCTTGAACCCGGCTTCGCGGAGGGCGTCGGCGACCTTGTAGGCACGGGCGACCATGCGGGTCATCGCACCGATACCGATTAGGCCGATGTCATTATCCTTGCAAAACTGTACAAGTTCGGGCCGCGTCATCGCCTTTGCGTTGCCGTCGATCAGGATGACTTCGTGTTCAGGCGGGGTCAGCGACTGAAGCAGAAACATCCAAAGATGCGGCATGAAATTGCGCGTGATACCGTTGTCCGGATTGTAAAGAAGGATCTTCATTCGTTATCTGTCGTTAATTGAAGCGAAATCTATGGAGCCTGCACCTCGGCGCCATTAACGGGGAAGAAATTAGTTCAGTGTTCTTCTGCAAGGAATACGTATTAGACACTTTCGCACGTTTAACCTGAGAATACTATCTCAAAATCACCTTTTTGATCACCGAGTAGAAAAGATTTTCGGGCAACAGCCGCCGCAGAGTCAAGATACCCTTTGTATTTACACCATATCTGAGCCGTTTCGTGCCGTCATTGACCGCGTCGTAAATAGTTTGCGCGACGACGGAGCCGTCGGGAGCCTCGTCGCCGGCCTTTTGCATATTGGGTATCGCCCGGGCCGCGATCGCATCGTACGCCGTCAGGCCCTCCTTGCGGGCGACCTCCTGCGAACGTTCGTAAAAGTCGGTCCTGATCGGGCCGGGCTCGATGATCTTAACGCGGATGTTGAACTGTTCGAGCTCGTAGTGCAGCGATTCCGAAAAGCCCTCGACCGCCCACTTGGTCGCGTGATAGAGGCTAAAGAGCGGGAACGTCATCCGGCCGCCGACCGAGGCGATATTGACGATCGTGCCGCCCTTTTGCTCACGAAAATACGGCAGTATCTCGCGGCACACATTCATCAGCCCAAAAACGTTGGTCTGAAACTGTTTGTCGATCTGTTCCTGCGAGGCGGCCTCAAACGCACCGATGAGGCCGTAACCGGCGTTGTTGACGACCGCGTCGATACGGCCGAATTTCTCGATCGCGGCGTCGATCGCCGACCGGATCGACGCCGGGTCGGTGACGTCCAGCCTGAAGCATTCGACGTCGACGATGTTTTGCAGTTCGGCAGCCTTTTCCGGCGAACGCATCGTGGCGGCGACCTTCCAATTCTTGGACTGAAACAGCTTGACGGTGTGATGCCCGATGCCGCTCGACGCACCGGTGATCAGGACGACTTTGTTCATGGAGGAGATTTTATCACTTATTCATACGTTCACTGAATAGATGCTAAAATGTCACCTATGAAGTTCCTGCACATCGCCGACGTGCATCTCGGGTGCACAAGGTACCAGCTCGCCGAAAGCCCGAGGGATTTTTTTGACGCCTGGGCCGATGTGCTGCGGCGCTACGCGATCGATGAAAAGGTCGATTTTGTGTTGATGTGCGGCGACTTTTTTCACAAGCGTGCGGTGCCGCCCGAAACGATGAACTACGCCGTCGAGGGCCTCAAGATGGTCAAGGACGCCGGCATACCGGTCATCGCCATCGAGGGGAATCACGACCAGAAATATAACGACAGCGCCTTTAGCTGGCTGCGGTCGCTGGCGGCGTGGGACCTTTTGATACTGCTCGAACCGCGTACGGTCGATGGCCGGGCCGTTTATGAACAGTGGGATCCGGCCGAGCGCCGCGGCGGCTATATCGACATCGGGCGGGCGCGGATTTTCGGCTCGGAGTGGTACGGCGCGTCGGGCAACTGGGCGATACCGATGCTGACCGACGCGATCGGCGAAAACCGCCGCGACGGTGCATTTCACATCCTGATGCTGCACACCGACGTCGAGGGGCACCAGGCACACCCGATACCGGCACTGTCGATCGACGCGCTGAAACAGCTCAAGAGCGTTACCGATTACGTCGGGCTCGGGCATACTCACAAGCACTATGAGATCGACAACTGGGCGTTCAATCCCGGTTCGATCGAGATCACCAACATCAGCGAGTTTCGCGAAACACGCGGCGCGTTCGTCGTCGAGGCCGGCGACGACAATTCGGTCACGGCGCGTCACGTCGAGGATTATCATTACAGGCCGTTCCAGCAGCTGCAGTTCAATGTCACGGGTTACGCTGACACCCGCAACGTCACCGAAGACATCCTGAAGCGTATAGATACCGAGGCCCGCCGGGCGGTTGAGGGCAAGCCGCAGCCGATCATCGAGATCAGCCTTCGCGGGCAGCTTGGCTTTCCAAACTCGCTGCTCGAGCTGGCAAAGATTCGCGACGAGGCGCGCGCCATCACGGGAGCCCTGCACGTGAGGATAAAGAATCACACCGTGCCGGCCGATTTTGTCGAGGCCGAGGAGACCGACGACGATGTCGGCCGCGAAAAGCTCGAACGCCGCGTGATCGAGGATCTGATCCGCCGCGATAATCGGTTCAAGGTGCGTGCCGACGACATTTCGGACGCGGTGATCGGAGCCAAGCGGATGGCGCTCGGCGATGACGAACCGCAGAAGATCGCGGATTTTATCGCCGTCAAACTGGGCTGAGCCGACAACCCTTATTATGACCAGATCGATCGAAGATATTGCCGGAATGACCGAACTGCCGATCTTTCCGCTGCCGCTGGTGATGGTGCCGGGCGAGGTGCTGCCGCTGCATATTTTTGAGTCGCGGTACCGCCAAATGCTGACCGATATCGGCGGCGTCGGCGGCGTTTTCGGGATCAGGTTCGCTGATCCGGAGGCGCCGTCTGATGCGGCGGCATTGGCCGGTTCGGTCGGCTGTGCGGCCGAGATTATCGAGGCTCAAACGATGGACGACGGCCGCTCGAATATCGTCACCATCGGCATCGGGCGCTATCGCCTGCTCGGGCTGATCGACGATGATAAGCCATATCTGGTCGGCGATGTCGCATTCTTTCGCGATGAACCGGACGACGGCACCGAAGCAGCGGATCTGGCCGACGAGGTGTACGGGCTTTTTGAGCGAATGGCCGGTGTCGTATCAAAGATGCAGGGCGGGCGCAACAATTTGCCCGAACTGAACCGTTCGGACCCCGAAACACTCTCGTTCGTATTGAGCGCTGCGCTTAACTTTCCAAATGAGCTGAAATCGAGATTCCTGGAAATGACATCGACCGGCGAACGCCTGAGTGGCATTCGAATGGTACTGGCTGAGACCGTCGAGCAGTTGGAAGCCAACTCCGAGATACTCGCGGCCGCAAAGACCAATGGCCACAGCAATAAAAAGCTCGATCTCTAGTTGCCCAGATTATTTCGGAAAAATTCGATTATGCGGCGGTCGTATGCCTCGGATTGTTCGATCGAGGCGTTGATGATGCCGAATCCCGACGGGCTCAGGTCGGTCTTCGTCTCGATCTTGTTGCCTGCCGGAAAGCACTTGCTCAGCTTCGATGTCGCGTCCTGAAAGTCCGGCGTGTCGATGCCGCCGAGCAGCAGAATGTTGCGGCCCTCGATCTTTTTGGCGGTATCGCAGGCGGTGTCGCGTTTGTAACAGCCGTCGAAAAAGTAAAGGAACGTGCCGAGCTTTGCCATCCGCGAGGTGACCGTGCTGGCGAAGGGGAAGCGGCGGCTGACGGCATCGACGATGAGAGCGTCAGAGTCGGCCGGGACGCTGTCAAGGACGAGAGCCTTTAGCCCCTTGTCGATCGCGGCGGCGTTGAGGGCGGTCGCGGCACCGAGTTCGACGCCGTAAACGCCGATCTCCTTGCCGACAAGCGATATCTGATTGGGCGTTTTAAGATTGCGGACGAACTCGACCGCCGACAGGGCGTCCTCGGCCTCGCACCCGCCGAACGACGTGTTTTTGACCGGAGCATTTTCGCCGTGTGCCCGAAGGTCCGGCATCAGGACGGTGAAATTGGTCGATTCGTTGAGTTTGACGGCGAGATTTAATACATACGAGCGGTCAGCTCCGTATTTATGAAAGAGGATCACGGCCGGCGAATTTTCGGCCCCGCGGAGCAGCCATCCGCGCGAACTCGAGCCATCTTTATTGGTCCAGGTCTCATCTGTAACTTGAGCGCCGCGTGAGCTGAGCTGGCCGTATTTTTCGGGCGTGACCAGGTATATCGCCGTGTGAGGGCGAGCCGTACGGTACGTCAGCCAGACCGATGCCGCCGCGATCGCGGCAATGACAAGCAGAATGGCCGGAAATATCAGTTTCGAAAGACTCTTAGCTAAACGCGTTGACATTGCCATAACAGATGCTCAAGTAAAGTCGAAGGAATCTCGACAGGTAACCGCGGGAGGCTGAAAGCGTAACGGGGATTGCTTTCGATAAGACTCTTACGATGTTACCATATTGGGCAAGTTTTGAGGAAGATTTTTTTGATGCGAAACATACTAGGGACGGCGGCGGTGATCGTGTTTTTGACGGCGTTCTCGGCGGCCGCGTTCGGACAAACGGCGGTGACCGCCGGCAAGCAGGGACCCGTGGCGATCATGCCGCTCGCCGAAGTGAAAGAAGGTGCCCGAGGGGTCGCAAAGACGGTATTTCGCGGCTCTAAACCCGAAGAATTTTACGTCGAGATACTGGGCGTCGTGCCCGGTGCGATCGGGCCGCATCAGGACATGATAATCGGCCGCCTGAGCGGCGCGCTGGCCGAGCGGACGTTCGTATTTGCCGGCATGTCGGGTTCGCCGGTCTATATCGACGGCAAACTGATCGGCGCCGTCGCTTACAGCTTTCCGTTCGCCAAAGAACCGATCTGCGGCATCACGCCGATCGAACAGATGATCTCGATATTCGAACGCGTTCCGGCGCCGAAACCCGCGGCCGCCGTTCGCCCGGTCAAGTTTTCGGACATCAACGCCGCCGCGCTCGAATTTCAGTCGCCCGGAGCGTTCTCAAACGCCGGCAGCGTCGTTTCCGGGATGGCGTCGGACTCGCATATGAGCGCTGTCGCCGGGCAGACCTTTGTGCCGATCGCGACACCGATGACGTTTAGCGGCATATCGCAAACGGTGCTCGATATGTTCGCCCCACAGTTAAAGAGCGTCGGGATCATGCCGGTCGCCTCGCTCGGCGGCGGCAACAAGATCACTCCGCTGAAATCATTTGACGAAAACACGCTGCTCGGCGGCGATTCGGTCGTGGTCCAGCTCGCCCGCGGCGACATTTCGATCGCGGCGGCCGGAACCGTGACGCTGCGTGACAATACCAAGATCTACGCGTTCGGCCACCCGTATTTCGGGCTCGGTTCGACCGATCTGCCGATGGCCGAGTCGCATGTCGTCGTGGTCGTGCCGAACGCTAATAATTCGTTCAAGCTCGCGGTCGCTGACGATGCCGTCGGGACGCTGACACAGGACCGTGCGACCGGCATATTCGGGACGCTCGGCCAGGCTCCGAAGATGATCCCGGTGAAAGTTGCGGTTTCGACAAGCCGCGGACGTAACGAGGAGATAAGGTTCGAATCGGCTATCGACGATTTTCTGGCGCCGCTCGTGGTCAATGTCGGTGCGCTGAACGCGATCTCGGCACAGGAACGCGGCATCGGCGACACGACCATTACTTTGACCGGCACGATCAGCGTCCGCGGCGAACAGCCGATACGCGTCGAAAGGCGCTTTACCGGCAATCAGGCGCCACCGCTGTCAGCCGCGGCGTCGGCCGTTCCGCTCGCACTTTTGCTCAAGAGCAACCTCGCCGGGATCGACGTCACCGGTGTGGATCTGAAATTTTCGGTCGTCGAGGGCAGCAGGGCCGGTGCCCTTGAGCGGGTCGCGGTCGACCGGGCGCAGGTCCGGGCGGGCGAATCGCTGAACGTGGATTTGTACATCCGCACCGACGGCGGCAAACTCGAGACAAGGTCGGCCACCGTCCGGATCCCTGAGAACACGCCGGCCGGGCCGCTGTCGCTGATGATCGGCGACGGATCGGCGATACAGGAAAACGCGGCGATCAAGCAATTTGTCCCGGCGACCGTCGGCGAACTTATCCGGACGATCAATCTCGCCAAGCGCCCGGACCGGCTATATGTTTACGGTTACCGAACAGCGGCGGGTGTCGTGATCGGAGCCAACGAAATGCCCAATCTGCCGCCTTCGATGCTTGCGACGATCAATAACGACCGCAGCGTCGGCGGATCAAAAGCGGCCGCCCAAAAGTCGCTGATCGATCAAATGCTGGCTGACGGCGAGACGATCGTCTCGGGCTCGCAGACGATCGCGATCGAGGTGATCAGGTAGCGCGGCAGCAAAACGCCGTCGTTTAGTGGCCACCGCCGGGGGAATTTATTGACCTTTCCGGCGGCGATTGCTATTCTGATATGTGAATAACCTAAATAAAACGCTGCATGCGGCCCGTTTTGCAGCTGAAAAACACACCGGGCATTTTCGAAAGGGTTCCAGACGCGAACCGTACATTAACCATCCGATCGAAGTAGCGAATATGATCGCCAATGTCGGCCTCATCGAGGACGAGGACATTTTGGCGGCGGCATTGCTGCACGATACCGTCGAAGACTGCGGAGTATTGCCTGAGGAGATCACCGAGAAATTTGGCGAGGCCGTCTGCGGTTACGTTATGGAGGTCACCGACGACAAGTCGCTGCCTAAGCACACGCGAAAACTGCTCCAGATCGAACACGCACCACATCTCTCATACGGAGCCAAGGTGATCAAGCTCGCCGACAAGATCAGTAACGTCCGCGACGTTATAGCGAGTCCGGCCGAGGACTGGGACAAACAGCGGCGTCAGGAGTACGTCCAGTGGGCAGTGAATGTCGCCGAGGGCCTGCGGGGAGCCAACGATCAGCTCGACGAACTATTTGACGAGGTCGTGGCGATGGCAAACGAAAAATTGGCCGAGATCGACTGATCAAACAGCGACGTCACCTTCGACCCAACGTTCGCCGTCGCGGTAGACCTCTTTCTTGAAGATCGGGACGGTGCGTTTTAGTTCGACGATCAGCCATTCGCAGGCCGCAAAGGCGGCTTTTCGGTGCGGAGCGGCGACCGAGATGACGACGCTGGTTTCGCCGATATCGAGTCTGCCCAGACGGTGGACTATGCCGACGGCCGATATCTCAAACTGCTCTTTGGCCGCGAGGATGAGCTTTTCCATCTCTTTCAGGGCCATCGGTTCGTACGCCTCGTATTCGAGATACTCGGTCTCGCGTACTCCGCCCGCCGCTTTGTCCTTAGTAAAACGCCTCGCGTAACCGTCAAGCGTGACCGTCGCCCCGCATTCAGGCGGCACGATACGGCGAGCAACACTCGTCAGGTCGATAGGCTCAGTCGTCAGTTCGAAAAAGTCGGGACTCATTTTAGTCTTTGCGGCTTGCCGCGGTCGCAGTGCGGCGAGGCTAGCCTCGCCGTTAGGTCCGAAATAGTCCATCGGAGGCTTTGCCTCCAATGATCTCAATTTCCGCGCCAAGCCACTTTACCAAGGTCAACTTCGAGAGGTTCGTCATCTCGGCGGCGCCCGTGAAAAATCCGAGCACTCGACCATCTCCAGTCATTTGGATGGTCCGCCAGTCCCGCACGAACGGGATTGAGATGGGTATATTGTATTCGCTGCCATAGCATCTGTTCGCTCCATAGAAGACGTGCATTAGGGCGATGTTGCCAAAGTGAATACTGAGTTCCGTCCGCCTTTGACCGAACTCGCAGCTTTTCAAGCGAAACGTGCCGCCCGGTTTCCTTAAGATGGTCGATCACTCTTCTGCTTATAATTCCGTTTACAAATCTATGTACTTCGGTCGATTCGATCCTGCTATCGGTTACGAGATGAAAATGATCGGGCATTATGATGTAAGCGAAGATCATGAATTTGCCCGACTGTCGGGCTTCGTCGATCGCCCGGCAGGCAAGCAAAGCAATTTCATCGGTTCGGAAAACAGGCAACCGGTCTTTCGCAACGGCCGTCAGGTAGTACGCGGGCGAGTCTCGGGATATTGTGAACCGGTTTGGAGGCATAGCCTCCTGATATTCTACGAGAATCAGTCGGCGAGGCAAGCCACGCCGCACTGCATTCGCGGTAAACCGACAAGAAGATATATGATCTTATCCACCTGAAACCGCCGTGAATATCGCGAGTTCGTCACCGTCCTGAAGCATCGTTTGATCGTTCACATACTCCTCATTTACGGCAAATAAAAGATTTGGCCTCTCAAGACCAGGAAAGTGCTCTCTGATAATACTTACAGCCTCTGCAACGGTGGATCGATGATTTACTTTCATTTCTAATCGACTACGACCAACCAGATCGCGGCATACTCCAAAAAGAAGAAAGTTGATATTGATCTGAGTCTGCACTTGTGTTTACTTTTCCAACCTGCGAGGACCGGGATTGCTCTTTTTGTAATCTGCCCACCATCCGAACCACGCTTCGTCTGTTGCTCCGAGATTAGCACCAGTTATTTGTCGAAGTGCAGAAAGAGCGTGAGCTCTCGTACAAACCATAGTTCCATTTGGAGATAGAGGGCTCTCCTTGAGAACAACCAAGATCGCCGGCACTGAGTCGATATCTCCTACATGAATGAGTTCGCTTGGGCCATCATGAAGAAATTCTCCTCTCATCATCTTCGCCTCAACCTCATCGCGTCTCGCAATATCCTCGGTCGATAACTGTCTCGGCGTCGGAGATTGTAACACCTCGGCTTGCGAATCAGATTCAACGCTGTGGGCAGGACTCTTGCGTTCACCTACGCAGCCAGTCAAAAGTCCGGCGGCCAAAACTATGCTTGCGCAGGAAACTATTTTCACATTCAACCTCTATTTAATCGCACCGGCGATCGGGCTCGATGCCGACGCGTAGAGGCGTTTGGGCATAC
>CALDGX010000083.1 GCA_937941715.1 uncultured Chloracidobacterium sp. | reverse complement strand
ACTGGCCGCCCGCTTACGCAGGCGGTTCTGACATTAGTACTGGCCGCCCGCTTACGCAGGCGGTTCTGACATTGCATGCCGATGCCGTCAATTCCGTTGATTGAGAACCGCAAGCCCGTACACGATCGTGCTTTCTTCAAACTTTTTGCTTGGACATTTTCGGGATTTGACGTAACGTTATACGCATTCGTTTCCAATATCTTGTCAATTTTGGGGGTAAGACTATGCAGGACTGGACGGCAAAGGTCGGTTCGAGCCTTTACATATTGGGCTTGGCGTTGGTCATCGGGTTTTTCGCGAATAGCAATGCGAATGCTCAAAGCACGAGCATCGAGTGTGCCAAGGAAGGCGAGCGATGCTCGTTCACCGGCACGGCCGAGGTCCAGTACGGCGTCGGGACCAAATGGGCCAAGAAGGTAGTGACCTCAACGATCCATTGCGGAACTGCGGGATTTGGCTACGATCCGGCTCCGAACCAGCTCAAGACCTGTGTGATCACACCGACAAGATGTGCCACCGAAGGAGCCCGGTGCGATTTCAGCGGTGTCAGGACCGTGCGGTTCGGTACAGGCAACCGGTGGTCGTACAAGACGTTTAAGGACGGCGTTGACTGTAACAGCTACCAATTCGGGGCCTCGTCTGCTGCCCAGGGCGACCCGCCGAGACAGTGTTTCCTGTCGCCGGTGCGGCCCGAAAAGCCGATCAACGAGATCACATGGCTGGGCACTCATAACGCGATATCCTCGACTTATTACGGCTTTTTTATTCAAAACTCTCAGCGCGACAGTATCACCTCGCAGCTGGATCGCGGCGCACGATCGCTCGAGATCGATATTGTCGGTGATACGCCGCCGGGCTTCGACAAGGGCGTGTACGTTTGCCATTGCGGCATAGCCCCGCACAGCCTTAGCGTCCGCGAGCTTAACAGGTTTGCCAGCGGCGGTAAGAATCAAACCGTCTGGCCGTTTCAATTGCCGGGGTGGACGCATCCGACGCCGTATATGAGGTTCAGCACGATCCTGCAGGAGGTCGACCGATGGTTGATTGCGAATCCGGGCGAGATCGTCATCGTCCTCATGGAAAACAACAGCGCCAATGTCCTGGAGTTTGACCAGGAGATTTTTGCGGCAAAGCTGCAGACCGGCATATTCAAGCACCCGGACGACAAGCCTTGGCCGACGAAGTCTCAACTCGTGAGATCCAACCAGAGGCTCATTCTTCAGGTCGGCGACGATAATGTGCGTGCATTAGGCCGCCGCGGCGAAGCGGAACAGAGCCAATTCGCGACGCCGAAATATGCGTCCGAGATGGTGAACGGCGTGGCGACCGAACGGGAGATCCTGCAGTTCGGGGCTCTCTCGCCGGCCGCCTATGGCAACCTTAACCAGTACTCGTCCGCAAAAGCAAAGACCGCAGCCAGCGGAAACCAGCTGCTTATACTGGGAGCTTTCAGCAGCAGCCTGACGGATGAGACGACCGCACGGGCTCACAACAATTACGCTTTTCTAAACTCCGCTAAGAGAAAATGGCCCCTCGCGGGCGACGGCCTCGTCTTCCCAAGCATCCTTCAGGTCAACCAGATCCATATCGGCGACGCTCTGAGGTTCGTCAACGACCTCAACGGCACCGACTATCTCGTCGCGTCAAAACATGACACTATCGGCGACACGTCGGGCAACAGCTGGCAGATCAGGTTTGAGAACAACGGAGCCTATAACGCCGGGATCCAGGTCATGTATTGGGAAGATGTCGTAAGCGGCGGGGTAACGGTACCCGTGCCCAGGGTCGTTCAGTCGGGCGTTGCCAACGTCGCCACCGGCGTCGCGAGAATGGTCAATATTCCCCGTAATACAACACCCGGCAAACCGATCAGCGTCAGCATCATAATGTTTTCGACCGCCAACTTCGAGCTCTACAAAGAGGACATACCGGCGGATTTCACCGGCAGCCCGGTGCCATGCTTTATGGCGTCAGGTGTCCTCACCGCACCGAAAGGTGGGAGATGTGAATGATCCTTTGATAGCCGGCAGGCCTGATCAAAAAAAGGCCCCGGCGTGTGCCGAGGCCTTTTTGTGGTTGGCGAACTGGCCGCCCGCTTACGCAGGCGGTTCTGACATTAGCACTGGCCGCCCGCTTACGCAGGCGGTTCTGACATTAGCACTGGCCGCCCGCTTACGCAGGCGGTTCTGACATTAGTACTGGCCGCCCGTTTACGCAGGCGGTTCTGACATTAGTACGGGCCGCCCGCTTACGCACGCGGTTCTGACATTAGCACTGGCCGCCCGCTTACGCACGCGGTTCTGACATTAGCACTGGCCGCCCGCTTACGCAGGCGGTTCTGACATTAGCACTGGCCGCCCGCTTACGCAGGCGGTTCTGACATTACATTCCCATGCCCATGCCGCCCATGCCGCCGCCGCCCATGCCGGCCATCGGGTCAGCCTTGTCGTCCTGGACATTGCTCCCACCACCCCGTCATCCGAAACGGATGCCACCCCTCCTCCGGCAGGAGGGGAGCTAGATGGCTTCGGTGGTGAGCATCAGGCAACGGGAAGCGAGGCCGCGTTCTGCAGAGCGGTGCGGGTGACCTTTGCGGGGTCGATGACACCGGCTGCGACGAGGTCTTCGTACTTCTCGGTCGCTGCGTTAAAGCCAAAGCTGTCGCTGCCCTCGCGGACCTATCGAAGGCCAGACGCCGTCTTTCCCGGTTTCCAGCTTTTGGCTATTGTCAGTCTAACTGCCGCCGAATTGCATTTTTTCTACAAGATCGCGAAAGCGTGGGTCGTCTCGAAGAGCCGTTAGCCGCGGCTCGACATTTATCCATACAAGGCGTTCTTCGCGTAGTTTGAAACACTTTTCGAGTGCAGCAAACGCATCGTCGGTACGGCCTAGTTCGGCGTAGTTTATCGCCAGGGAATAATCTGCCTTCGAGTTTTCTTTCGACATTTCTTCGAGCTTTTGCAGATGTTCGCCCGCCTTTGTCGGGTTTCCGGTCTTGGAATAAAGCGTAGCCAGTAGCGAAGACCAGACAAATTGGCGGCCCCGGTCGGATGCCGCCATTTCTTCGGTGACGGTGATCGCCCGTTCGTATTGTCCGGTGTGAAAGAGAAATGTCGGCAACGCGCGGCGGGCGGTTTGATTCTGTTTGTCGAAATTAAACCGTTCCTCGGCGATCTTTAGGCCTTCGTCGAAACGACCGGCGGATTCGAGTATTGCGAACCTTACATCCTCGACCATCGGCGTGACCGGATCGATATCAATGGCGCGTTCAACCATGGCGAGAGCCTCGTCGGATCTGCCGAGAAACGACAACATCTGAGCGTACCAGGCGACCGCGGTCGCATTGTTCGGGTCGAGTTCGATGGCTTTCTTAAATTCTCTTTCGGCACCGTTCCAGTCCCATTCATTGCTTCGTTTCAGCCGTCCGAGTGAGGCGTGCGCTTCGGAAAGATCGGCGTCGAGTTCGAGTGCCCGTTTAATGTACGCAGTCGCTTTTTTATAGTTTTCGACGGCCTGTACGCCACTGGCTCCGTTACCTTGCCGAGTAAATAGGTCGCCAAGACCGGCATAGGCAAGTGCAAATGTCGGATCAAGTGCTAGGGCCTGTTGGTATGCGTCAAGCGATTGCTGAAAGCCATTCTCGATACGTCTGGAAAATATAGTCCGCCCGCGAAGGTAGGCGAGGTATGCTTCGCGATTCTCGGTGTATCGCTTTCCAAGAATCTCTTCATCGTTGGGCGAAACGCTTTCAAGGAGCGAACCAGCGACACGCAGTGCAAGCTCGTCCTGCAACGCAAAGATATCGCCGTTTGACTCATCAAAGGTGTATGTCCATAACTGCGAGCCGTCACGAATATCGAGCATTCGCAGCGTCACGCGCATCCGATCATCTGCCCTTTGAAATGTCCCCGAGATGACCGCATCACATTTCAGTTCCTTACCAAGCGTAAGCGAGTCCTTTTTGCCCTTGGCAAACTGCTCGACCGCCGAAAACGGACGTACTCGGAAACGTCTCAACCCCGCAAGCCGCGTGATAAGAGAATCAGTCAACCCGAGAATAACAGCGTTGTCGGTATCGTCTTCTGAGAGATTCTTGAGCGGCAACACGGCTATCGAAGCAATGCTCTTCGTGGATGGTGATACGGCGGACGAGTTGTTTCGAAAATACACAAAACCCGTGATCCCTAACGTGACAACGATCAACGTCGCAGCCGCCGCGAATACCTTGTAGCGAGGCTTGAACTTTGAACTTGCGGCCCCCTCTGCCGTTTCGATCTGATCCGACGGCGCAACAAATTTATATCCGCGACGCGGGACGGTCCGGATCAAGTCTTTATCGCCGAGGGCTTTACGCAAGAGCGATATCGTGTAGTTAATGTTGCCTTCTTCGACAAATGTGTCTTTCCAGACGGCGGAGAGCAAGTCTTCGCGAGTGACGATCTGCCCTTGTCTTTCGATCAGGAGTGCGAGAATTTCGGCTGCCTTTGGCGGCAACGGAATATTCTCACCGTTACGCGAAAGAGTGCGTTCCGTTTGATCAAAACGGAACTCTCCAAACGAAGCTATTTGCGGATTATCGTCAGACATCTACAAAAACCTAACAAGTTCCTAACGCATTCCAAAGGTTTTTTCGATACAAACTACGATAAACCTATCAACTGAAAACAACAACCATACGTTTTGGAAAGTTAAGGATAAAGAAAAATGAAACAGAAACTCCGCGCAATGTGGGTCCTCGCCCTACTCGGCATCTTGCCGTTGATCTCTAGTGCTCAGATCACCATAAATATTCCCAAGATCCCCGGAATCACAAAATCGGGCAATTCTCAGAGCGACGGAGCGATCCGCGAAGCTTTTTACAATGAGGCCGGTCACGATGTGGTCGGCTACGTCGCTGTGTTTATGAATTTCTACGACCCGAACCTGACCGGTAACGTGAGTATTCAAAACCCGAACAATAATGCCGAATGGGCGTCGCTCATGGCGCGGCTGGCCTCGCTCGACAATTTGTGTAAGACAAAATACACCAACGTCACCAACGATCCGAATTTTCCGGCGAACTACATCAACGGTAAACCAAAGATATGGTGTGCGATCGCGGCCAAACGCGTCGAATATGAAAAACAAGCGCGAGGTGCCGCGAACGACGCTCGTGCCGAATCGTTCGTCAAAATATGGAGATACGACATCGAAAAGGCAATTACCGATCAAAAAGGCTATATCTACGACGACATTCAGCGAATGATCTATGATCCGTCATGGAAAACCGAGAAGTTTGCTGAGGTGCAAAAAGCTTATTCTAACGAAGGTTTGGGTTCGCCGTCGATGACGATATTTGATGCGATCGAGCCGGAGCTTGCTAAGGTGCGTGCCCGTATCGACCGTGACAGCAAAACAAATGTCTGGGTCCAACCGCCAAACGCTGACTCTGCGATGGAGTCATTCTTTAAGACCAAGCTGCTCGCTCATCCGAATCACAAAGGCACCGTCGTTCTAAAGATCGGCAGCAATTACAGCAATTGGAAAGTGTACAAAAACTCGCTCGGCATCCCGACCAACCAGTACAAACGTGGCCTCTTTCTCGCCAAACGACCGGGCCAGAACGGGTTATGCCAGATACGTGAATGGATCGTTAAACAGGAGTACGTCGGCGGCGGTCGCTTTGGTCCTTCAAAGATCGAAAGCTTCGGCGGCGCCGGTATTTACGCGAAGTGCCAGTGAGCACGACACGGAACCCATACTTGAGATCATTTAATCAAAAATAGGAGAAGAAATATGAAAAACACGATCGGAATCATAGTACTTTTCGCGGCTATTCTCGGATGCTCTTCATTCGGCAAAAAGGAATCAGCTAACAACGCGGCCCCGGCTCCTGCAAAGGCAGAACCCTCAAGAACCGACGCACCGCCTCCAAGTGCATCTGATCTGACTCTGGAAAAATTCAATCAGATCAATGTCGGAATGAAGTATGACGACGTCGTAAAAATTCTGGGCTCCGCCGGAACTGAATCGAGCAGCTCTTCGTCGGCTGGAAATACATATAAAACCTATAAATGGGAAGGCTCCAACAACGCTCGCATCACTGCGATGTTCAAGAATAGCGTGCTTACCTCAAAGAACCAGTCGAGCCTCAGATCGACGAACAGCGCAGCCCCAACTGCCGATCTCACGATGGCAAAATATGACCAGCTTCAAACCGGCATGTCACTTACCGAAACAGTAAAGATAATCGGTTCGGAGGGCTCGCAAACGAGCAGTTCGACCTCTGGAAGCTACAAATCCACAACCTACAGATGGGAAGGCGACAAGAACGCCCGTATCTATGTAATTTTCAAGGATGACAAGATACAATCGAAATCACAATCGAATCTAAAATAGATGGCGCGTCGAGATGACGCTGCCCCTGCGGGATTTGTTGATCGAACGTAAAAAGGCTTCGCACAATGCGAAGCCTTTTCTGTCAATTTTACACAGATCACATTCACACGCCGCTGCCGAAACCGCCGCCGCCCATGCCGCCGTCGGCCATTTGGGAGCATTTGTTAAAGAACAGTGTCATTTGACCTCGGTCTTTGGACTCCACATTTCGGCGTCGGGTGTTCCGTAGTTGATCGTCACGCTGTCGAGAACCCATTTTCCGCTTATCCCGTCGAAGATCGCGGTGCCGGTGCCGGACTCGGTCTTCTTTTCGCCTTTCTTGGACGTATAGATAAAGTCCTTGTAGCCGAACTTCAATGTGATAAGCGTGTCGTTAGTGGAAGGATCGAGCTTAATGCCCTCGACCTTAGCATTGGGATTATCTTTTGTTACAAACGCGGTGAGTGCCGCCGAGACCGCTTCGGCAGAAGGCCTGGACTTGCTGCATGCCGCGTTGAAGCAGATAGCAGCCGCGATAAATACAACCAGAAAAGTCTTCATTGCTTATTTACCACTTTGTAAGTTGTTAGAGAGCAGTATTGTATTTCGGCTTTTAGTTAATGTAAAGAAAAAGGCCCCGGCGGTTGCCGAGGCCTCGTTTGGTTGGCGAACTGGCCGCCCGCTTACGCAGGCGGTTCTGACATTACATTCCCATGCCCATGCCGCCCATGCCGCCGCCGCCCATGCCGGCCATCGGGTCAGCCTTGTCGTCCTGGACATCGGCGATCATGGCTTCGGTGGTGAGCATCAGGCCGGCGATCGAGGCCGCGTTCTGCAGAGCGGTGCGGGTGACCTTTGCGGGGTCGATGACACCGGCTGCGACGAGGTCTTCGTACTTCTCGGTCGCTGCGTTAAAGCCAAAGCTGTCGCTGCCTTCGCGGACCTTGCCGACGACGACCGCACCTTCCTGACCGGCGTTCTGCGCGATCTGGCGAAGCGGTTCCTCGAGGGCACGGCGAACGATCGAAACGCCGATCTGTTCGTCGGTGTCTTCGGACTCGGTGTTAAAGTTGTCGAGCACCTTCGAGGCGCGGACCAGAGCGACGCCGCCGCCGGCGACGATGCCTTCTTCGACAGCAGCACGCGTCGCGTGCATCGCATCCTCAACGCGAGCCTTCTTTTCCTTCATCTCGGTCTCGGTCGCGGCACCGACCTTGATCACCGCAACACCGCCGACCAGCTTGGCCAGACGTTCCTGCAGTTTTTCACGGTCGTAGTCCGAGGTCGTGTCCTCGATCTGCGTGCGGATGGTCTTGATGCGGCCGTCGATGGACTCTGCCGAGCCGCTGCCTTCGACGATGGTCGTGTTTTCCTTGTCGATGGTGACCTTCTTGGCACGGCCGAGGTCCTCGAGCGTGATGGTCTCGAGCTTGATGCCGAGATCTTCGCTGATGACCTTGCCGCCCGTCAGGACCGCAATGTCCTCGAGCATCGCTTTGCGGCGATCGCCGAAGCCCGGTGCCTTGACGGCCGCGACATTCAACGTGCCGCGGAGCTTGTTGACGACGAGCGTGGCAAGGGCTTCGCCCTCGACATCCTCAGCGATGATGAGCAGCGGACGGCCCATCTTGGCAACCTGCTCCAGGATCGGCAGCAGATCACGCATATTCGAGATCTTCTTTTCGTTGATCAGGATGAACGGCTCGTCGAGAGCGCATTCCATACGGTCAGCGTCGGTGACGAAGTACGGCGAGAGATAGCCGCGGTCAAACTGCATACCCTCGACAACCTCGAGCAGCGTGTCCATCGTCTTCGACTCTTCGACGGTGATGACGCCGTCCTTGCCGACCTTGTCCATCGCCTCGGCGATGATCGTGCCGATCGTCTTGTCGCCGTTGGCCGAGACCGTGCCGACCTGTGCGATCGAATCGCCCGACACCGGCTTTGCCATCGTGTGAACCTCGGCAACTACGGCGGCGACGGCCTTTTCGATGCCGCGCTTGAGGGCCATCGGGTTTGCACCGGCGGCAACCGTGCGGACGCCTTCCTTAAAGATCGCCTGAGCGAGGACCGTAGCGGTCGTCGTACCGTCACCGGCGACGTCCGAGGTCTTGCTGGCCACTTCGCGGACCATTTGAGCACCCATGTTCTCGAGCGTGTCCTTCAGCTCGATCTCTTTGGCGACCGTGACACCGTCCTTAGTGATGGTCGGCGAACCGAATTTCTTGTCGATAACGACGTTGCGGCCTTTCGGGCCCAAGGTGACCTTGACCGCGTCGGCGAGCTGGTTGACACCGCGCAGGATCGCCGCGCGTGAATCTTCTCCGTGTACTACTTGTTTAGCCATAATGTTTTATTTCTCCCCGTTAAGAGTGACGCCCGCAGGCGTTAAATTCCGTTAATGTTGAATGCCGCGTAAGGATCACGCCTCGAGGCGTGACGCCGAGGGCAACTAGGCTGCTGCTCCTGCGCGGCTGATGATGCCGAGGATCTCGTCCTCACGCATGATGATGAACTCTTCGCCGTCGAGTTTGATCTCGCTGCCCGAATATTTGCCGAATAGAACGCGGTCGCCGGCCTTGACGTCCAGAGCCTGACGCGAACCGTCCTCTTTATACTTGCCGGCACCGGCAGCGATGACCTCGCCCTCTTGCGGCTTTTCCTTTGCCGTGTCGGGGATGAAGAGGCCGCCCGCCGTTTGATTGACATTGTCTTCGATACGCTTGATGATCACGCGATCATGGAGCGGTGTGATATTTGTTGCCATAACTAAAGTACTCCTTTGAATATAAGTTGAGTCTGGTAAAATAACCTTACGCACCTACGGCATTAAAACGAAGTTTTAGCACTCGTAGATCATGAGTGCTAGTATATGGGAATCAAGACATTTGTGTCAAGTATTATCTCAGCATAGCAGAAAATCTGATAATGACGTTATCAAGTTTGTGGGCAAAGGATTCACCACAAAGGCATAGTGAGCACTTTGCTGAAACCATTTGTCGATGCGTTCCCGGTGTTCTCTGAATCGAAGTAACATATGCAGGTCTCTGAGATCAATATTTATCCGATCAAATCGTTGAAGGGCATTAGCGTCGATTCGGCGGTGGTCGAGGCTCGCGGGTTGGAATACGACCGGCGTTGGATGCTGACGGACCAGGCAGGGAAGTTCCTTACGCAGCGTGAGTTTCCGAGGATGGGCCTTGTCTCAGTTTGGATCGAAGAAGGCGGGATCGGTGCGGCGGCCGAGGGATTTGGCGAAGCGTTTATCCCGCGTCTGCCGGAGATCAGAAACCGCCAGCCAGTGACGATCTGGGACAGCGTCTGCGAAGGCGAAGTGCATTCGCCGGTGTTGAACGAATGGTTTAGCGACGTCATCGGTACCGATTGCCAACTCGTCTATATGCCCGACGATTCGCGGCGGAATGTCAGCGAACGGTTCGACCGGGGCGGCGAGATCGTGAGTTTTGCGGATGGTTATCCGTTACTCGTGATCGGCGAGGCGTCGCTGGCGGATCTTAATTCACGTCTGTACTCACCACTGCCGATGAACCGCTTTCGGCCTAATATCGTAGTGCGAGGGTCGGCCGCGTTCGCTGAGGATGACTGGGCTGAACTGCGTGTCGGCGAGGCGGCCTTTCGAGCGACCAAGCCGTGCGCCCGATGTGTGATGACCACGGTAGATCAATCAACCGGTGAGTTTGACGGTAAAGAACCTTTGAAAACCCTCGCTTCTTACCGCATGGCCAAAGACGTGATGCCGGAACGTCTAGAATCACTCGGTGTGAGCGAGACTGCGGTATTGTTTGGCCAGAATCTGATCCCGGAGAGCGTCGGGGCCGAGATCAGCGTCGGCGACAGAGTAGAAGTTATCAAATATTATTGACCCAACTGTTGACCGGTCAGCAACTCATAGGCCTTGACGTAACGCTCGGAGGTTGCCTCCGCGACCTCCGACGGCAATGACGGCGCCGGCGGTGTCTTGTCCCAATCCAAAGTTTCCAGGTATTCGCGGACAAATTGTTTGTCAAATGAAGGCTGCGGGTGACCGGGCTCGTATGACGCGGCGTTCCAGAATCGCGAACTGTCCGGCGTCAGAGCTTCGTCAACAAGAATTATATTGCCCTTGCGGTCCGCACCGAATTCAAACTTTGTGTCCGCGATAATGATGCCCTTGGACAATGCATATTCACTGGCCTTTTTGTAAATTGCGAGCGTCGTCGATTTGAGCTCGGCAGCGACGTCGTGGCCGACGATCCGAACAAACTCCAGCTGATCGATATTTTCGTCGTGACCGGCGGCGGCCTTATTGGCAGGCGTAAAGATCGGAGACAACAGGCGGTCGCATTGCTTAAGGCCCGGCGGCAGTTTGTGCCCGCAGACCGTGCCGTTCGTCCGGTAGTCCTTCCAGCCGGAACCCTCTAAATAACCGCGAACAACGCATTCGACCGGGAAGACCTCTGTCCGCTTGACGAGCATCGATCGGCCACGTAATTCCGGATATGAACCTATCGGAGCCGGCATCTCGTCGATGTTCGATGTTATAAGGTGGTTGTCGATTATCCGGGAAAGCTGACCGAACCAAAATTCGGACAAAGCGGTCAGCACAGCACCTTTATTAGCGATCGGTGTCGGCAGCACGCAGTCGAATGCCGAAAGGCGGTCGGTCGCAACGAGCAGCAGCCGATCTTCGTCAACGGCATAAACGTCGCGGACCTTGCCGCGATGTAATAACTCGAGCTCGGGAATATTCGAATCGATCAGTGGTTTGCTTTGGTCCATCTTGAACAGTGCTGCAGGTATATTCTTCCGCAAAAGCAATATTATGAAAATCCTTGCGATCAATAACAAATCGCTGCGGTATATTATTTTCTGGAAGTAACGTTTTGTTGAAACTCTATTAACAGCGTTGACAAAGAGCGTGACAACTAAAACATTATATGGCACAATGTAACTTGGTTCGAAGTGCCGATCGAGCCGCCCGCCATACCTGCTCCGCTCTTTGTTACCGATTTGTAACCGTTATGTGCCCGTAAGGGCGATCTTTTAATATGTTAAGCAGTATTTCGATCAGACGTTATTTCTTTGCGATCATTGCCGCCGTGTGTTGCCTCGCGGCTACAGCGGCCGCTCAGGCGTCGCTCGCCGAAAAAGAGCGCGAGATGATCGAATCCTCAACGAACCGTTGGTGGTACACGATGGTATTCGTCGTTACGGTGCTGGCTGTCGGGGCATTCGTGATCTGGCGGCGGAGAGCAAAAGGCGCGTCTGACCCTGAATTCGGATATGATTCGCGCTATCAGGCGAACAAGTCGGCCAATGATGATCGCGAAGGCCTCGATCTGGACGAAGAGCTTGAATGGTTTCGCAAAGCCAAAAAGATCAGCACCCGGAAAGCTGACAAACCTGATCTGTCGCCGCTTGCGATAGCCGGGCGTGACCGGCGTATGCGAAGGCGTCCGATCGAAATGGATGCCAGCGGAGTTGCTGCCGACGATCTCGAAATGAGTACGAAGATGTTTCAGGAGAAAATGAAACGGCTTCAGTTCTCACAATTGCCGATCCATTCATTTTTGCAGCTGACGGCCGCCCGTACGTTTGAGAAGCTGCCGCTTTCGGCAGATCCCGCGTTGCTCAGTGCTATCGAGCAGACCAACGAGGAATTTGAAGAAGACGAGGCAGTTCGCGAGTTGGCTCTCAGGATACTTGCCGCGTTCAAAACGCGAAATTCGGTCGAGGCTCTGACACAGATCGCGCTGTATGACCTGTCGTCGAACCTTCGGTCAAAGGCCGTCGCTACGCTGACCGATTTTGATCACGAGTCCGTATTCGAGGCGCTGCTGCTTGCTTGTGCCGATCCGACCCGCGAAGTGCGTGCGGCGGCGGCCAGAGGATTATTCAGACTGAGTTTTGACCGAGCCGAAGCGTGGAAGCGGTTGATCGCGACCAAGGACGAGTTCAGAATGGTACACGCTGCACGAGCGGCGATCGAATCCGGTATAGTTCAAAAATCCTTTGACAGGTTATTGCACGAGGACATGCGTATCGCATACGAGGCCGTCGCACTGACGGGCGTGCTGATGAAGGCCGGCGAGACGGATATGATCTTCGACGCGATCCAGCATCATTCAGACGAACGCGTTAAATACGCATTGCTCCATGTCATCAAGATCGTCCGTGACGAACGGACCACCGCCCGATTGGCCGAATTGCTCAGCAGAAACGTGCTGCAGGCCGATATCGCTGAAAGGGCGGCCGCGATCGTCAAGGAGGCAGAGGCCGTTGCCGCCTAGGAACCCAAACCCTATCATCCCAGCTTTTCGAAATTGCATTACTTGATCTATGATCGAGTAATGCAATTTCGTCTCATTTCTGAAAATACCCCAAAGGGCGATCAGCCCGAGGCGATCGATAGTCTGGTCGAAAACCTGAATTCCGGAACTAAAGATCAGGTACTGCTCGGGATAACGGGCAGCGGCAAGACGTTTACCATAGCGAATGTGATCGATCGGACGCAGAGGCCGACGCTGGTGCTGGCGCACAACAAGACGCTGGCGGCCCAACTGTATCAGGAATTTAAGTCGTTTTTTCCGGAAAACGCGGTCGAGTACTTTGTTTCATACTACGACTACTACCAACCCGAGGCATATGTCCCGGCCGCGGACCTATACATTGAAAAAGAAGCCACGATCAATGAAGAGATCGATCGATTGCGTTTATCCGCGACCCGGGCCCTTTTCGAGCGTCGCGATGTGATCGTCGTCGCGTCGGTATCGTGCATTTACGGGTTGGGTGATCCTGACGCCTACTTCGGAATGCTGATGTTCGTCGAACAGGGAATGCAGATCAAACGCGAGGAGTTTCTGCAAAAGCTTGTCGAACTGCAGTATGAACGCGTCAATGTAGATTTTGACCGTGGTAATTTCCGCGTACGTGGTGACGTGGTCGAATTATACCCAAGTTATCAGGACCAGGCATACCGGATCGAGTTTTGGGGGGATGAGATCGATGCCGTATATACTATCGATCCGCTGTTGGGCGAAGTTATAAAAAAGCACGATTCGCGGGTGCCGATCTATCCCAAAACGCACTATGTGATGTCCAAACAAACGATCAAGAGCGCCGTAAAGACGATCCGCGCCGAACTCGACGAACACGAGAAATTCCTGGTCGAAGAGGGAAAGATCGTCGAAGCCCAGCGGCTTCATCAGCGGACGATGTACGATCTCGAAATGATAAAAGAGATGGGATTTTGCCGTGGGATCGAAAATTATTCACGGCACTTAACTGGGAAGGCACCTGGAGAACCTCCGCCGACCTTACTCGATTATCTTCCGAAGGACACATTGATGATCATCGACGAGTCCCACCAGACCATCCCGCAGCTCGGAGCAATGTTCAAGGGTGACCAGTCGCGAAAAGGAACGCTTGTCGAGTACGGTTTCAGGTTGCCAAGTGCGAGGGATAACCGCCCGTTGAATTTTGAGGAATTTGAAGAACGGGTCGGGCAGACGATCTACGTTTCGGCGACTCCCGGGCCCTACGAACTGACCAAGACCGAAGGCGAGGTCATCGAACAGATAATCAGGCCGACAGGGTTGCTGGACCCGCTGGTCGAGGTAAGGCCAGTGAAGGGACAGATCGATGATCTCTTGGAGGAATGCCGCCAGCGTGCCGAGCGAAATGAACGGGTTTTGGTCACAACGCTGACCAAGCGGATGGCTGAGAATCTGAGCGAGTATTTTGCCGAGGTTGGTGTCAAGGTCAGCTACCTTCACAGCGATATCCATACGCTCGAACGCATCAAGATCCTGCGAGATCTTCGCCGGGGCGAGTTTGACGTATTGGTCGGCATTAACCTGCTGAGAGAAGGGCTCGACCTGCCGGAAGTTTCGCTGGTGGCGATCCTGGACGCTGACAAGGAAGGATTTTTGAGGTCGGAAAGGTCACTGATCCAAACGATCGGGCGAGCCGCTCGAAATGCGGAGGGTAAAGCCATTCTTTATGCGGACAAGATAACAAAGTCGATGGAATACGCGATCAGCGAGACCGAACGACGGCGGAAGATCCAGGAGGAGTACAACGCCGAGAACGGGATCACGCCGACGACCATTATCAAATCGATCGATGCGACGCTCGTAACGGCGTATGAGGCAGATTACTTTAAGGTGCCTCTCGACCTCGATAGTTACGACGAATATTCGCCAAAGCAGTTAAAGGAGACCATCCAGCAGCTCGAAGCCGATATGCGAAATGCCGCCAAAGAAATGAAATTTGAGCAGGCGGCCGAGATACGCGACAAAATGAAATATCTGCAGGAAAGGCAACTGCAATATCAATGATCGGATCGTCGAATTAGATCTTCAGCTTTCCACGAAATCCGCGTGCCGCATAATATGACTCCGCGCCATTGTGATACGTGAATACGCGGCCGAAGCGATAGTCGCCGAATAGCGCACCGCCCAGCCTTCGGACATCGTCCGGCGTTTTGAGCCAGCTTGAAGTCTTGGTATCGAAAGTTCCCAGTTGCTGGAGTTGCCAATAGTCTTCTTCTGTCAAAAGATCGATCCCCATCTCATCCGCCAGGCCCGCGGCACTGTGTACGGGTTTGTGCTCTTTCCGTGATTCGAGAGCTTCGCGGTCGTAGCAAAGGCTTCGGCGGCCTTTGGGCGATTCCTCAGAACAATCAAAAAAGACCAGATCGCCGGATGCGGCGTCAGATCGGACAACGTCGGGTTCGCCGCCAGTTCGCTCCATTTCACCAAGCGACCAAAGCTTATCTTCATTTAACCCGAGCTTTTCACGCACAACGTTCCATTCCAGGCCCGGATGGCGGTGCATATTTTCCTCAAATCTTGCCTTCAGTACCGTTAACAATTCGTCTGGTTGATCCGCCATCGCAATCTCCTGTCGTTCCATTTTGGAGTTTATCAAGTTGACCCGAGCGATCTTGAGGGAAGAACGTTCTCGGTTCGCCGACCGCAAGCAGTTCGATATCAAAATCACTCCCGGGTTCGGAAGATTTTAGCACAGAAATGACGTCATTAGGTCCGCAGATCAGGCTGATAGGTCGCGTTTCGCGGCGAATTTGGGTAAAGTTTTGATGTGCAGGTAAAAACCCAGAAAGACGACATTCAGATCTACCTTTCCGACGCAAGTAATCTCGCCGGCGGTGAGGCCGAAACGCTCTTTATTCCTGAAACGATCGATGATATTGCCAAGATTCTTCGTGATGCCGATGCCGCCGGCACACCGGTAACGATCTCGGGTGCACGCACGGGAACGGTCGGCGGAGCCATTCCGTTCGGCGGGATCATTGTTTCGCTGGAAAAGCTGAACAGGATCAAGACTATCGACAATGCCGGCAAGTTTGCGGTTGTCGAGCCGGGTGTGATACTTGGCGACCTGCAGGCGGCGATCGATAACGACGGGTTGTTCTATCCGCCGGATCCGACCGAGTGGAGTTGTCAGATCGGCGGTACGGTCGCGACCAATGCGTCAGGAGCGAGGAGCTTTAAGTACGGTGCGACGCGGGAGTTTGTGCGGCGTTTGACGGTTGTTCTTGCGAGCGGAGAAATTATCGAACTTCGCCGTGGCGAATCGGTCTCGGACGGGGCAGGGCAGATCATTATCAAAACCCGCGACGGCCGCGAGATCACGGCAAAAGTGCCGACATATGAACGGCCCAATGTCAGAAAGAACGTAAGCGGTTACTACAACGGCCAACCGCTGGACGCGATCGACATTTTTATCGGCAGCGAGGGAACGCTGGGTGTGATCGCCGAGATAGAACTGGCATTGTTGCCCAAACCGGAAGCATTTTTCAGCGGGATCGTCTTCTTTCAAGACGGATCCCAATTACTTTCGTTCGTCGAGGAAGCAAAATCACGCTCGTTCGTATCACGCCGAACTTCGTCGGAACCTTCTGTAGAGTTGGATATTGATGCAACGCTGATCGAGTATTTCGACAGTAATGCTCTTCGATTTATTGCGGAGAAGTTTCCGGAAACGCCATCCGATGCTGCGGGTGCGGTATTTTTTGAACAGGAAGCAACCGCAGAAAGCGAGGATACGATGTTGGAACTCTGGAACGACCTGCTCGAACGCCATGGTGCCGACCTTGAGCATTCGTGGTTCACGACCAACGAACAGGATCGCGATAGGATGCGGTCATTTCGCCACGCACTGCCCGTTGCGGTCAATGAGCGGATCACCCGGTACAAGCAGCGAAAGGTCGGTACCGATATGGCGGTGCCGGACGAGAATTTTGCCGGCTTTTTGCGCTTTTACAATGAGGCCTTGAGTGCGAGCGGTATCGACTATGTCATTTTCGGACATATTGGCGATTGCCATCTTCACGCTAATTTGCTCCCGAAAGACGAGGCGGAGGCGGAGAAGGCCCGACACATATACGGCCGGTGTGTTGCGCAGGCAATTATGTTGGGCGGGACCGTCTCGGCTGAGCACGGTATCGGTAAACTCAAGCGTAAATACCTCGCTGCGATGATGGGCGAGCGGTATTTGAATGAAATGGCCGAACTCAAGCGAGCCTTTGATCCCAACGGGATGATCGGCCGCGGAAATATCTTCGAAGAAAAGTACTTGGATTAATTCGCGTGGTGCAAATTTATGATCAAAGCAATTCTATTGGATTTTAACGGGGTCGTGATAAACGATGAACCGGTACAAATGCGAGCCTATCAGGAAGTGCTCAAGGCCGACGGTATCGATCTGACGGAAGACGATTATTTCGCTTCTCTCGGAATGGACGACAGACGTTTCGTCGCGGCCGCTTTTGAACGCGACGGCAAGACCGTTTCAGACTCGCGTATCGATGAGGTCGTCGCGGCAAAATCAGCAAAATGGAAGGAAATGGTCTCGGGCGATATGCCGCTTTTCGACGGTATCAGGGATGTCGTCGAAAAATTGGCGGGCGAATTTGAACTCGGTATCGTAAGTATGGCCAGACGGCACGAGATCGAATTTGTTCTTGAATCATGCGGGATGCGGCACCATTTTTCAACTATCGTGAGTGCCGATGACGTAGAAAATTGCAAGCCCGACCCCGAGTGTTTCAGGCTCGGGTTCAGGCAGGTCGATCTGGCAAGAACAGATCAGGGGCATTTGCCGATGACCCATTCAGAATGCCTCGTTATTGAGGATTCACCGCCCGGAGTTGTCGCCGCGCGCAATGCTGACCTTCCGGTCCTGGGAGTTGCAAACACGGTTTCACCCGAGGCCCTGCGAAATGCAGGCGCGGGAGCAGTTGCCAAGGATCTTCGCGATTGGATGCCGGAGTCCATACGGCGGGTGTTTGTCTAGGCGTCGACGCCAAAGTCATCGAATTAATAGATTATGCCGGAACACTTGATCTCAAAAGACGCTGCCGAGGTTGATCTGCTTGCTGCTGCCGCATACGTCGGGGAAGGCGTCAAGAGCAGTGACGGCCACGCCGAAGCAATGGCCGCCGTTATTCCGAGGTATTTGGCGAGAGGCGAGGTAGACCTCGCCGCGGAGCTCGCCAATTCGGTTGATGACCCATTCTCCCGCGACAAGCTTTTGACGCTGGTTGCTGAGGAATGCTCCGCCCGTGACGACGATCAGTACGCCGTCCAACTCGTTGACGCGATAGAGGATCACGGATTGCAGGCTCAGGCTTACGAACGTGTTGCGGTCGCACAGGCGGTTAAAGGCAATGTCGAGCGAGCGGCGGAGATCGCGGACATTATGGCGCATCCGGACTTTGCTTTAGGGGCTATCGCTGTCAGCCAGGCCGAGTCCGGCCAGGATGACGCAGCAGAGGCGACCTTGGCCACGATCGATTTTGCGACCGCCAAGGTTTCGGCAATGCAACAGATCGCGGGAAGAGCAATTACAAGCGGCGATCATGAATATGCCGTGAAATGGCTGGAGTCCGCACTGGATTCAGCAGGCGAGATCGAGCATGACGAGGAACGGATCAGGGTTCTCTGCGAGATCGGTCATTCCTTTGTTGAGGCAAAGCGGTTCGATCGATCAGTCGAGACGTTTGACGCGGCCAGAAACGCCACGGAACAACTGGATAACCTGCATCGTGATTATTTTCTATCCAGCTGCGCGCTCGGCTTTCTCGCGGCCGGAAGTTCAGATCTGGCCGATAGAACACTCGAACTTGTTGCTGACAAGACGCACCTCTCGTCAGCGCTTTTGGGGTTTGCCCGACACTTTTGGAAGGATGGAGATAAAGAACTCGCGATCGAGACACTCGAAGAGTCGTATTCGATCCTCGCGTCGCAACGCGATATCGAGACTCGTGACAGCCGCGCAAGGAACGGACTTTTCGCAACGATAGCGGTCCAGTTCGCCGGATTTGGAAAGAATGAACGCGGTGTCGAGATCGCTCACGAAAATCCGGACCCCAACGAAACCGCCGGGGCACTATCGCAGATCGCGCAGATTTTGATAGTTCAGAAGGAAGATGCACTTGCCCGCGAAACCGTCGATCAACTTGAAGACGACTCGACATTCGCCGAGGCGATGATCGGCCTTTCGGATGCGGCGAGGGATCGCGGAGATGACGCGACCGCGTTGAAGTTTCTCGAAGAGGCCGAGGTGACGGCGGAAACGATCCAGCAGTTTGCGTCGAGGTCAAATGTATTTAATGAACTAGCCTCGCGTTACGCGGATTTTGGCCTCATTGAAAAGGCAGCGTCAATCGCGAGTGCGAATATCGAGTTGATCGGTGAGATCCGCGATAGCAGCAGCCAGGCCGTTTTATTGGCGGCACTCTCGGACGTTTTCGGCAGGGCGTCGATCGGTCTGTCGGAGCAGGATCTGTCTCGCGTCAACTTGTTCGTGAGGCGGGCCGATCTTTAAATTCAGTAAATATCCCTTGAAACAAGGTCGAGGAATGTATCGCGTTTGCGGATAACCTCGGCCTTTCCGTTTGATCGGATCAGTATCACGGGCGGAAGAAATCGCCCGTTATATTGTGACGCCTGAGCCAGAGAGTAAGCACCGCAATTGAGAAGGGCGAGTATCTCGCCCGGTCGAACCCCGTCCGGCAAAAGACGGTGGTCCGGCAGCCGGCCGTGCCCCTCGATGTCAAAATAGACGTCACCTCCGTCACAAAGCGGCCCGGCAAGTTTGTACTCGCATGTGTGCGGTTCCGCGGCCCGCTCGGCCGAGATCAGATGGTAATACCACTTGTACGTTTCCATCGACAGAAGGATATTGAATCCGGCATCGGTTAGGAGCCAATCGTCGGTTTTTGAGACCAAGGGATCAAGCGGCCGTGATTTGTGGTTTCGTACGGTAGTCAAACATATGCCGGCATCCGATATGACACTTCGCCCAGGTTCGATCAGCAATGTGATCTCGTGGAGCAGATCCGCCGCACCGGCCGATTCGGCGGTCAGACGAACGGCGTCCCATGCTTCGCGAATAGCGTCAGCGGGTTCGAAATCGGCCTGAAACATCGCCCTCTGCTCGCCCGGAAATTCAGACTCCTGAGACCGGTCACGCAGATAATTGACAGGAAATCCACCGCCGAGATTTATGTGTTTCAGCCGAATTCCGGTTTCGCGATGCACCCGCAAAAGGCTCTCGAACAACATCGTGAATGCTTTTGCATATGGCTCAGACTCGGGATTTTGCGAACCGATATGCAGATGGACGCCGGATATCTCAAGGTTTGCCGAATCGGAATATCGGCCGATCGCCGAAAATGCCTCTTCGGGCATCATCCCGAATTTTGAGGTCCGCAGTGCGGTCTGAAGCCCCGAGTGCGTACCTGTCTCGATCTCGGGGACAAGCCGCAGGCTGACGTTCGCACGCTTGCCGAGCCTTTTGGCAGTCGCCTCGATCAGCGACAGTTCGTACACGGAATCGACCTGGATCGCATAGATCCCGGCCTCGATAGCCATTTCGACTTCCCAAACCTCTTTGCTAGTGCCGTTAAAGATCAACTGGTTGCCCGAAAAACCTATCTCTAGAGCCTTCCAGAGTTCGCCGCCGGAATTTACCTCGAGGTCGCTGCCGGCTTCCATGACGGCACGAAGAATACCCATCGTTGAATTTGCTTTCGCCGCATAGCAAACCTTTAACGGGACGTCGATCGAATACTTGGCACGCTTGAGCCTCTCGACATTGTGTTTGATACGCGCTTCGCTGAACACGAAGACCGGCGTGCCATATTCACGGGCGATCGCGTCCGCGGGCACACCGCTGACGTGCAGTTTGTTATCACGAATGTCGAGAAAATTCTCAATTTCCCAAGCTTTGGGCATAATCATCACCGGCATAGCAGATCGACATATGGATACAGTCGATCCGCGGCCGCAAATCCTATTTCTTAAGCATCTGTACTCCGGTTCCGCGAGGGAATAGTCCGGGCAGGGTGATCGGCAGCCGACCCGTAATATCCTGTTGCCCGGTCAGGCCCCGACCGGCGGCACGCTGAAGGCTTGGCATATCTCCGTACGCCACGAGGTAAGTATCCATCTCAGGAAAGGAACTTAGCACATACGGATTACCGAAACTGACGCCGATGACGGTTTTTCGGGCAGCGATCAAACTCCTGAGGATCGCGGCACCGCCGTCGGGAATTCCAACGCTGTTCTTGGCACCCGAACGCACCCGGCCATATAGACCGACAACAACGACATCGGCCCCGCTAACGGCCTGGCGGGCCGCTTCGATCTGTTCCGGAGTTGAATTTTCCTGAATGTAAGCTGGCGTGAATCGTACGCCGGCGGCTCGAAATGAACCGTTGAGGCTCGCCATCGTCAAGGGGCCGTCAAATCCATTTGAGATACCGAGCACGGCGATCCGCTTGGTCCTATCGAGCGGAATAGTGCCGTTGCTGTTTTTGACAAGCGTGAGGGCCCGGGTGGCTATCTCGTCAGTCAGTTTCGTGGTTTCGGGGCCGGAAACGATGGTGTCGATCTGGTCGATCGAAGTAATCTTTTCCTTGAACAGCCCGACCTCGTACTTCCACGCAAGCTGTCGTCGAACCGACTCGTCCAGGCGGTCCATCGGGATCCGGCCGGATCTGACCGCTGTCGCCAGGCCGCGGAGCATCGCATCGACATCCGCGGGTTTTTCCAGGATGTCGGTACCGGCGAGAAATGCACGAACGCCGGCCTCTTCCTGCGTAAAATAGAGTGTCAGGCCGCTCATGCTCATCGCGTCGGAGACGATCAGGCCTTTGAATCCCATATCTTTACGCAATATTTCCGTCTGGACCTTATACGATAGCGTGGCCGGGATCGTGGCTTTTTCTTTGACGATCTCAGCACCGGCCTCGGCATCACCGCCACGGTAATTGGCCAGCGGACTGATCTCTTCGCCGTCGATCTGCGGCAGTGCGATATGAGCGATCATCACCGAGGCGATGCCGCCCGCCACGGCGGCACGGAAGGGAACCAACTCTGTCTTTTCAAGACTCTCGCGTGAATGATCGATGATCGGCAACCCGCGATGCGAGTCAACGGCCGTATCGCCGTGACCGGGAAAGTGCTTTGCGGTCGCGATCACATTCTGACTTTGGATGCCTTGGGCAAAAGCGACGCCAAATCGCGACACGTCCGCCGGATCCTCACCAAAACTTCTGACATTGATAACCGGATTGGCGGCGTTATTGTTTACGTCAAGCACCGGGGCGTAAACGTGCCTGATACCTATCGCCTTGGCCTCACGACCCGTAATGACGCCCATTCGGCGAGCAAATTCAGGTTCGCCGGTCGCGGCTACGGCCATCGCCCACGGAAAGTTAGTCGCGTCTTCGAACCGCATTCCAATGCCGGTCTCGGCGTCGAGCGACATCAAAAGCGGGACCTTTGCGAGAGATTGCATTCGGTTGGCGATGATCGTCGTCTCGTATAGCGGTGCGCCGAAAAAGATGATCCCGCCGACCTTGTTCTCAACAACATGCCGTTCAAGATCCTTGAAAAAAGGGCTTTCGCGGTTGGCGAATTTGGCGTTGATCCCGACATGGACGAGTTGTCCGACCTTCTCTTCGACCGACATCTTACGAAGGAGTTTGTCGGCATGGCTCCACGCCTTCTTTGACGGTGTCCATATAGGTGCCTGCTCCGCACGAGCGGACGCAGTGAACGCCAGTGAATTGAGGTTCAATCCGAGTAAAACTAGAAAACTAAATAGAAACTTCATCTTTATTTTTTGGTAAGACTAGTGTTGCCAGGCCGGCGATCAAAACCGTGGTGATACTCCCGATCAGCGCGTACCATGTCCAGGCGATCTTGGTCGCGAGCAGAATATAAAGCATCAGCGAAATGCTCGCCAGCATACCGACCAAAGCGTGCTTTTCGCCCGCACGTTTGAGAAAAGTTCCGACCAGAAATACACCGAGTATCGGGCCGTTGATCAGTGACGCGACCGATAGAGCGAGAGCCAATGCCGACTCGCCCGACCGCATAAAGGCGATCGCGACGACTATCTGGACGACGCCGACAATGACGGTCAGCCAACCTGCCAATTTGACGAGGTGGCCATCCGACTTGTTCTTGGCAAATGGCTTGTACAGATCGTTGACCGCCGTCGCGGCGATCGAATTGAGCGAAGACGAAAGTGCCGCCGCAAAGATCGCCGCCACCACCAACCCTGAAAGCCCGGGTGGCATGTGTTCAGTAATAAAATTCGGGAATACCTGATCCCCTTTCAGAAACGGGAAGTTCGCCGATATACCCGATCCCACAACACCGGCCTGTGCATACTCCGGGGAATTGAATGGCGCATAGAACGCAAATAGCAGAACACCGATAAACAAAAATCCGATAAACTGGCCGAGCACGACCGCACCTGACGAAAGCAGGGCGAGCGAGGCCGACGCGGGCTTTTTGGTGCAAAGGTATCGCTGGACCAGATACTGATCAGTACCGTGCGTCGACATCGTCAGAAAACATCCGCCAAAAAGTCCGGCCCAGAATGTGTATGTCTTGGTGATATCCCAGCCGAAATCGAACAGGCTGAACTTGTTGAATTGCTCACCGAGGGTCAAAGCGGTCGAAAGCCCGCCGTTGATGTTCTGAGTCAGAACGACGGCCGCCGCTACCGCTCCGCCAATGTATATGACGAGCTGAACTACCTCGACCCAGATCACCGCTTCCATACCACCGTAGAACGTGAAAACGATCATCACAATTCCCAAAAGCACGATCGAGCCGATAATGATCGTCGTAGCGTCAGATCCCGGATTGAAAGAGGTGTAAACCGCGGCCAGAACGATCGCCGTCAAGAGGAGCCGAACGCCGTCGGCGACATTTCGCATTACGACGAAGAGCGCCGAGGCGAGCATCTTTACCCGCGAGCCGAAGCGGTCACCAAGCAGTTGATAAACGGTCTGAAGCTCGCCCTTGAAGTACATCGGGATAAAGATCAGCGATATCACGATGCGGCCTAGCATGTAGCCAAATACCAACTGTAGGAACTGAAAATTGCCGCCCTTTGCAAATGCGATGCCCGGCACGGAAACGAAAGTGATCGTGCTCGTTTCAGTCGCGACGATCGACATCGCGATCGCCCACCACGGCACCGACCGGTCGCCGACGAAATAATCTTCGGTAGTTTCCTGCTTGCCGGAAAACAAGATACCGAACGCCGTAATGCCGATCAGATAGCCGAAGATAATGATCAGGTCGAGTGTTTGCATAGCAATATAGAAGCGAGCAGCAGCGTTCCTCTAGTTGGTGAAACTTATTTTTCCAAGAGTACCACAGCGTCGGCGACCACATAGTTTGAAAGTTCAAGTGCATCAGCGGCCGTTGATGGATCTTTGCCGGTCAGAAACATCACCAAAGCGACTCGGAGGTCACCTGAGCCCTGTTCAAGTAGTCGTATCGCCGAGCGTTCGTCAAGGCCGGTTTCTGCCATCAAGATACGCAATGACCGCTCTTTAAGTTTGATATTCGATGACCGGACGTTCGTCATCCGATTTCCCTTAACGTAACCGAGGCGTATCATCGTCAGCGTCGATATCAGGTTGAGAACCATCTTTTGCGCCGTTCCGGCCTTCATTCGGGTCGATCCGGTTATGGCCTCCGGGCCGACAACCGGCACGATCGCCGATTCGACCTCGGCCGTGATCGCAGAATCAAGTACACAGGTAATACAGGCCGAAAAACAACCGATCGACCGGGCATATCTAACCGCCCCGATGGTATAGGGCGTTCGGCCTGACGCTGCTATTCCGATAACGGCGTCATTGGCACTCAAATTTCGTTGTCGAAGATCCTCGGCACCTTGCTCCAGGTCGTCCTCGCTGGACTCGGTGGCCTTGTAAAGGGCGTCGTAACCGCCCGCGATCACTCCCTGGACCATCTCGTACGGGACACCGAACGTGGGCGGTATCTCGGATGCGTCCAGTACGCCGAGTCGGCCGCTGGTGCCGGTGCCGACGTAGAACAGGCGGCCGCCGCTCTTAAGGCGTTCGACGATCCGATCGACCACCGTCGCGATGACCGGCAGCACACGCTCGACCGCGTCGGCGACGAGTTTGTCCTCATTGTTTATAAGGCGCGCCGCATCGAGCGTCGACAGTTGGTCGATCGCGGCGGTCTTAGCGTTTTCCTGCTCGGTGACCGGCAGGGCAATGGTTTTACTTTCCAGATCCATTGTTTCCGTTTTCAAGTGCCATGAGTGCCGCGGCATGTGACGGCGGCATCAATGGTTCGGCGAGTTTTGCCTTTGGGGCAACTTGTTTGATCACTGCCTTCATTGGTCCGGTCAGCAATTCGCCAGCGTGAAAAACGCTGCCTACACAGCCTACGGGTATGGCCGCATCCTGAAGACCAAGTTTTGTTATGACGGCCGCGGCAGCGGTGCCGAGTTCACGTCCGGCGTCAGCCAGGATCTCGATCGCGATCTTATCACCATTCCTTGCCGTCTCAGCCACGAATCGGGCAAACCCGGCAATGCGGCTATTGTCCATTTGCGGTGCGTAAATGGCACCGATCAGATTTTCAAGATTTGATGCACGAAAATACGAAGCGGCGCTATCGCTGAGCATTGTCGCGGGACCGCGCCCGTCGGATGCCTTGGCGACCCGGTGCAATGCCTCGCCCGCAATTCCGCGACCACCGCCTTCGTCTCCGGCAACCGGTCCCCAACCGCCCGCGACCGCCTTTTCACCTTTGTCATTTATGCCGCAGGCCACCGAGCCAGTACCCGCTATTACGACTATTCCCGCTTTTCCGAGCGTGGTGCCGTAAAGCGCGATGTCGGCGTCCGTAACGACCCGAACCCTTCGAACGCGAAAGCGCGAGGCAAAACTCTCGCGAACACGTTCGCGAATATCTTGACGGCGCACGCCCGCAAGCCCGAGTGTGGCGGCAACTATGTCACCACGCGAAACGCCGCCCGCGTCACAGGCCGCGTCGATGGCTTTGGCAATGTTTGCGACAGCGGTTTCGACGCCGACCCGCAGCGGATTCGAAGGACCGCCGACACCCTCGGCGACAACCTCTCTTGCCTCATTCATCAACGCAACGCTCGTTTTGGTCCCGCCGCCGTCTACCCCCAAATAGAGATGATACGACCGGCCTTTGCGAGCAGTTTTGTTGGTAATTTTCGGCATTGGCAACCCGTAAAAATGCGAAAATGATCACTTCTATTCTTGTGGATACTTGACTTATAATCAAATTTAACAGATTTTATGTAGTCGATAAGCTACACTAATTGCACGGCGGAGCGCTCACGATCTATGGAGATAAGACAATTAAAGGCATTTTTGGCGATCGCCGAGGCCAAGACGTTTACGGCCGGAGCTCGCCGGGTCAATGTCACGCAAGCAGCGATCTCGATGCAGATCCGGCAACTTGAGGACGAGGTCGGCTTGCCGCTGTTTACGCGCACGCCGAGACGCGTGATCATAACAGAGGCAGGCGAATATTTGCTCGAACGTGCGAGAAAGATACTGCGCGAACATGACACCGCTCTGTCGGAGATCGCCGAATTGGGAGGGGCCGAGCACGGCAGGTTACGGATCGGGTCGGCATCAGCGATGTTTGCTACCCAGCAGTTGCCGGGAATAATGCAGTCATTGCGTGCAAAATTTCCGAATTCCGAATTAAGTGTCAGCTCGGGAACCAGCCAGGCATTGGTCGACAAGATAATGCATGGCGAGATCGACACTGCGTTTGTGAGTTTGCCGGTCGAAAATTCGAGTATTACGACGGACCTTTTGTTCAGCGACGAGATCGTCGCGATCGCCCACCCGACGCATCCGCTGGCAAACGAACGATTCATATCCGCGGCGGCACTTGCGGGGGAACAACTGATTCTCGGTGAGCGCGGCGGCAACACCCGTCGGATGATCGATGATTTCTTTAATGCCGCGAACGTCCGTCCCAACGTCGTGATGGAGCTATCGCGGCAAGAAGCCATCAATCAGATGGTCGAAAACAATCTCGGCGTCGGTATGGCCGGCGCGAAGACGGTCTCGAAAGAGGTCCGCGACGGCAAACTCGTGACCTGGGGCATCGAGGGGGCCGAGATCCAATGGGAACTCGGGCTAGCGCGGTTGCGAGGCGGGTATTTTTCGCCGATCGCACGCGAATTTTCTGCCCTGTGTAAACAGAGCTTTGTCGAACGTGAGAAAGAACTGAGAGCAAAAAAGTAATAGGAATTAATCAACCACAGATAAACACCGATGGACACAGATAAGAAATCATCAATTGTTCGGCACTTCGGAGTTGGAAGTGGCTTCGGAAGAAATTGGTTCTTAAAGCTCCTTTTACTTCTCAATTTTTCTCTGTGTACATCTGTGGTTGATGCCTCTTCTCAGGGCTTGCCAGTGGCCGCACCGGGCGCGGT
>CALDGX010000082.1 GCA_937941715.1 uncultured Chloracidobacterium sp. | reverse complement strand
GCAGAAGAACGCACAGAAAAACGCCTTTCAGATCGCATATACACGCACAAAATGGGTGCTAGCGAGATGATCTTCTGATAGCTGCATTTTTCGGACGTCCCGAATCACACGGTTACTTGACGCAGATATTGGCTTTCCCGGTCGCGTCCGCAGTCCATACCTTTGTGACTGTATTCCACTTTTGTGTTCCGAAGTTCCATTCTTCGAGATAGCCCCCGTCGCGGTCGTATTTCATCGTTTGCCCAGGCGATAACCGGTATTCGGTCTTGTCGGAGCCACTTGCCTTTCGCATCCAAACACTTCGACCGCAGTTGTTTACGAGTGTTATGACACTCTTGCCGCCAACAACTCCCATAGCATAATCGCGGGCACTGGTCGTAACGGTCGAAACACCGCGTTTTGTCATCGAATCGTACGAATCCTTTTCATTTTTTGCATAAAATGGCTTGGACTCGGCGGTGATCGTCACGGTGAATTTCCCCTTGGAAATTGACTCGGCGGCATCTTTGTAATTGTAGGATTTAAGGTCAAAATCAATTTCATGCGACCCTACGGATAGTTTTGCCAAGGCGCCCGGAAGCCGTATCGCGAATAGATTCTTGCCCCACAAAGGCACGTCAACGGCCGGATCTGATATCACGGGGATGACAAACGATGCGTCTTTCGCACCCTTGACCTTTGCCTCGTCAAAACCATACATCTCTTCGTCAAGCAATTTCCCCTTTGACGAAAACTCGACGATGAACGTCACTGGCCGGTCGTTGAACGCCAACGCGGCGGCGATCGGTTGGGATGTCTTTACGTGAGCAAAGATATACTCACCAGAGTTGAACGATGTCGTACCATCGGCGGCCTTTGAGGATTTGGAGAATGTTACCTGGCCGGGTTGACCATTTGACGCAACGACAAATAGAAGTATGGCAACGATCGAGGCAAGATTAATTTTCATAATTGCTAAATGGTTCTGAAAAAGTAGAGTTTTTCAATCGTAAGTTACTGCGGCTTTGACTGTCAACCTTTATTCAGACGCGGTAAATGCGTGGAATCGCGATATAAATTAGCGTATAATCACGCAGATAAAATACCAACATCCGTAAACGGATTATGAAACGATGCCCTGAATGCAGGCGGGACTATTACGACGACACGCTGCTGTATTGTCTCGATGACGGCAACGCCCTGCTCGAAGGCCCGGCGTCCGGGTCAGACAGGGCGGCGTCAGCGGGCGGCCAATTGGATGAGCCGGCGACAGCGATCCTGCACATCACCGCTTCGCCGGTCGAAGAAGCGACACGTACATTGATCGACGGATTGGCCGCAAAAGGGTCCGCACCTTCGATCGCCGTATTGCCTTTCGTCAATATGAGTGCCGACGCCGAGAACGAATACTTCTGCGACGGACTTGCCGAGGAGATTCTAAATGCCCTCGCCCGGGTCGATAGGTTGAAGGTCGCGGCGCGCACATCTGCGTTCTCTTTCAAAGGCCGAAATGTGAATGTCGGTGAGATCGCTGCCGCCTTGAACGTCAACACGGTCCTCGAGGGAAGCGTCAGAAAATCGAATGACCGACTGCGGATCACTGCTCAACTCGTAAATGCCGGCGACGGCTATCAACTTTGGTCGGAGCGTTATGACCGCGAGATGAAAGACATCTTCGACGTGCAGGACGAGATAGCGGTGGCCGTGGTCGAGGCACTGAAGATAAAACTCCTCGGCGAGGAAAAGGCCGCATTGCTCAAGCGCCACACGCAAAGCGCCGAAGCTCACGAATTCTATCTTCGAGGCCTGTCGCATTTCAATAAATGGACGCCGGCCGATTTTGACAAGGCAATTGAGAACTTTCAGCGGGCCATCGCTATCGACCCAAATTACGCGTCTGCCTACGCCGCTCTGGCAGATTCTTTCACGGAGCTGTCTTTCTTCTCGTTCTCGGTTGCGGACCCGGGCCCCAGGGCCAGGGAGGCTGCTGAGCGGGCACTGAAACTGGACGACGGACTCGCCGAAGCTCACAATTCGCTCGCTCTCATAAAAATGTACTTCGACTGGGATTACGCGGGGGCCGAGGCTGAATTCAAACGTGCTGTTGCGATCAATCCGGGCAATGCGTCCGTCCATATGTGGTACGGATGGTTCCTTGGCTTGATGGGGCGTTTCGACGAGAGCCTCGGGGAACTGAACCGTGCAAGAGAGGTAGACCCGCTTTCTGCTCCCAATATAAACGCGATTGGCGTCGTCCTTTATTGGTCCGGCCAGACGGACAGGGCGATCGCGCAGTTCGAGGATGTCCTGGAGTTGCACCCGAACTACCCGGTGGCCATCGCCTTTCTTGCCGAAGCATACGTGCAAAAAGGGGACATGGTCTCGGCCGTCACGACGATCGAGAAACTTGCATCGGACGCTATGGACCCTCAGGCTTTGTCGGTTTTAGGATACGTTTACGCGAGGTCGGGCGATCGGGAAAAGGCGGTGCAGGTCCTGGACAAATTCACGGAACTGTCCGGTCAGGGTTATTCTCCCGCCATCAATTACGCACACATATACGCCGGACTCGGCGATCACGAAAATGCCTTCAATTGGCTGGCCAATGCCTGCGACGAGCGTGTGACTTGGGTGCCATTTATGAGGGTCGATCCTAAATTCGATGTGCTTCGTTCTGAACGGCGTTTTGATGAAATGCTCGGGCGCGCCGGCTTTGGCGTATAGATTTTTATGAAACGATGCCCTGAATGCAGGCGGGACTATTACGACGATACCTTGCTGTATTGTCTCGACGACGGCAATGCGCTGCTAGAGGGCCCGGCGGCTGCCAAGTCAGAACCGCC
>CALDGX010000081.1 GCA_937941715.1 uncultured Chloracidobacterium sp. | reverse complement strand
AGGACGTCGAGATCACGTGGCACAACCAGAATAGCTGGTGCGGATTTGGAAAGGTGGTTTGAATCGCCGATCAACAATGGTAGTCGCGGCTCACCCTGGTCCCGGGAGCACCTCATATCGGTTTGATCTGCGAATGTCCGCAGGATCGAAATTTTATGAAATTTGATAAAGGTATCGAAAAGAAGTACCGCAAGTCGGTCGAGGACGCGATCGCCGCGATCATTGCGAACGGCAATGATTTTCATAAGCATATGATGAACGAGATACTCGAGTCGGATATGCTTGTCCGCGTGCGGTCGGTCAATGAGATCAATGCCTCAGGCATCACGGGTATCATCGACGAGCGGCGGACCAATGAGCGAATGTCCGACGAGCGCCTCAGCCTCCGCGAGGCACTGGGCGAGATCTATATCGCGATAGCCAACGAGACGATCGACACGGGCGGCCAACGCGGATGCGAGGGCACATTTGTCCACGAAGGGCGCCACGCATATGATTTTGCCCAGACGATCGAGAGCCTTTCAAATGCCGACGTCAATCCACTCAGCGTATTTAACCCGACGCTCTACGAACTGGAATGGGAAGCCCATAAGACCGCCGGTGACTATATGATCTGTATAGACCGCAAAGAGTATCTCGACGAAGGGCTCCAGCTTATGATCCTCTGTCAGGAAGGCGGCAAGTGTGCGGTCAGTGACGACGGGATAATCCGGCGCCTCCGCGAAAGTTACGGACTCGAACTCAACGGCGTTCAGGGCCGATTGGCGAGTGAGATGCTCGGGCTGCGTATTTAGCGGCCGTACTGTGGCAAAATAGAACCATGAACGCAGCATTGCCCCAAGAGATGCAGCAGCACACATACGCCATCATGGACGAGGTCGAGGGCTCGCACTGGTGGTTCGTAGGCCGGCGCGCCATCCTCGAGGGTTTTCTTCGGCAGATCCTGTCCAGGATCAACGGAAAAAGCGAAAAGATCAACATTCTTGATGTCGGCTGCGGCACCGGTGCGAATATCGAAATGCTGTCGCAGTTCGGCGAGGCTGAGGGCGTCGATGTTTCGGACGACGCACTTGAGTTTTGCCGCCAAAAGGGCCTGAAGGTGCAAAAAGGCCTAGCCGAGGCATTGCCCTTCGCCGACGAATCGTTTGACCTGACGACCGCACTCGACGTGATCGAGCACCTCGATGACGACGTCGCGGGCCTAAGAGAGATGTTCCGCGTCACAAAAGGCGGCGGTTATTCGCTTTTCTTCGTCCCGGCATTTATGTGGCTGTGGGGCGTGCAGGATGACATTTCACATCACCGTATCCGCTACACGCGAAAGCAGATCGTCGGACGTATTGAAAAGGCGGGATACATCGTCGAGCGTGCGACGTACGCAAACTGGACATTTTTTACTCCGATCCTCGCCGGCCGGACATTGATGAAGATAACCGGCATCAAGCCCGAAAGCGAAAATAACATCAACGTGTCGGCACTCAACGGACTGTTCGGCAAGCTCTTTTCGGCTGAGAGGTTCTGGCTCAAGAATTTTGATTTCCCGATCGGTGTGTCGATCGTGGTGGTCGCGAGGAAGCCCGAGTGAATGAGATTGCAGTCGAGATATGTGTCGATTCGGTCGAGTCCGCGGTTGCGGCTCAGGTCGGTGGGGCTCAGAGGGTCGAACTTTGCGACAACTTGATGGAAGGCGGCACGACACCGAGTTACGGGGCCATTGAGGCCGCCCGCGAGCTGCTGAGCATCAAACTCCACGTCATTATACGCCCTCGCGGCGGTGATTTTCTGTATTCAGAAACTGAGTTTGACATCATGAGGCGCGACATCGCGACGGCCAAGCGATTAGGCGTCGACGGCGTGGTGATCGGTATTCTCGACGCCAACGGCGACATCGACGCCGCACGCACGGGCGAATTGACCCGGCTTGCACGGCCGATGGCTGTAACTTTCCACCGGGCATTTGATGTTTGCCGCGACGCTCACCGGGCCGTTGACCAACTCGCCGAGCTCGGTGTTGACCGCATTCTGACGTCGGGCCAGGAATCAACCGCCGTCGAGGGCCTCGATCTGCTTGCCGAACTCGTCAGCTACGCCGGCGACCGCATCACGATCATGGCCTGCGGCAATCTTAACGAACGAAATATTCATAAGGTGATCACCGCCACAAAGGCAAAGGAGGCCCATTTCACGGCCTTTGGCGAAGTTGGCAGCGGTATGCTGCACCGCAACGAAAGGGTCTTTATGGGCGGAACGCTGCGTCCGCCGGAATATTTGCGTGCGGTGACCGATGCTGAAAGGGTACGAGCCACGATCGACGCGATCTGAAACACTGCACTTTCTCGCCGAAAAGTGTAAATTAAAAGGTTCATAGTTCTTGAACCGATGGAAGCTAACCAGAAAGATAAACAAGCAGATGCCCCGGAGCTGTCCCTATTTCTCCCCGTTCTGGACGAGGAGGACAATCTGCGGCCGATGCATGCCAAGATCGCCGCGGCACTCGACGCACTCGGAAAAACGGCCGAGGTCATATATGTCGACGACGGGTCGACCGATAATTCGCTAAAGGTTTTGAGAGATCTGGCCGACGAAGACGATCGCGTTCGCGTGATAAGCTTGCGACGCAATTACGGCCAGACCGCCGCAATGTCCGCCGGCATCGACGCCGCCAGGGGCGATATTCTGATCCCGATGGACGCCGACCTGCAGAACGACCCGGCCGACATCAGCCGTTTGCTTGACAAGCTCGACGAGGGTTACGACGTCGTGTCGGGCTGGCGCAAGGATCGGCAGGACAAGCTGATCTCGCGTAAGATACCGTCGCAGATCGCCAACAAGATCATTTCGTGGATAGGTGATGTGCCCCTGCACGATTACGGGTGCTCGCTCAAGGCCTATCGCCGCGACGTTATACAGGACGTCAGGCTGTACGGCGAAATGCATCGCTTCATACCGATCTACGCCAGTTGGGCCGGCGCCCGCGTGACTGAGATCCCGGTCGATCACCACGCTCGAACTATGGGCAAGTCAAAGTACGGCATTTCGCGTACCGTCAAGGTCATATTTGATCTGATCACGATCAAATTCATGGCCGAATATCACACCAAGCCGCTGTACGTTTTCGGTGCGTTCGGCATGCTCGCCTTCTTTATCTCGATGATCGCCGGTATATGGGCTCTGGTGCTGAAGTTTGGCTACGGTACGTCCTTTATACTTACACCGCTGCCGATCATAACGGTCGTAATGCTCGCGATCTCGGTGCAGTTCTTCCTGATGGGCCTGCTTGCCGAGCTGCTCGTGCGTACATATCACGAATCTCAGGACAAGGCGATCTACGCCGTACGGGAGAAGATCGGATTTAAGAACTAGCCCGCAATCAGGCGCAGGTCCGAAGCGATATTAGCTGATCCCTGCGTCTGTTGCTGTCGGCCTTGATTTGCGGCTTATTTGTCTCAATATGTGCGGAATCGCCGGTTGGATCAACCTTAAACAATCTGACTCAAGGGACCACACCGAGGCGGTTCTGCATTTGATGTGCGAGACGATCCTGCATCGCGGGCCCAATTCTGAGGGATTATGGCTGGACGATACGGCCGCCCTGGGGATGCGGCGGCTGTCGATCATCGATCTGCAAACGGGCGACCAACCGGTATTTAGCGAGGACAAGTCCGTCATCGTGATGATGAACGGCGAATTGTATAACTATCGCGAAGTTCGCGCGGACCTCGAAAAACGCGGGCACAAGTTCATCACCAGATCGGACACCGAGATACTGCCGCACCTCTACGAAGAGTACGGCGAGGACCTTGTGGATCACCTCAACGGGATGTACGCGTTCTCGTTGTGGGACACGCGGCGAAAAAAGCTGATCATTGCCCGCGACCGCTTTGGCGAAAAGCCGCTCTATTATGGGACGTTCGGCGGCAAACTGCTCTGGGCGTCCGAGCCGAAAGCACTGCTTGCTCATCCGGCGGTCAAACCGGAGCTCGACCTCGACGCCCTACGCCAGTATTTGTCGTATGACTACGTCCCGGCGCCGAACTCGATATATAGAGGCATAAGCAAACTGCCGGCCGCACACATAATGACGGTCGAGAACGGCGAGATCGCTATCCGGCGCTATTGGAACCAAACCTTTACAAAGAAGGGCGGCACACCGTCGCTCGAACGCGCGGCCGCGGAACTCAACGAACTGCTTTCGGATGCTGTCAGGATGAGGCTCGTTTCGGACGTTCCGCTGGGCATCCTGCTCTCGGGCGGCATCGACTCATCAACGGTAGCCGCACTCGCCGTCCGACATTCGACCGAAAGGGTCAAGACGTTCTCCATTGGATTTGAGGAAGATTCGTTTGACGAGTCGAAATACGCACGGATGGTCGCACGGCACCTCGACACCGAGCATTACGAGGAAAAACTGAGTGCCTCGACGGCCGGCGACCTGATCAGCGAGATCGGCTCGTGGCTCGACGAACCGCTCTCCGACGGGTCGCTGATACCGACGCTGCTGCTGTCTAAATTTGTCCGAAAGCACGTGACGGTCGCCCTCGGAGGTGACGGCGGCGACGAGATCTTTGCCGGATATCCGATGTATTACGCCCATAAGGTGGCACGGACATACACCGCGATACCGCAATTTCTGCGGGCCGGCTTGATCGAGCCGGTTGTGAGACGATTGCCGGTCTCGACCAAGAATATGTCCTTTGACTACAAGGCAAAACGCTTTGTCCGAGCGGCAAATCTCGAAACGGTCGAGCGCCATCACTCGTGGTTCGGTTCGTTTTCGCTCGACGAGCAGCGGCAGCTGCTGACGCCCGGCGTTCTTGACGCCGCAGACGGAGATATTTACCGCGGACCAAGGGAGATGCTCAGCCTTTGCGACGCGGCTGACGAGATCGAGCAGATGCAGTTTCTCGACATAAATTACTATATGGCCGAGGACATCCTGACCAAGGTGGACCGGGCCGCGATGGCCGTCAGCCTCGAGACGCGGGCACCTTTCCTCGATCCGCGCGTCGCTCAGTTTGCCGCCGGCTTACCGCTCGAATACAAGCTGAGCGGTAAGAACGGCAAGTTCATTCTAAAAAGGGCTGTCGAGAGCATGTTGCCCGGTGAGATACTGGCACGGCCGAAAAAGGGCTTCGGAATACCGGTCGCCGAGTGGCTCAAGGGCCGGCTCAATCCGCTTATGCACGACCTGCTCGCCCCGGAACGACTCAGGTCGCAGGGGCTGTTTGAACCCGGGTACGTGGCGCGTCTGATCAGCGAGCACGAGACCGGCCGTGCGTCGCACCACAAACAGCTCTGGACACTGCTGGTCTTTCAGCTCTGGTATGATAAGTTTCTCGATCCGCCCTCGCGTACGGTTTGAGGTAACAGCGTGACAGGGCGTATTATCAACATATGGCAACACTTTACCCCGAGATCGAACCATTTGATTCAGGTATGTATGTCGTTTCTGATATCCATACGATCTATTACGAACGCGTGGGCAATCCGAACGGCATTCCGGTCGTGTTCCTGCACGGTGGGCCGGGCGGCGGTCTGATACCGATGTATCGGCAGTTTTTCGATCCGGCGGTCTATCACGTGATACTGTTTGACCAACGCGGTGCCGGCCGATCAACGCCGCACGCCGACCTGCGTGAGAATACGACGTGGGATCTGATCGCGGATATGGAAAAGCTGCGTACCAAGTTCGGCATCGATAAGTGGTATGTATTCGGCGGGTCGTGGGGCAGTACGCTTAGCCTCGCGTACGCCGTTACACATCCGGAAAGGTGTTTGGGATTGTTCCTGCGCGGCATTTTCCTGACGCGCCGCAAGGAACTCGACTGGTTCTACCAGTATGGTGCTTCCGAGATATTCCCGGATTACTGGGCGCGGTACCGCGACGAGATCCCCGAGGCCGAACGCGGCGATTTTATTGCCGCCTACCACAAACGCCTGACCAGCGATGACGAAGAAACCCGCCTCTCGGCTGCACGCGCATGGAGTGTCTGGGAAGGCTCGACGTCAAAGCTGTATCCTGACAAAGACCTAATGGACCACTGGGAAGGCGCACATGAGGCGCTCAGCCTGGCCCGTATCGAATGCCACTATTTCGTAAATAATTCGTTCTTTCCGACTGATAACTACCTGCTCGAAAATGTCGGCAAGATACGCCATATCCCGACCGTGATAGTGCAGGGCCGTTACGACGTCGTGTGTCCGATCACGTCGGCATGGGACCTGCATCTTGCGTTTCCCGAGGCCGAGTTGATAGTTGTACCTGACGCCGGCCATTCGGTCTCGGAAAAGGGCATTATTTCGGCACTTGTCGAGGCGACGGACCGATTTAAGTCGCGGCACTGAGAATTTATGGTGAATGTTGACGTAAATAGCTGTATTATGTGATTTGCGTCCACTGACCCGTGTGAGATCCGATCCGGTCGAAAGATCGTCGCATTTAATAGTATGAACTTTGGAACAACTGAAATTATCCTGATAGTCGCGGTGCTTTTCCTGCTTTTCGGAGCAACTCGTCTGCCGCAATTGGCCAAGTCGCTCGGCCAATCGCGAAAGGCGTTTAAGGAAGGCATGCGTGAGGCAGAGGAAGAAGAACGGGCCGAACAGCAAAAGCTCTCGAACGCCGCCGCTCCGCAGATCAATCAGATGAGCGACGAGGATCTGATGGAAGAGATGCGTAAACGCGCCGAGGCCAAACAGGCCTAAGACTCTGTCAACGGCGCCGACGTCGAGGCAAAAGGGCAGGCCCGGCCGCCAACTAATCCTTCTCGCCTGACAAAAGCGTCGCCTTCACGGTAAATCTGAAGGAAAGTTTGCCGTCCTCGGAGTCAATATTTTGGGCGAGTCTCGCCAGGACCCGTTCCCTTTCGCTCTCGTTCAACGGCGAGAGCCACACCGGCATCAGAAAGTCGCTAACCAGCGGCGCGGCAATAAAATCAGCTCCGTTATCGAACTCGAACGCCTCAATCGCCGATTCGGTATTGACGTTGACCATGCCGGCATCGGCGGCGAGTGTTTCAAGGTGAGATATGGTCGGCAGCCCGGAGATCAGCCGCTCGACGAGCGGCCCGTATTCGAGCAGATCCTCGTTATACATCGCCTCCCAAAGCAAAGAGAATATCTCGCCAAAACTGCCCGCGGTCGGCAGGAACAGGGCAACGTCACCGCCCGTGCGGGCGACCCGTGCCGTGTCTTCGATCACGCCGCCGATCGCGGCCGGGTCGGCAAAAGTTGCGTCTGCCAATACCGCGTCAAACGCATCATCCTCAAATCTGATCGTCGAAAAATCGACCTTAGAGCTGATCGCTGCCGCCTTGTCACGGGCTATCGACAACATATCCTCGTTCTCACAGGTGGCGAAAATATCGGTCTTTTCGCCAAAACGCTCATCGACCGCCATCGCGTGAAAACCAGTCCCCGCATTGAGGTACAGCATATTTTCCGAGTCGCGGAGGTCCAGATGTTTGTCGACGAGGTCCGTAAAGCGTTTGGTCCATTCCTCGGTAATGTACAGATCCCGCAAAAATGCGAGTTCCTTTTGTGTCTTCGCCATAAGCTCAATTAAACCGCATCCGCTCGCCCGACCGCAAACCGCACCTCGCCGGCGATGGTATTGGCCACCCGCCGTGATATCCTATTCGGACGACGAAAACGATGAGCAAGAACGTAAAGGAACTATTCGACCTGACCGGCAAGACAGCGATCGTGACCGGCGGTTCCCGCGGTATCGGTAAAGAAATGGCCGAGGCGCTCGCCGAAGCGGGAGCCAACCTGATGCTGTGCGCGCGGCGTGCCGAATGGCTGAATGAAACGGTGGCCGAATTTACGGCCAGGGGCTTTAACGTAGACGGGCGAACGTGCGATGTGTCAAAACCGAACGACGTACAGACCATAGTCGATGAGGCGGTAACGCGGTTCGGCACGGTCGACATACTGGTCAATAACGCCGGTATCTCGTGGGGAGCGATGCCTGAGGAAATGCCGCTCGATCAATGGCAAAAGGTGCTGGATGTTAACCTGACCGGCTGCTTTCTGTTCGCTCAGGCAGCCGGACGTCAGATGCTTAAGCAAAAGAGCGGGTCGATCATCAACATCGCGTCGATCGCCGGACTGACCTCATCGGCAAACGGGCCGTTCTACGCCGGATATGTCGCCAGCAAGGCCGGACTGATCGGCCTGACGCGTGAGCTGGCCGCGAGCTGGGGCCGGCAGGGAATTCGCGTCAACGCTATCGCCCCCGGTTTTTTTCATTCGCGGCTGGCTGATGCCGTGATCGACATTTACGAACGCGCGATACAAGAGAATAACGTCATCCCGCGTGTCGGTAACGCCGGCGAACTCAATGGCGTAACCGTATTTTTGGCCTCAGACGCGTCAAGCTATGTGACGGGGCAGACGATCGCCGTCGACGGCGGAATGACGGTTTAGTGAAAAATGGAGATCACCCCGGAACTTACAACTTATTCGATACTGTTACTTGGATTTGTCCTGGGCCTTCGCCACGCGACCGAGGCCGACCACCTGGCGGCTGTCTCGACGATCGTCAGCGAGAAAAAAGGGCTGATGTCGGCGTCGATCGTCGGCGGACTGTGGGGTGTCGGACACACTATCGCACTATTTGCTGTCGGGCTCGTCGTCATTTTGCTTAAACTGCAGATCTCAGAGTCGCTCGAGGCAAAGCTCGAAAGCGTGGTCGGCGTCATGCTCGTTATTCTGGGCATCAACGCCATTCGCAAGATACTCTCGAGCAACAAGATCCACGCTCACGCCCACGAACATGGCGGACATCGGCACACCCACATTCATACACACATTGATGAGGGCTCCGAGGTATCGCACCACCGGTTCGGCCCGCGGTCGGTCATTGTCGGCATGGTCCACGGCCTGGCCGGCAGCGGTGCACTGATGTTTATCATATTGCCTTTGATACCGTCGCCGCTGGTCGCTCTCGCTTATATCGTCGTTTTCGGCGTCGGTTCGATCGGCGGAATGATGATGATGAGCTTTTTGCTTGGCCTTCCGCTGCACTTTACAGCAGGTCGTTTTGACCTTATGAACAAGGGGATAAGATGGTGTGCGGGGCTGTTCAGCGTCGGTCTCGGGACGTTTATCGTATATGAAAAGCTGATCGCCGCCTAAAGGTCAGTCGACAAACTTGAATTCGCCGAATTTGTCCGGGACGTGAAAATTGGGTATCGCCGTAGCGGTCGCCTGCCACGACAGATAGCCTCGCGTTTCACCGCTGCCCACGCATCGAAAGATGTTGCCGAGCCAAACGTCGCCCGAACATGGCGTTTTGCCGAACGCAGGCCAGGGTATTTTGACCGCCATCAGAACTCGTCCGTCATCGATCCTCGCGGCAGATTCCATTTTGGACTCATAGTCAAAATCGCTAAGCCTGCGTTCAGAAGTGACCTCGATCCCGATATCGATCCATTCGCCGGTCGGAGCGATCTCAAACTCAAAATAGCGGTTTGCAACCCCACGGTCAGGTGCGATAAATATCTCGCAGACGTCGCGGTCCCAGAGGCCATTCATCTTTCGTTTGACGTCGGGTTTGTCGCTGACCACCAACGGTTCGGCCTGATTTGCCTCAAATCGAACATAAAGTCCTTCGTTCGACCAAAGGAGACACGCGGCGAAGTGCCTGCTAGCGGGAGACGGTTCGCCGGACCAGTAGTTTGTCACGGCGACCGACTGTCCGCGTGCCCACGACGCGCAATCGAGTTCTTCAATGGCAAAATCCTGCTTCAGATGATGGATCTCGATCGCGGATCCGGCATTGATTTTCATAATTTGAGCCTGAGGACAGGCTTGGAAGAGCGGTGAAAACACCACAATTGTCTTTATCCCGACACTTCGCAATTTGGAGGTGACCCAGTCTACTAATTCACTGCGAAAACCGCTGCCTAAGCCATCGAAGTTCGGCTGCAGCGGCCCGCGTTAGGCCCCCGCCAAGCAGCCGAAGGGGACTGTTGCCGCCGAATGCAGATGTGATCGCGTAAAGCGTCCTGAATGATACCTGAGGTTCCGTCGAAACGGCAAATACCGGCTCCCATCGGTCAGGCCTCAGTTTTGCCTTGAAAGCGTCGAGGCCGTCAAAATTATAAAATCGCCGGCCATGTCTCCGGAGCCAGGACAACAACAGCATGAGCCAGATCGGATCTCGAAATGGCCCGACGTCGGCCCGCGTCGAGAGAGGTGACAGGCCCAGCGTCGCGTATTCGTGCCCATCGGCGGCAAGGGTCCGCATGGCGGTATCGATCATAAGTTCGACCGTCCCGTTCGGAGCTCCCGGACGATGCGGGAATTGCTCGAAAAGCCAACCATTCCTTGTCGGGACGGGTGACAACACAACAAAGCCCTGAACGCCGCCGCCGCCGTCGGCGACAAATACTCGCCGTCCTTCAAGCCGGGCAAGCGTGTCCGATTCGACCATGAAATGCAGTGGCGGTAACCCTTTTGATCCAAGCCACGTATGGAGACAGGCATTCAGTTCCGGATCGCAGGTCGCCCGCTCGATCGGCCATTCCGATACGGTTACGCCCTTGTTTCGCGCCCGATTCAATTGGGCTCTGAGCGATCTGTGGCTCCGGACGAGATGTTCCCAAACGCGGAGGCGCCACACCGGCTGGGCTCCAAGAAGAAACCTTGTATGATCTGCCGAGTCGGCATAGATCGAGTCAAGCCGTTCCTCAGCCGCAAAGTAGCAGACGCGTTCGCCAGCCTCGCGTGCTTCGCGTTCAAAATCGCCCGCAACCTTGGGCAGCCGCTCCAATGTACAGACCGGTGCTCCGACGACGATGCGCATCTTGTTGGCAGTTACGTAACCGACCACCGCGTCGCCCTCGGGCGGAAACCATTGACGAATGCCCGGGTTAACGATCTGGAAGGCGGTAGAGTTCCAGCCATGCGCCAAAACCAGCTTTCGGGCACGGGCGATCGACGGACTCTCAAGTATTCCAGTATCTTCGGGCATCGATTACAGCGGGCCCGGGGTCGTCAGTTTCCGGGATTCATGACCGTCTTAAACGCCATTTTGGCGAGTTTCCATGTTCGGTCCCAGTCGATCTTGCCGCCCTCGTCGCGGCCCATGATCTTATCTACAAAAGCCTTGCGGAAATCGGCGCCTTCGCGGCGAAGCATAAATTCCTTGGCGTACGGCTTTGCCGTCTCGAAGAAATTGAATTCGGGATCGGTGATGATCCCGATGCCCTCGAGCGTCATCAATGCACGCATTATGTAGGTAAAGTTTGACGGCAAACGGAACGGATAATCATACATGACGTCCGCCAGATCGTAGGTCAGCTCCTTGAAATTGACATCCTTGAGCTTGCGGTTAAGATGAAACTCGAACATCTTTTCGACGACCGGCTTGACGACGTTCCGGTTTGTCCCGGGCTTGAGAAAGTCGAGCGCGATAAGGTCTTCGGCAATGCCGCCCGCATCCTTGCTGACGACGTGAAAAAAGGCGTCGATCATTTTGGACTGGAGTTCAGGCGAGATACGGCCGACCATCCCGAAATCAAAAAAAGCGATCCGTCCGTCGGGCATCACTAACAGGTTGCCGGGGTGCGGGTCGGCGTGAAAAAAGCCATCCTCAAGGAGCTGTTTGAGGTAAGTCTTGATCAGCAACCGGTTCACCTTTTCAGGCGAGACGTTTCGGGCGATCAGTTGATCGACGTCAGTCACCTTGGAGCCGTGAATAAACTCCATCGTCATCACTTTCGACGTTGTCGCGTTCCAGTAAATGGCGGGTACGTGAATGTCGCTCCAATTCTTGAAATTGACGCGGAACCGCTCGGCGTTCTGTCCCTCAGCGGCATAGTCCATTTCCTCGTGGACGGTGACGTCAAACTCGCGAAGCATTCCGGCCCAGTCGGCATTTTCATTAAGCTGCGGAAAGCGCTCGGCAAACTTCGCCACTTTTTTGAGAATGACGAGGTCACCCTTGATGGTCGCATCGAGATTGGGCCGCTGAACTTTGACGGCGACCTCCTCGCCGCTGTGCAGACGTGCGCGATAAACCTGGCCGAGCGAAGCGGCGGCAACCGGCTCGAGTTCAAACTCGGCGTACATCTCGTTGATCTTGCAGCCGAGTTCGTGCTCGATACGGGCAAAAGCGATCTCGTTCGGAAACGGCGGGACGCTGTCGACGAGCGTTCCGAGTTCCTTGACGAAAGGCAGCGGCAAAAGGTCCGCCCGCGTACCCATCGACTGGCCGATCTTGATGAAAGTGGGCCCGAGGCTGATCAGCTTTTCTTTTAACCAAACGGCCTGCTTCTCCTGATTTTGCTCGCGATTCGTATTGCTCCCGAGCACGAAACGGCGGGCCAGGGCCGTCAATTGATGAGTCAGCCACAGCCGAACGGAATACAGCCTCTCGCCGTAAACGGCAAGGCGCGTCAATCGCGACGCCGTTTTCATCCGGTGTTTTTTATGACGCACCTGCTGAGCACGGTGCATATCAAACTGATCGAGATACAGGTACACCGCGAGCATCACAATGACCCTCGAGATCTGGAACAATCGCCAGTAACCACGCCAGCCGTGATAGACGCTCTCGACCTCGGCCTCTTTCTTTTGCAGGAACTTCTCTTCGGCGATCAGCTGCTTGTTGGTCACGAGCTTGGCGATCGCCAGGTCGCCGGTCGAAACAAAATGCGGCCGGCCATTGCCGTTGGCCGCGGCTGCACGTTCCTTGATCGATGTTCCGGCGTCAATGCCTAGATTACTCATTTTGATCTGCTAATGGCTGCCCAAACTGCAAAATGTAGCCATTGTTGTCATATACGGCAAATTCGCGCATCCCCCAGGGAAATTCTTCGATGCCGTAACAGATCCGGGCTTTGCCATTGATCTTGGCCCACATCGCGTCAACATCGTCGGTGCGAAAGTAAAAACTGCCCGTAAAACCGATCTTGTCATAGGGCATATGGGCATTTGGCCTCGCGGCCATGATGCCGACGCCGTCGATCGAGAGCGAGGCCCAACCCCACTTATCATTTCGCTCAACACAGTCAAAGCCGAGCACTTCGCGATAAAACCCGACCGTGCCGTCGAGGTCCTCGGTCCAGATCATTGGCGTCAATTCCACGACCTTCATAGAACCTCGAGCAAATTCCTTACGCCGATGTGACCGAAATAGTTCCTGGCACGCCCCGAGTCGATCTCGATCTGAGCTTTTAGCTCGTCAATGCCGCTGAATTTTCGTTCATCACGGATACGACGCAAAAACCGCACTCTGAGGACATCTCCGTAGAGATCGCCGTCAAAGTCGAATATATGCGTTTCGATAGATGGCTCGGAATCGGATTCAAATGTCGGCCGAACACCAATATTGGTGATGCTGCGGCGCCAGATGCCGTCGATAAGCGTCGCGGTCGCGTAAACGCCGTATTTCGGGATCACGCGATTTTGAGGTTTGAGGTTTGCGGTCGGAAATCCGATCGTCCGCCCGCGATGGTTGCCGTGAATAACGACGCCCTCGACGCCATAGGGACGGCCGAGCATGCGGCGGGCAAGGTTGACGCGGCCGTCGCCCAGCAGCCGGCGGATCTGTGACGAACTTATCCGTTGACCGCGAAGCTGAACCTCATCGACCTCGTCAGCGGTAAACCCCAACTGATGACTCATTGTTCGCAAAAGGGCGATATTGCCGCCGCGGTTCTTGCCGAAGGCAAAGCCTTTGCCGAGATAGACCTCGCGGGCCTGCAGCCGCTCGTGAACGATGTCAGTTAGAAAGTCTTCGGCCGGTTGGCCGGCAAACTCACGCGTGAACGGAATGAGGATCGTCTGTTTGATGCCGAGCACCTCAAGATTGGCCAAACGCTGATCGAGCGTCTGCAGCAGCGGCGGTGCCGAATCGGGGTGGAGGACCGCCCGCGGATGCGGGTCAAATGTGATAGCCGTCGGCACGGCGTCGATCGCGGCAGCACGTTCGACGACCTTGTACATTATCTGCTGATGCCCGAGATGGAGGCCGTCAAAAACCCCGAGTGTCAAAACGGTCGGCCTGACGATATTGGCATTTTCGGTCCCGTGAAAAATCTTCATACGCTGCCCAAAACGCCATTTTAGCACGTTGCCGAGATCAATATCGCTATCCGCCGCTCCGTTTGTTGAATTCCATCGTGCCGTCGGCTATGCGTCCGTAGCGGAGCATTGAAAGGTCTTTGACGTAGTTTTGATGGAGCCGCCAGGGGTGTTTTGAGCCCTGGCTCGGCAACTGGTCAAGCGCACGCAGCACGTAGCCCGAGTTAAAGTCGAGCACCGGTTCCGGCAGGACCGACGGGTCTGACCGTCGCGGTACGCAGTGATCAAAGCCGTTTTCGTCCATATATTTGATAAGGCGGCAGACATACTCGCTGGTCAGATCGCATTTGAGCGTCCAGGAGGCATTCGTGTAGCCAAAGGCCTGAGCCAGATTCGGTACGTCGCTGTACATCATCCCCTTATAGGCCATCACCTTTGAGAGATCGACCGTTTTGCCGTCAACCACCAATGTGAGGCCCGCCATTATCTTGAGCACGAGTCCGGTCGCCGTCACAATGATGTCGGCGTTGAGTTCGCCGCCACTGGTCAGCCTTACGCCGCTTTCGGTAAAGGTTTCGATCTCGCCGTTGACGACCGACGCCTTGCCCTCGCGGATCGACCTGAAAAGGTCCGAGTCGGGCACGACGCACAGACGCTGGTCCCACGGTTTGTAAGTCGGCGTAAAATGAGCTTGAGCTTCATCCTCACCGATCTCCTTTTTCACACCTTTTGCTATCAGGCGTTTCATTGCCGACGGATATTTACGCGAGAGTTCGTAAAAGAACATCTGCCTGAAAACATTCTTCCATCTTGCAAGGACATAGGCGGCTTTTGCCGGAAGGACGGCACGAAAGAAATTAGCGATCCGATCCTGTGTCGGCATCGTAACGATATAGGTCGGCGACCGCTGGAGCATAGTTACATGCTCCGCCGTTTCTGCCATCGCCGGGACCAGCGTGACGGCCGTCGCCCCGCTGCCGATCACCAAAACACGCTTACCGGCATAGTCAAGATCCTCGGGCCATTTCTGCGGGTGGACGAGTTTCCCCCTGTAATCGGCAAAGCCCGGCCAGTCCGGCGTGTAACCGGCGTCGTAGTCATAGTAGCCGGTACAGAGATAGAGGAAATTGCAGGTAAATAAATTATTTCCCGTCTCCGCGTCTCCGCGTCTCTGCGGTAAATTGTTCCCGATCTCCACCTCGACAGTCCATCGCGACTCTGCCGAAGACCATTCCGCACGCTTTACCCGATGCCCGTAACGGATCTCTTTGTCGAGATCGTATTCCTTTGCCGTTTCGCGAATATATTCGAGTATCGCGGGACCGTCAGCGATCGCCTTCGGGTCACGCCAAGGCCGGAACCGATAGCCGAGCGTGAACATATCCGAATCGGATCGAATGCCCGGATACCGGAAGAGGTCCCATGTTCCGCCGCTTCGCTCGCGGCCTTCGAGTATGGCGAACGTCTTGTCCGGACAGTCCATCCGCATCCGCGCACCGGCACCGAT
>CALDGX010000080.1 GCA_937941715.1 uncultured Chloracidobacterium sp. | reverse complement strand
TCGGCTACATCGAAGGTTCCGACCCTGTCTTAAAGGAGGAAGCCGTTGTCTTTACGGCTCACTATGACGGCTTCGGGTTACTCAACGGCAAGATCTATAACGCCGCAGCAGATAACGCTATCGGAAATGGCGAGATGCTGGCAGTTGCCGAAGCGTTCGCGAAGATGAAGGTAAAACCCAAACGCTCGTTGGTATTCGTCTCGACCACCGCGGAGGAATACGGTCTTCTTGGTGGTTATCACTTTGCGAAGAATCCAAAGTGGGAAATCACCAAGATCGCAGCAAACCTAAACCTCGACGGCATCGGGACGGAGATAATGGGGCCGATTCGGAACATGGTCGGGTTTGGAGCCGAACTTTCGTCGCTTGGAGTAATGTTCAATGACGTCGCTCGAGCCTACAAGATCAATCCAATGGAAGACCCAATACCGGAGCAAGGGGTTTTTCGACGGTCAGACCACTATCCATTTGTTACACGCGGCGTTCCTGCCTTAATGCTTGTCGGCTCGCCTGAGGCGACCAAAGAGGGCTTCGTTCGCCGATTCAATGCTTTTGAAGAAACCAAATATCATCAGCCAACGGATGACGTTTACCAAGATTGGTATTGGCCCGGAGCCAAGACCGTCGCCGATATGATGGGGATACTCGGATACCGTATTGCACAGGCGAAGTCTATGCCGACATGGAATAGCGGAAATCCGTACTCGAACATGAAGCGCGGAGACGATCTGCCGTAGCATTTCAAAGAGGAGAAGAAAAGGAATGAAAGACCGATTTGCAGCGGTGGGTGTCAAAACCCTGATATTTCTGATCGTATTATTGGCAATCCCTACGGTGTCTAACGCACAGTCGGCCAAGACCCAGGATGCCTTCGCCGGAGCGGTGGAAAAGATCGATGCCGAGGCAAAGCTTGTTTACGTCCGCTCCAAAAGCGGTGTTGTTAAGGCGTTCAAGTGGACAAAGAAGACGACTTTGCACGGCATCAAGGAGGCAGAATTGTGGACTGATCGCGCGGTTCATATCGGAGCCCATGTTGTTGTGCGAACAGCGAAGGTGGCCGGCGAGGACATCATCCAGGGCCTTCATTGGTTTGGTCAGGGAACCGTATCCGTGATCGAGACTACCGTCAAACACGTAGGCAAAGGGACCAAACAAGTTGCCCTAAAGGCAGCGGATGGCACGAAGGAAGTTTATGAGGTCTCTGAGCATGCGGTCGTCAAAACCGGCAAAGCGATATGGCATGGTTTTAAAAAGGTCGAAAAGCACACTGAAAAGGAAGTCAGAGCCGTTGTGCACGTTGTCGAGAAAGACGGCAAGAAGGTCGTAAAGTATATCGAATACAGCACAGTTGGTTAAGCGGCAGAGCTTTCAAATTGCGGAACTAATGCCGTGAAACGGTAATTAAGGCGATCGATCGGCAAGCAGTGACAGCTCCGGCCCCTTGTCCTCGTGTCTTCGCTGCGCCTTACGGCCATCTGCGTTGAACATGGCCAAAGAGCATCTCGTTCGCCGGTTACGTGGGGTGTTAGATCGGTGACGACGTTTGATAGATCATGATACTACCAACGAAACTTCAACGACTACTGACATCGACCTGGTTTTTGCCGGTCGGGCTATTGGTCGGCGCCGTCGCCGGCATTATCGGTTGGCTGGTCAAAGATCGGGCTGTTGCCGAGAATACACGGCAGAGACGTCGGGCGTCAGATCAGCATTACAGAGCCAAACTCGCCTGGCGGAAAGGATCTGAGGGTTAGTTCAGTCGGCCCGGACAAATATCATTGTCTGAAAGAGCAGCCGTTGGCTGCGTTCAAGATAGATCTATGACAATTCTCCAGTGAATAGAATGGCCCAAATAGGCGCGAGGTCAAATTAACGAGGGCGATCCCGGGGGGGCATGGGCCGGCGGATCGAATGTCAATTTACAATAGCTGTGTGACGAATATGCTATTACCGGCAAATTACCTAAGAATATTATTGCGCGACGTTAGCACTGGCCGTTGTTTCGGTGCTTCCCCAAACGGGTTTTGCTCAACAGCGGGCAACGCAGTACGAGCAGATGAGATCGGGGCCAAATATGACGCGGTAACGGCCTAGAGGTATCGATCAACATTGGACGAGCTTGAGAACAAAATTACCCCGGCCCGATCGCCGATGACGGTAGACGATCTGACCTGCCTCAATTGCGGCCAGGAGCTTAAGGGCGAATTCTGCCTGAAGTGCGGCCAGGCCTCCTCGACTCAGCGCTATACCTTTTCATCACTTGCTCAGGAGGTCTGGACCCAACTACGCAAGATCGAGGCGACCAAGACACTGTGGACCCTTCTCGCATTGCTGAAGGACCCGGGGAGTTTCGTCCGTGGCTATCTTTCCGGCAAACGGGTCGACTACATCAATCCGATCCGGTTTTTCTTCTACGCGTTCTTCATCGAGGTCACGGTCAAGCTATTTGTAGGTTCCTATTTCCCACAAAATGCCTTGATAGCAAATGTTAGTGGCGGCATTCGGCTCGAACTCATAAATCTCGGCCTAACATTTCTTTGGGGAACTATATGGGCGGTGCTTTACCACAAAGACGTGTTGAATTTTGTCGAATATATAGTCTCAGCGATC
>CALDGX010000079.1 GCA_937941715.1 uncultured Chloracidobacterium sp. | reverse complement strand
TACGGCCGCGATCTTACCGCCCGGCACAAACAGGATATCGATCAATCCGCTTTGCTGCCCGATCGGCATTCCCACCGATCCATCCGTGCCGAACGAACGATCAGCCACGCCGGCGGCAAATGCGCCGACCGCGGCTATGCAGAAAACACACGCTGACAGCAACGATCTATGTAGGGCGTTCGTATTTTTTACCACTTCATTCCCCTTGCGGACCCCAAAGTACGGTTGAGCAGCCGATAGGCGGCAAATTGCTTTTCGGGATCGCCGTTTGACCTAAATATAGGCTCATTTCAGCGAATATGCCAGAAAAAGCGGCGGCCCCGTTGTGTGGAACCGCCGCTCGTTCGCGTGCATCGATAATGCCGCAGTCTTTTTACTTGCCGATGCCGGCAATGAACGGTGCGATGACCAGCGAAACGATGGACATCAGCTTGATCAGGATGTTCATCGACGGGCCCGACGTATCCTTGAACGGATCACCGACCGTGTCGCCGGTGACCGACGCCTTGTGCGGCTCAGAGCCCTTATAGTACATCTCGCCGTTGATCATGACGCCCTTTTCAAAAGACTTTTTGGCGTTGTCCCAGGCACCGCCGGCGTTTGACTGAAAGATTCCCATCAAAACGCCCGACACGGTCACACCGGCAAGCAGGCCGCCCAAAACCTCGGGGCCGAAGACAAAGCCGATGAGAACAGGTACATTCAACGCGATCGCCCCGGGCAGGAGCATCTGCTTGATCGACGCGTTGGTCGAAATAGCGACGCACTTCTCATATTCCGGTTCGCCGGTGTGGTCCATGATGCCCGGTATCTCGCGGAACTGGCGGCGAACTTCTTCGACCATCTCCATCGCTGCCTTACCGACCGCCTGTATGCACAGTGCCGAGAAGATGAACGGTATCATTCCGCCGACGAACAATCCGGCGAGTACGTTTGCCTTGTAAATATCGATACGGTCGATGCCCGCCATTCCGACAAATGCGGCGAACAGCGCAAGCGATGTCAGAGCGGCCGATGCGATAGCAAAACCCTTACCGGTTGCGGCGGTGGTGTTGCCGACCGCGTCGAGATTGTCGGTACGCTCACGAACCTCGGGCGGCAATTTGCTCATTTCGGCGATGCCGCCGGCGTTATCCGCGATCGGCCCGAAAGCGTCGATCGCGAGCTGCATGGCGGTCGTCGCCATCATTCCGGCGGCGGCGATCGCAACACCGTACAAACCTGCGAAATAGTACGATGCCATAATGCCGGCACCGAGGGTCAGGATCGGAACGACGGTCGATTTCATACCGACCGCGAGACCGCCGATGATGTTGGTCGCGTGTCCGGTCGACGATTGCTGGACGATTGAAAGCACGGGCTTTTTGCCCATCGCGGTAAAGTACTCGGTCACGATACTCATGATCGCACCGACGATCGTGCCGACCACGATCGAATAGAAGACGTCGATCTTTGTGAACGTACTCGCACGCGAGGTAAGCGGGCCGTCAGGCAGCAGCCACTGCACAACAAAAAATGAGGCGGCAACCGTCAGGATCATCGAGACCCAGTTTCCGATATTCAATGCGTTCTGAACGCTCGATTTGTCGTCCTTAATGCGAACGAACATAGTACCGATGATCGAGAAAACGATTCCGAGTCCGCAGATGACCATCGGCAAAAGGATCGGCGACATATTGCCGAACGCGTCCTTTACAATGATCTCCTGTCCGAGGACCATCGTCGCCAGGATCGTCGCCACGTACGAACCGAAAAGGTCGGCTCCCATACCGGCAACGTCTCCGACGTTATCGCCGACGTTATCGGCGATCGTGGCGGGGTTGCGGACGTCATCCTCGGGGATGCCGGCCTCGACCTTTCCGACCAGGTCGGCACCGACGTCAGCGGCCTTGGTGTAGATACCGCCGCCGACACGCGAGAAAAGGGCGATCGACTCGGCTCCGAGCGAAAAGCCCGTCAGCACCTCGATCGTGGTCTTGATCTGGTGAACGCCGAGGCCCGCGAACATCGAAAGAAAAATGATGAACAATCCGCCGAGCCCGAGAACCGCGAGGCCTGCAACGCCGAGGCCCATAACGGTGCCGCCGGTGAAAGACACCTTCAGCGCTTGTTTCAGGCTGGAGCGTGCCGCCTGCGTCGTGCGGACGTTGGCCTTGGTCGCGACCTTCATCCCGATATAGCCCGCCGTTGCCGAAAAAACGGCACCGATAAGGAATGCGATCGAGATGACCCAGCTTGAGTGGATCTCCTTGCCGTTGATCGAGGTGATCGTTCCCGAATAGGTCAGGAAGATCATCGTGAGCACGACGAAAATGCTGAGCACCTTCCACTCGGCCTTAAGAAACGCCATCGCGCCGTCGGCTATGTGGCGGGCGAGTTCCTTCATGGTCTCGTCGCCGTCATCCTGTTTGCTGACCCACGCCGACTTAAATGCCATTACCACCAGACCCAGGATACCGAGTGCGGGCGTTAAATAAATTACGTAATCGTTCATATTGTTTCTAATCTTTTTTGCCTTCGCCGAACCGCCGCTGACGCTCCTTGCAGAGAACTATCGATCCGGTTTTTTCAAACGGCGAACAAACAAAAATTCCAGGTAACATCAAAACCATTGATTATCGAATAAATATGCCATTTAATCAATAACGCAGGGCAAGATTGCTCGCGTCGGCCGCGCTGAAATTCGGGCGGCTCGTGATAAATTCGCACTATGACGACGGGATATTCGGGTACGCCGCTGACAAAGAAATTGGGGATCAAGGATGGTGCTGACGTTCTGACGATCAACGCTCCCGCCGACTACGCGGATCTTGTTGCGCCTCTGCCCGCGGGCGTGACGGTGTCGGACAAGGCCCGCACCGGCGTCGATATGATCCATTTATTCACAAACAGCCGCGACGAACTGTTCTCAACGCTCTCAGATTCTGTTAGATCCATCAAACAGAACGGTGCGATCTGGGTCTCGTGGTACAAAAAGGCCGCAAAATTGCCGACCGAGATCACCGAGGATGCGGTTCGTGAGGCCGCATTTCCGCTTGGCCTGGTCGATGTAAAGGTATGTGCCGTCGATGAGAAATGGTCGGGATTAAAGTTGGTTATTCGCAAAGAAAATCGTATATAATACCGTGCACTTAACAAGCCCGGAGGAATTAGGTCTATGCCTGTGACCGACCCAAGAGTTGACGCGTATATCGAAAAGTCCAAGGATTTCGCCAAGCCGATCCTGACGCACCTTCGCTCGCTCGTCCACGAAACCTGCCCGGACGTGGTCGAAACCATGAAGTGGAGCATGCCGAGCTTTGAATACAAGGGCATATTGTGCGGCTTTGCGGCATTCAAAGCTCACTGCACCTTCGGGTTTTGGAAGCAAACACTGATGGAATCAGATGCTTTTTCGGAAACAAAGACCGCGATGGGCAGCTTTGGCAAGTTGACTTCGCTTAAGGACCTGCCGAGCGACGCCGTGATGAGAAAGCTCATCAAACAGGCGATGAAGCTCAACGACGACGGCGTCAAGGTCACCAAGCCGAAACACGAAAAGAAAGAAACCGTCATGCCGGAAGTATTGCTCGAGGCACTCGCCAAAAACGAGAAGGCGGCCGAAACATTTAACAATTTTTCGCCAAGTTGCCGGCGGGAATACGCCGAGTGGATCGCCGAAGCCAAGACCGACGCGACCCGCGATAAACGCCTCGCGACCACGATCGAGTGGCTCACGGAGGGCAAACGCCGAAACTGGAAATACGAAAAGTGTTAAACGAGTAGATCGCACGTGCCGGAAGGCGGCCTGCAAAATACGGACTACCTACTACTGACTACGTTTTACTGACTACTTACTGCTGACTACTTATTGCTGACCACTGACCACCATTTATGACTGAACCTATTTTAGTAGCAAAGAATACAGAAGCCGAGTTTTTTCTCATGCCGCAGATGGCCAACCGTCACGGCGTTATCACCGGAGCGACCGGAACGGGCAAGACCGTAACGCTGCAAAAGCTGGCCGAGGGGTTTAGCTCACGCGGTGTACCGGTCTTTATGGCCGACATCAAGGGCGACCTGACCGGCGTGACGCAGGCCGGAGGCGGCAACCCGAAGATCGACGCCCGCAACGAGTTGCTCGGCATCACGCCCGCGTTCGAGGGGTTTCCCGCGACGGTCTGGGACGTTTTCGGCAAGCAGGGCCATCCGCTCAGGGCGACCGTGTCGGAGATGGGCCCGCTGCTCATTGCCCGGCTGCTCCAGCTCAACGACACGCAGGAAGGCGTGTTGTCGATCGCGTTCAAGTACGCCGACGACAACGGCCTGATGCTGCTCGACCTCAAGGATCTGCAGCAGTTGATGCTGTTCGTCGGCGAAAATGCCGATCAGCTGACACTGCAGTACGGCAACGTGTCCACCGCGTCCGTCGGAGCTATCCAACGAGGGCTTCTGCAAATAGACGAGCAGGGCGGCGATATGTTCTTTGGCGAACCGGCCGTCAAACTCGAAGATTTTATGCAGACCGTCAGCGGCAAGGGCGTACTTAACCTGCTCGCGGCCGATCA
>CALDGX010000078.1 GCA_937941715.1 uncultured Chloracidobacterium sp. | reverse complement strand
GCCGCTTTTGCCTTCGGCTTCGATTTCGATTTGCCGCGGCCCTTTGCCGGGGCGGCCGGAGCCTCGTCTTCTTCGTCGGCGATACGCTCGAACGAACTCGATCCGGCGGTTACCGCGTCAAGCAGCGAACCGACCTCGGCGACCTCGGTGCTCTCCATATCAAACTCGATGGTCCGCACCTTGTGCTGGATCGCCTCCTGCATATAGGCGTCCTTGAACATCTCGCCCGTGCTTGCCTCGTCGTCGCTGATGCGTTCGAAGCCGGAGTTGTCAAACTCGACGTCAAAGATGGGCTCGGCGGGCCGCATTTCTTCCTGGCGGGGCTGTTCGTCGCGATCATCGCGTCCACGGCCTCGTCCGCGTCCACGGCCGCGGCGGCCCTTTTCAGGTTCGCGTTCAGAATCGGCCTCAGAGGCCTCGGCCGGTTCGATCACGATATCGACGCCCGGCTCGGCAAGCGGTTCGGCAAGCTCCTGGACCGCCTCCATTTGCTTTTCACGCTCGATGCGGCTGCGGTCGATCTGCTCATTGGCCTCGCGCTTTGCATCCTCGGGTGAACCCTTTTTGTTCTTTTCCATCACGACGCGTTCGATCTCTTCGTCCTCGTCGAAAAAGTCCGAAACATAGAGGAACGCATCGCGTTCGAGCCCGATATCGACAAATGCCGACTGCATGCCGGGCAGTACCCGCATCACACGGCCCTTATAGACGTTTCCGACGACGCCCGAGTTTTCCTCGCCGCGTTCGATATAAAATTCGGTAACCTTTCCGTTATCCAGAATGGCGATCTTCTTTTCGCGTCCGTTGACGCTGACGATCATTTCTTTTGACATACAAACAAATACTTTCCTTGATTTGGATTACTATTTTGCCCGTTGTTTCGAAGGGTGCCGCAAAGGTCAGAGATGTGGATCGGACACAGACTACGAGCTTACAGCTCGATCGGCAGAGCATAGACGCGCACTTTGGACTGATAGCTTGATCTTGGGAATTGGCCCCAATTGGACAAGTATTGAATTAAGTTCACGCAGGAATCTCTGTTCGGAAAAAGCCGCCTCGGCTTTTTCTTATCGGGGAGCACCTATTTCTCATTTTCTGAGAGATCGTGCTCGGACCCGCTAAAATCTTGATCTCGTTAGTACCGAGTCGTCGTATAAAATCCTTCTGACGTTTGCTGACTACCGTCGCGGCCCCAAAAGGCCGATTCGGGCAAACCGAAGTCAGTATAAACGAAACCCCTCACATAGTAAACACAATTCGCACATTATCGCCGACCATTCCGCGGACGTGAGATCGCTCGGCAGTTCGGCGGTTGAGCGGGCACCGACGTTTAACGTGATCTTTTCGCCGAATGGGAGGAAATCTCGTCGAGAGGTGACTTGACCGTTGGCGTCGGTTATGACGCGTGGGCTTCCTAAGTGATCGGTCGTTGTGTAATTGACCGTCGGATTCGCGGGCGGTGTTACCGTCGAGTATTCAGCGACGAGTTTGCCGCTTGAGTAAACAAAGATAGTCGTCTCGCCGGTGATCTCGTTCTTTTTC
>CALDGX010000077.1 GCA_937941715.1 uncultured Chloracidobacterium sp. | reverse complement strand
GTCTGGCGCGACAACAACAATAACGGTGTCCAGGATCCGGGCGAAAACGGTATTCCCGGCGTCACTATGCGGTTGTACCAGGGATCGTCACCGGTCAACTACACGACCACGCCATACGGCGACACATTCACCGCGATCGCTTACAATGGCACGACCGGTTCTACAAATTGGAGTTCAACACCATGGACGGAGACTAATGATGACGGAAACGTCACGGCCGGAAATGTCCGTGTGGTTTTGGACGGCGCATTCAGCAACGCGATTCGCTTAAATAACGCCAGCGTCGGCGCCGCTCGAGTGATCAGCCTTGCGGGTGCTTCGTCTGCGACGCTTTCGTTCACCTATCGCCGCAGCAACAGTCAGGGTGCGACCGTCGAATATTTCAATGGATCGACCTGGGTCGTGCTCGCGACATACACGACCGGAACGGACGCCGCTTACGTGGCTTCCGGCTCGATCGTTCTTCCGGTGACGGCCACCGCTATCCGCTTTATGAACTCGGCCGGCAATGCTAACAATCAGCGAATCTTTATTGACAACGTACAGATCACCAAGGTGTCTAACGCCCAGATCACGGACGCAAACGGTGAGTATTACTTCACCGGCCTGCAGCCGAACACCGCGTATCAGGTCCGTGTCGATAACCTTGCCGACTTCAACTCGGGCGGACCGTTGTTCGGATTGACGCCGACGGTCAAGGACCAGACGTCGCAGCTCGGTGACGATGATTCGTCCGACTCGGATGCCGCGTATGTTTCAAATCCGGCCGGTTCGCCTGCGGGTATCCACCCGGTCATTGCACTTACGACCGGTGCGGTGGGATCAAACAACCACACCTACGACGTAGGGTTTGGTAACCTCGCTCCTTCGGCAGCCGGATTGTTCGTCGATGGTCGCGTCACAACGCCTGAGGGCAACGGAATCAGGAACGTTCTGATGACCTTGACCCTCGAAGATGGCTCGGTAAGGACCGCAGTTACAGGGGCGTTTGGTTACTACCGATTCGAAGATATTCCAGGCGGACAAACCGTCGTGCTCGAAATATCGGCGAAACGATACACGTTCAACAACCCGGTAAGGCTCATTCAGATGAGTGATGATATTGCCGGACTCGACTGGACCTCAAACTAGTTTGCCCACTAGTTTTGGATCCACCTCGGCGGCCGTTGCCCACGGCCGCCACTTTTATTTTAAAGTTTGCCGAACAACATCAACGCACCGATCACGATAAAAGCAACCGCGACGATCCGCTGCAGCCACTCCGTCGGCACATACTGACTTAAAACACCTCCAAGCAATACGCCCAAGAATGTAACTACGATCAGCGCCAAACCGGCGCCGAGAAAAACGGAAACCTTTGACTCGGTGCTGGCCGTCATCGTGATAACTGCAAGCTGCGTCTTATCGCCAAGTTCTGCCAGAAAAAGGGTTAAAAATGCGGTTCCAAATATTTTCCAGTCCATTTGGGTATTCTACATTTCTGAGAGTTGCTTGCGCTATTGAGATACTGGTATCGATCTGTCACGATTCAGCGCCTTTTCAGATATTCAGGCCGGAACTGAAGACTGTCTTTGTGTCGATCCGCTCTCAGCGTTATATTGCTTGCATGGATAAACAACTAGATCTCACTGTTCGATCGATCCGCAATGGATTGGCAGTTATTTGTCTTTTCTCGGCATTTGCTCTGGTCGCGGCCGCAGCGGAAAATAATGCTGAGCTTACACGTTGGGAGCGACAGGCGGGAAATGTCTCGATCGTGCGCGATACGTGGGGCATCGCACATGTTACCGGCAAGACCGACGCCGACGCGGTTTTCGGTGCGATCTACGCTCAGGCTGAGGACGACTTTAACCGCATCGAGGTCAATTACCTCAATTCGCTCGGGCGGCTGGCCGAGGCCGAGGGCGAAAAGGCGATCTGGAGCGACCTCCGACAGAAGTTGTTTATTAATCCGGATATTCTCAAGCGTGATTTTGCCGCATCGCCCGCCTGGCTGCAAAAACTAATGACGGCCTGGGCCGACGGGCTGAACTTTTACCTCGCCAAGCACCCGCAGATCAAACCGCGCGTGCTGACGCGATTTGAGCCGTGGATGGCGCTCAGCTTTACCGAGGGCAGCATCGGCGGCGATATCGAGTCGATAAACCTTCGCGATCTGGCCGCGTTTTATGGAAATACGAAACTGCCGGATGGCTCATTCGGTATTAACGACGACGTCTTCAAAGAGCCGTTGGGCTCTAACGGGATCGCGATCGCTCCCTCGAATACAAAGGACAAAAAGGCACTCCTGCTGATCAACCCGCACACGTCTTTCTTTTTTCGCTCGGAACTGCAGATGACTAGCGGCGAGGGGCTAAATGCCTACGGTGCATCGACGTGGGGACAGTTTTTTATCTATCAGGGCTTTAATGAATATTGCGGCTGGATGCACACCTCGAGCGAGGCCGACGCGATCGACGAGTATCTCGAAACCGTCGTTAAACGCGGTAACCATTACGATTACAAGTACGGAACCGAAGAAAGGCCATTTGCGACCGCCGACATCGTTATCCCGTTTAAGACCGAAAAGGGTTTAGCTCAACGCACATTCACAACCTATTATTCGCAGCACGGCCCGGTCGTGCGGGAAGAAAATGGCAAGTGGGTGACGGTGAGTCTTATGAACAAACCTGTCGCGGCCCTGACGCAATCGTATATGCGGACCAAGGCCAAAAATTATAAAGAGTTTCGGTCGGTAATGGAGCAGCAGCAGGCGAACTCCTCAAACGCAACGATCTACGCCGACCGCGACGGACACATAGCCTATTTTCACGTCAACTATATGCCGCGACGCGACCCGAAATTTGATTGGAGAAAGCCGGTCGACGGTTCGGATCCTGCGACCGATCACAAGGGGCTCCACACCATCGCTGAGTCGCCGGATCTACTCGATCCGAAAAGCGGCTGGCTTTACAACAGCAATAATTGGCCATGGTCCGCCGCCGGGCCCAGCAGTCTAAAACAGTCTGATTATCCGCGATATATCGATAACGGAACGGAATCCGCACGCGGTCTGCACGCGATCCGGGTGCTCCGTGATAAACGCGATTTTACTCTCGAAACTCTCCGCGACGCCGCGTACGACAGCTATTTGACGTGGTTTGACGGTACACTTCCTTCGTTGTTCAAGGCGTGGAACGAAACGGCGGCTGACGATCCTTTGAGAGCCGCTACTGCCGGCCAGGTGGCAGCACTCAGGGCGTGGGATCGCCGCTGGTCGGTCGATTCGGTTCCGACATCGCTGGCGATATTTTGGGCCGAGGACCTCGTCCGTGTGATCGCTGCCGATGCCAGAAAGGCCGACCTTTCGATGGAAGACTACATTGCCCGTCGGGCATCGCCCGGTCAACTGCTCAAGTCGCTGGCCGCCGCATCCGACAAGTTGACCGCCGATTTTGGCAAGTGGCAAACGCCGTGGGGTGAGATAAACCGATTTCAGCGGCTCACGAACGACATCGTTCACCCGTTCAGCGATGCCGCTCCGAGCATACCGGTCGGATTTACGTCCGGCAATTACGGTTCGCTGGCATCTTTCGGGGCCCGTCGATATATGGGTTCGAAGAGACTTTACGGAACTTACGGAAATAGTTTTGTCGCGGTGGTCGAGTTTGGGCCGAAGGTGCGTGCAAAGGCCGTGACGGCGGGCGGCGAGAGCGGTGACCCGAAGTCAAAGCACTTTAACGATCAGGCCGAACGCTATGCAGCAGGCGATCTTCGCGAGGTATATTTCTACCCGGCCCAGCTTAAGGGCCGCACCGAACGCAGATATCGCCCCGGACAATAGAAGAGGGTCCGGGCCTAATTCACATTACTATTGCCCTGTTTCGTCGATCGACTTGATACCGATAAATCGCGAGATGGCCTCTGCGATCTTTGCTTCCCGGTGATAACTGTTGAATATCGGCGGGTCTTCGCGAAGGGTTTGGGTCCCTGGCTGGCCGAACAGCATGCCGTCAAGCAATAGCGTGACCATATAGACGCTATCGTCATCAGAGTTTCGCTTGTCGATCCGGACACCGCAAAACTGGCTGGCACTGCCCTCGAGCACGTCGCTCTTTAAGATGCCGCGGCGGGTAAATCGGTAGGTGTCCTTTGCCTTGTCAAAAATGTAAACTTCGCGAAACGTCCCGCCCAGGCTAAAGAGAAACAAGATCGCAAACGTTGCGATGAGGCCCGCGAATGCTCCTAAACTGGACCAGAGATCGATGCCAAGGCCGATCAAATTTAGGGCCCAAGATATTAAGATAAAAAGAGCAATGCCTACCATTCCGACTATCGATATGAATATTCCCGCCGTTGGCCGCCTATCCTCGATCACCAGCAGATCGCCGCGGTCGTCGATATACACGCCGAATAGGTAGTCAATGATATTTCGGTACGTCTCCATATCTCGGTCTCAGGCGATCAACCGTGGGAAACTAACTCTCGTTCACTTTTAGTACGGCAAGAAAAGCTTCCTGCGGTATCTCGACGCGTCCCACTTTCTTCATCCGCTTTTTGCCCTCTTTTTGCTTTTCGAGCAGTTTGCGTTTGCGTGAGATATCGCCGCCGTAACATTTGGCGATAACGTTCTTACCCATCGCCTTGACGGTTTCACGGGCGATGACCTTGTTGCCGATCGCAGCCTGGATGGCGACCTCAAACATCTGCCGCGGGATCAGCTCTTTCATCTTCGCGGTCAACAAGCGGCCTTTCGCCGTCGCCGTGTCGTTATGCAGGATGACCGAGAGGGCGTCGACCGGTTCGCCTGAGACCAGCACGTCGAGTTTTACGAGTTTACTCGCCTGATATCCCGATAAGTGGTAATCGAGCGAAGCATATCCCTTCGAAACGCTCTTCAGACGATCGTAGAAATCGAGAACGATCTCGTTAAGCGGCAGTTCGTAGACAAGCATCACTCGGTCGGTCGTAATGTACTCAAATTTCTTTTGTACCCCACGCTTTTCATCGAGCAGAGGTAAAATGCCGCCGAGATATGAATCGTTTGTAAGGATCGTCGCCTCGATGAACGGCTCTTCGATCTTCAGAATGCGGCCGGTATCGGGCATTTTCGACGGGCTGTCGATCTCGGCGACCTCACCGTCGGTAGTCGTGACGCGGTAACGGACGCCGGGTGCGGTCGTGATCAGGTCGAGATTGAACTCTCGCTCGAGCCGCTCTTGAATTATCTCCATGTGGAGCAGCCCGAGAAAGCCGCAGCGAAATCCGAAACCGAGTGCGGTTGAGCTTTCAGGTTCGTAAAAGAACGAGGAATCGTTGAGCCGGAGCTTGTCCATCGCATCACGCAGGTCCTCGTACTGGGCTGAATCAACCGGATAAAGCCCGGCAAAGACCATCGGCTTGACTTCCTTGAAGCCGGGCAGAGCCTCGTGTGACGGCCGAGCGGCATCCGTTATCGTATCTCCGATCTGCACGTCCGCGACGGTCTTTATCGACGCGGTCACAAAACCGACCTCACCCGGTCCGAGTTCGGCGATCGGCGTCGGCCGCGGACGATTGACACCGATGGTCTCAACGAGATACTCACGACCGGTGTTAAAGAATCTGATCTTTGTGCCCTTCTTTATAGTTCCGTCGATCACTCGAAACAACACAATGACACCGCGATACGAGTCATACCAGCTATCAAATATGAGGGCTTTGAGGGGTGCATTCCGGTCGCCCTTTGGCGGCGGGATCTTTTCGACAATCGCTTCGAGCACGTCTGCGACACCGAGGCCTGATTTTGCCGAGGTCAGTACGGCTTCGCTGGCGTCCAGACCGATAATGTTCTCGATCTGCTCTTTGATACGTTCGGGTTCGGCGGACGGCAGATCGATCTTGTTGAGTACCGGAACGAGTTCGAGGTCATTTTCCAGTGCCAGGTAAGTATTGGCAAGCGTCTGGGCCTCGACGCCCTGCGACGCGTCGACGATCAGCAAGGCACCTTCGCAGGCGGACAGCGAACGCGATACTTCGTACGTAAAATCTACGTGTCCGGGCGTATCGATCAGGTTTAGAACATAATCTTTGCCGTTTTTTGCCGTGTAATCGAGTCGAACGGCGTGCGATTTGATGGTGATCCCGCGTTCACGTTCGAGATCCATGTCGTCTAACAATTGAGCTTCCATATCTCGCTCAGCGACGGCGCCGGTCAACTGGAGCAATCGGTCCGCGAGCGTAGATTTGCCGTGGTCAATGTGAGCGATGATCGAGAAATTTCTAATCAGTTCGATATCCATACAGTTAGACAAACTGAAATTGTAACAAAATGGCGGTATTTGCGCATTTTTGGCCTGACTGCCGGTACCGGCGTGAGCAATAAATTCTTTGCTCAAAGCCCGAAATATTTGTTACAATCTCGGTACACATTGAGATTTTTGTAACGGAAACCACATTTATCGGAGGTAATTATGAGACACGAGTATGAACGGGAAGAATCCAGTATTGCTACAAAGCTATCTTATTTGATAATCGGAGGCGGTATCGGTGCTGTATTGGCCCTTCTGTTCGCCCCTAAATCCGGCCAGGAACTTCGCGGCGATATCGCCGATGCAACCCGTAAGGGCATTGAAAAGAGTAAGGAAACCGCGGCTCAGATCCAGGAGCGTGCCGGCGAGTATTACGAAGTTTCGCGCGAAAAGGCAAGTGAATTTTATCAGACCGCCCAGGAAAAAGCTGAGGATCTGACCGAAAAGGCCAAGGCTGCAGCTGCCCGAACGGCAAACCCGTTTACGGCGGCCATCGAAGCCGGAAAGGACGCTTACACGCAGGAAAAGCGTAAGAACGAAACAAAGTCGATCACTGAAGGACGCGCAAGCTATCCCGTTAAGGACGACGATAACAGCTAAATTGACACTATGAATCCGAATGATCCGCAGTTTTGGATGATGATCGCCTCGATCATTATCGCAATTTGCTTCATCGTAATGGCCGCCGCTCTGATCGCGATCGCCATGACGGTCAAGCGCGTTGTCGCAACGGTCAAGCGGGTCGAGGAACGGATCGATCCGTTAATTACCAAGGTGGACGCGATCAGCGTTCAGGGCCGCGAGATATCGGTGCATTTTAACGAAATATCGGCGAACCTTTCGACCGCGACAAAATACCTTGCCGAGTCTACCGAACTGATCAAGGAAGAGGTAGCTGATCTGCGTGTTTTGGTAGGGCAAACGGCGATCACGGCGAAAGACAAGGTCGAAATGGTAAGCCGATCGATCGACCGCACGCATTCGCAGGTTTTGGACACGACGGAGTTCGTTAATCAGAAGATCGTCGTGCCGGCTCGTGAGATCGCGGCTATAATGGCGGGTGTCAAAAAAGGGCTTGAGGTTCTTTTTGCTCCCGCTCCGAAACAGATCGATCGCGTCTATGTTGATGATGAGATGTTTATCGGATAGCCGCAGAGGTTCCTTCAACTAAAAGAGGCCGCCAAAGTTGGCGGCCTCTTTTAATTGCAAAGTGGTGTCCGATCAGTTCGTTTTCGGTGTTTTTACCGTTTCCACCGGTTTCGTTTGACGCAAGCCCCGGTTGGCTTTACGCTCTTCCATACGCTGACGCATTTCCTGCTTTCGGGTTTCGATCTTCGCCTTTTGCTCGGCGGTCAAAACACCCATGATCTGCTCGTGCACGGCACGGCCCTTTTCTTGCCGCTGATTACGGATGGCCTCAAAACGCTCCTGCTGGGCGGTCGTCAGCGTGCCGGTACGGTGAGCCATCATCAGCGTCCGCATTTCTTCGCGAGCCTCGGCTGACGGTTTGTTGGCGGCCATGATCGACTGGATCTGGGTCTTCTGAGCATCGGTAAGTTCCAGGCCATGGAGCATTCGGCCCATACCGCCGCCGCGACGCATTCCGGGCCCGCCGCGATGGCCGGCCATCCCTTTGCGTCCGAATTCGCCCTGGCCTAATGCTCGGCCTTCCACCTTACGGATCTTCTCGACCTTCTTTTCGGCCGGTACGGTTGTTTCCTGCGCAGACGCCGCAACTGAGAATGCGGCAGTCGCCGCTGCGATCGAAAGTACTGTGAAGAATTTGAACTTTAATGACATTTGATTACCTCTGAAAATTTATTTAGCTTTCGCCATCACTTTATTTGACGTACGGACACCGCGTTTGGTCGTAAGATTTTTGCAGATGACTGTAAAGAAATGTAAATCCGCCTTGCTGCCGTTGTGAATATTCGGCAACGAACGCTCGTTATCATTTGCATAATGCACGGCGAAAATGCGAAATTTAGGTGTTATAGCATTGTAGCCAGATGAGATTTTTATCAGAGATAAATTCGCCGGCCGATCTTCGACAGCTGAAGGTAGAGGACCTGCAAGAGGTTGCCGACGAAGTTCGACAGTTCATAATCGACACGTGTTCGCGTATCGGCGGACACACCGGTGCCAGCCTCGGCGCGGTCGAACTCGCGGTTGCGATGCATTATGTGTTTGATACCCCTAAGGACCGGCTTGTTTGGGACGTCGGGCATCAGGCGTACGCACACAAGATCCTGACCGGCCGCCGCGATCAGCTGCACACCATCAAACAGGAAGGCGGGATTTCCGGGTTCTTACGGCGCGACGAGTCAGAATACGATACCTTTGGCGCCGGACATGCCTCGACCTCGATCTCGGCCGGCCTCGGGATGGCGATCGCCCGCGACAAGAAGGGCGAGGATTTTCACGTATGTACCCTGATAGGTGATTCGAGCCTTGCCGGGGGAATGGCGATGGAAGCGATCAACCAGGCCGGGCACCTGAAATCGCGGCTTATAGTCTTGCTGAACGACAACGAGATGTCGATCGCCCCGGCTGTTGGTGCACTGAGCCGATATCTGAATCGGATCAAAGAGGCACAGAGTTATCAGCACCTAAAAGAAGAGATCGGCGACGCGCTTGAGAGCGTTCCGGGGATCGGCGGCTCACTTCGCCGTGCCGCGAAATCATTTAAGGACGCTATCGCGGCAGCGGTGCTGCCCGGTGCATTGGTCAATGAACTCGGTTTCAAATACATCGGCTATGTTGACGGGCACAACGTTGCGATGCTTGTTCGAGCTTTGGAAGAAGCAAAAAAGGTCGATGACGGACCGGTGATCGTACATGCTTTGACCACGAAAGGAAAGGGCTTTCCTAATCCGGAAAAGAACTACTACGCATATCACGCGACAGGCCCATTTGACCCGAAGACCGGGTTGCCATATCAGTCGAGCAAGGCCGCGGCACCGTCGTACACGTCCGTATTCGGCGATACGATGTGTGAATTGATGGCATCGGACGAAAAGATCATCGCTCTGACAGCCGCCATGCCTGACGGCACGGGTGTCGACAAGGTGCTCGAGAAATTTCCCGAAAGGGCTTTCGATGTCGGCATCGCCGAGCAGCATGCGGTGACCTTTTGTGCCGGGATGGCCTGCGAAGGAATGAAGCCGGTCGCCGCGATCTATTCGACGTTCCTGCAACGCGGGTTTGATCAGGTCATCCACGACGTTTGCCTCCAGGACCTTAACGTTACTTTGGCGATGGACCGTGCGGGCATAGTCGGGGCTGACGGGCCGACGCACCACGGGCTGCTCGACATCGCTTATCTTCGCAGCTATCCCAACATAGTCCTGATGGCGCCAAAGGACGAGGCCGAGATGCGCGATATGCTGTTAACAGCGATCGAACACCCCGGGCCCGCGGCACTGAGATATCCCCGCGGAAGCGGACACGGTGTCGATGTGTCGGCTCCGCCCAAACTAATGGAGATCGGTAAAGGCGAAGTATTGCGAAAGGGCAAGGACGTCGCCGTCATAGCGTACGGGTCAATGGTATACCCGGCGATGAATGCCGCGGAACAGCTTGCGAGATCGGGCGTAAACGTTTCGGTGGTAAATGCGCGATTTGTAAAGCCGCTCGACGCCGAGCTCATTCTGTCGACAGCTCGCGAGTCATCGCTCATCGTTACGGTCGAAGAAGCATATCTCGCCGGCGGATTCGGTTCGGCGGTCATGGAGCTGCTCGAGGAGAATGGACTTCAGGATAAGGTCAAAGTCGTTCGAATGGGCGTTCCTGACGAAATTGTCAGCCACGGAGACCCCAACCGGCTGCTGGGCGATTATGGCCTCGATGCCGATGGTATCTACAAACGGGTTTTGGGCTCGCTCGATGCCTTGAACGAAGAGCGAAACGGCGGCAGAAAGATGAGGGCCGTCAAATAACCCGATCGATTAACAATGAACAAACAGAATCAAAAAAAGAGCGGAATGCCGATCGCGATCATTGCCATCGTTTTGTTGCTGGTGGTTGGCGGCGGTATCTATTTGGTGACTACGGGTAAGCAGGGAACGCCGCCTAAGGCAAATACCAGCACGTCAAATACGGCAAAAACGCCGGGGATACCGGCAAATGCCCCACTCGGTGCTCAGCCTCCGAATCAGGCCGGCTCGCCGACAGCATCTGTTACGGTTGAGGAGTTTGCAGACTTCCAATGTGGTTCGTGTGCCGCTGCCAATCCCATAATGTCCGAGATCAAATCGGCGTACGGCAGCCGGATAAGGTTCATTTTCCGAAATTATCCGCTGTCGATCCCTGCCCACGACAAGGCGTATGACGCAGCCGTCACGGCTGAGGCCGCCGGTATGCAGGGCAAATTCTGGGAAATGCAGAATCAGCTGTTCACCAACCAGCAAAACTGGACCTCGAACCCGAATTACAAACAGCTGTGGAACGAGTATGCTCAAAAATTGGGTCTCGACCTGGCAAAACTTCAGTCCGACATTGCCGGGATCGCTGCCAAAGGACGTGTGGACGCCGACCTTCAGCGGGGCCGGGCATTGAACGTAAATTCTACGCCCACGGTTTACATCAACGGCGTGTCGGTCCCCTTCACCGAAATGAAAGTCGACAGCCTCAAACGAATAATCGACGCCGAGCTTGAAAAAGCAGCCTCGTCAGCCCCGGCGGCAAAACCTGCGGCCGAAAACACCAATAAGTGAGCGGACCCGACGCAACATTGATCGATGAGGTCAACACCCACGGATGGCTGCCGGCAACGGCGGCCATCCTGGCCTTGGTCGGCATTGCTGATTCGGTTTATCTGACCGCACATCATTACACGGCTGAGCCGGTTCCGTGCAGCATAATTGAAGGTTGCGAACAGGTCTTGACGAGCGGTTATGCCGAGATCGCGGGTATCCCATTGGCCGCATTTGGTGCGGCCGCCTATTTCGCAGCCTTTTCGTTTGCGCTTCTGACCGCCTACGGTTATTCCAATCTTTGGAGGCTCTTTGGTGCTCAGGCGACGATCATGGCCATCTTCTCGGGGTGGCTTGTTTACGTGCAGGGCGCCGTGATCGGAGCATTTTGCCAGTTTTGCCTGCTATCGGCGATCACCAGCTTTTCGCTGTTCGCCATCTACCTTTTCTCATGGTTTCGCGGCCGGCGAACAGCCAACTAACCGACTGCCTGAATCCGTTTCTTTAACAGCATCGAAAAGAGTAATGTACGTCGAAATGCTCCGGCAATTCGACTTGTCATTTGAAGCGTAAATAGGTTAGCTTAGAGTATTAAAGACGCTTACTGCGAATAACTAGTGACTCAAGCAATCTTACATCGCATCGCATCGGGTGACCGAACTGCCGTTCAGGACTGTCTGACGAAATACGGCGGTTTGGTGTGGTCGATCGCCAGGAAAATGCTCAGAAATTCGGACGAAGCCGAAGATGCTGTGCAAGAAGTATTTGTTGATATCTGGAAGAACGCCGGCCGTTTTGACGAATCACAAGCGTCTGAAACGACATTCATCGCAATGATCGCCCGCCGCCGCATTATCGACCGAATCAGATACTCGACCAGACGGATCTCGGCCGATTCATTGGACGATGTCCTTCTCGAACCGTTCACGCGATCCGATAAGGCGATGCAGATGAGCGTGGAAGCAAACGAAGCGGCCGAAGCCATGAGGAAACTGAGGCCGGAACAGCAGCAAGTTTTGCGGCTGTCAATAATTCAGGGTATGTCGCATCAAGAAATAGCTGATGCCACGGGAATGCCGATAGGCACGGTCAAAACCCACGCCCGGCGTGGATTAATGCAGGTAAGAGAGAATTTGGGTCTCGGCAAGTCGGATCGCTTAAAGGAGGTGTCGATATGAATAAAGAAATTCAAGAATCATTGATCGACCTCCACACGCAGAAAGCGGTTTTCGGATTGGATGCCGACGAGATGCGGGCGTTTGAGTCGTTGCTTGCCGATGCCGGAATGAGTTCGGACGAGTCGTTCGATCTTGCCGCCGCCGCGGTCGGCCTCGTCGATCTGCAGATCGATGAACCGCTGCCCCAACACCTGCATGCCCGGATATTGGCCTCCGCGGACGAGTATTTTGCCTCAACCGCCGCGGATAGCTCACCGGCTGAAGAACCGGAATATCAGAAGGTCTTTACCCTTGAACCTAAGCGTTCCTGGAGTTGGCTGGGTTGGGCGTTTGCAAGCGTTGCCTGTATAGCCCTGGCGGCGAATATTTGGCTCACCAGATTTACCCCGACCGAAGTGGCAGGCCCGTCAAAGACCCCGACCGTCACACCTGCTAAGTTGACGCCCGAACAGGAACTTTCGCAGCTACTGGCGTCTCAGGCGTCGCTTGTCAAGGCCTCTTTCGGTGCGGGCAACGTCAAAGACCTTAAGGACGTTGGCGGCGATGTGGTGTGGAGCGACGAAAAGCAGGCCGGCTATATGCGGCTTCGCGGATTACCGGTCAACGACAAATCGAAAGAAACCTATCAGCTGTGGATCTTCGACAAGACGCAGGATAAGGCTACGCCGATCGACGGCGGAACGTTTGACGTGGATAAGGAAGGCGAGGTGGTCATACCGATCGACGCTAAATTGAAAGCCCTCGGACCCGAACTCTTTGCCATCACGATCGAAAAACCGGGCGGCGTCGTGGTTTCAAAGCGGGAGAAGATCGCCGCACTCGCGAAGGTCGAGGCCCCGGCGAAGACCAACACCTAGATCCTTTTCGTCCGATCAATTGAGGATGGCTGTTTTTGCGAATTCGCAGATCGGTCATCCCTTTGTCTTTAGCAATTTTACTTTTTTTAGAGGAGATCTTGATGCTTTACCGATTTGCTTTAGTTTTTTTACTTTTCACGTTGCTGCTCATGCCAAACAACATTACCGCTCAATCGGCGGAAAAACTGCCGCCGATCAAGGTGAAAGAATACAAGCTCGACAACGGGTTGCGGGTTATCTTTCATCAGGACAGATCGACCCCGGTCGTCGCGGTGAACGTCTGGTACCACGTCGGTTCGAAAAACGAGGTTACCGGCAAGACCGGGTTTGCCCACCTGTTCGAACACATGATGTTCCAGGGTTCGAAGAACTACGATACCGACTATTTCACTCCGTTGCAGGAAGCCGGCGGCAGTATCAACGGCACGACCAATCAGGACCGGACGTATTACTATGAGACGGTTCCGTCAAACTTTCTGGAGTTGGCGCTTTTCCTCGAGGCCGACCGTATGGGCGGCCTTCTTGAGGCGATGACCCAGGAGAAATTGGACAATCAGCGTGATGTCGTAAAGAACGAGCGCCGCCAGCGGGTGGATAATCAGCCTTACGGAACGGCCTTTGAAAAGATCGGCGAAATAATGTTCCCGAAGGGACATCCGTATAACTGGACGACCATCGGATCGCTCGAGGATCTGCAGGCAGCGTCGATGGATGACGTAAAGTCGTTTTTCCGGCAATATTACACGCCCAATAATGCCGTGCTTGTGCTTTCCGGCGATTTTGACGAAAAGCAGGCCAAAAAATGGATAAAGCAATATTTCGGCACGATCGCCCGCGGTGGTGAAGTTACAAGGCCAAACGCAGCCGAGCCGAAATTGGACAAAGAGATCCGCACGACGATCGACGATCCGCTGGCTCCGCTGCCCCGAAGGTACATGGTCTGGCACGGCGTCAAACAATATTCGGCTGACGAAGCGGCCCTCGATATGCTCGGCAATATCCTGTCCTCCGGCCGCGGTTCGCGCCTGCAGAGCAATCTGATCTACGGCAAAGAAATGGCTCAGCAGGTCGGTGCGTCAAACGGGACCAACGAGATCGCCGGCCTCTTTCAGATCTCAGCGACGGCTCGCCCCGGCAAATCTCTGGACGACATCGAAAAGGAGATACTCAGCGAGGTCGAGCGGCTTAAGAAAGATCCGCCCACCGCTGAAGAATTGGCACGTGCCCGCAACTCAATCGAATCGCAGACGATCTATGGCCTGCAGACCGTTTTGGGAAAAGGCGGTCAGATCAGTAATTTTGCCGGATATCTCGGCACCCCAAACTACTTTCAGGCGGATCTGGACCGGTACGCAAGAGTGACCCCGGCCGATATACAACGAGTTGCTAACACCTATCTCGGCCCGAACCGGCTTGTGATGACCTATAATCCGAAACGCACAGAGGCCCAACGCGGCAACACCGCTGCCAACCAGCCGACCTCGGTCAAATCAGAGAAAAAGGATCAGGCAAAGATCGACGCACAGGCGGCCAAGCTGCCCAAGGCCGGCCCGGACCCCAAACTTTCCATTCCGGCGATCGAAAAGACGAAACTTTCCAACGGCCTTGAAGTTTGGATGGTCGAGCAGAAGGAACTGCCGATCGTCTCGATGAATCTCGTTCTCAAGTCGGGTGCGGCTAATGAGCCCGATGACCGAACCGGCGTCAGCGGACTGACAACGAGTTTGCTGGATGACGGCACCAAGTCGCGGACGGCACTCGATATCGCAAATCAGCTGCAATCGATCGGTGCGTCGGTAAATGCCGGCGGCAGTTGGGATTCGACCAATGTCTCGATGCAGACACTTACCAAGAATTTTGATAAGGCCCTCGAGATATTTTCGGACGTGGTGGTCAACCCGATCTTTCCTGCAACTGAACTCGAAAGCCTCAGGGCACGGTCATTGATCGGCCTTCGCCAACAAAAGGCTAATCCAAACGCGATCGCCAATGTCGCTTACAATAAGGTGCTTTACGGCGATCATCCCTACGGACGTGATAACACCGAAGCGTCGCTGAAAGCGATAACCCGCGACGACATCGTCAAATATTACTCAAATACATTCCGCCCGAACAACGGCGTTTTGATAGCCGTGGGCGACATCAACAAGGCCCAGCTCAAGGAGAAATTGGAACGTGCGTTTGCAGGCTGGAAACCGTCTGAAGGCACGGCAAAAACTCTTCCGCCAACCAAACCCCTCGACAAGACCGCGATCTACCTGATCGACCGGCCGAACTCGGCCCAGTCTGTCGTATCGATCGGCCAGATCGGGATCGACCGAATGAATCCTGACTATTTCCCGGTCGTGGTGATGAACTCGATCCTCGGCGGTGCCATCACTTCCCGCATCAGTATGAACCTCCGCGAGGACAAGGGTTACACCTACGGTGCGAACAGCATTTGGCAATATAGACGCGGTGCCGGCCCTTTTCGTGCTGGCGGCGACATCCAAACCGCCGTTACAAAAGAAGCGATCGTCGAGTTTATGAAGGAACTCAACGGTATTCGCGGCTCGATCCCGATAACCGCAAAGGAACTCGACTATAACAAACAGAGCCTGATTCGGAGATATCCGGCCGGTTTTGAAACGGTCGGCGGATTGTCAAATCAGCTCGCCAACCTTGTCGTCTATGGTTTGCCTGACAGTTATTTCAATGACTACATCGGTAAGATCAACGCTGTCACGCTGGCCGATGTCGAACGCGCGGCAAAGACCTATCTTGATCCGGCAAAGATGGCGATCGTCATCGTCGGTGACCGAAAGGTGATCGAACCGGGCCTGAAGGAACTCGGCTACCCGCTGATGATACTCGACACGGACGGTAATCCGGTCCGGCAATAGACACTGCGGGCCGATCAATTGAAAAGTGGGGCAACGCCGATCGGCATTGCCCCATTTTTTTGCTTTGCCCGTAGCCTGCCTACTTGCGAACCAGAACTACGGGAGATTGTTCGGCATCGCGGATCTTAGTAAAAAACTCTTTGACCGAGGCGTATTTGTCGACACCCAGAAGCGACCGTTTGGTCGACATGCTCCGCGAAAAGTGAAGTGCTCCGGCCTTGACTTCATAGCTTGTCGAATAGCTGCCGAACGGAGTGTCGAGCTTTACCGGGTCTGGGGTTTCGTCGACGATGAAACCCGGCGGCAGGTTGAAGATTGCGGTTTCCTTAAATGAAAATGAATCGATCTCGATAGGGTTTACGCGTTTTGCCTCGGTCAGGTAGATATCGTTTCTGCGCCCGACGACAACGGGTTTGAAAACAAGCAGTCGGCCCTGCATTATTTGCCCATAGCGCGGTGCGGCAAATTCGATATCCAGGTCAAAAGCGGCCTCGCCGGCACGATCCTTGGATCGAAGGTCTAATAATTGGGCACCCGACGAACCTCGGGAAAGCCACCCTTCGATGACCTTGCGGTATTCGGCTGCCGAAAACTCTCGTATTTCGCGGCGGAATGTCGTTGACGACTGTCCATTGGCCTTTTCCGAGATCTTTCCCTTCACCTCGCCCATATCCGAAATGGTCGCCTCGATACGGCGTTCGAGCAGATCCGTTTCCGGCGGGGTCACCGGCATCTGTGCCAGACCGCCTTTGTCGCCCGCGATGATCAGCGCAAAACTCCCCTGCAAATAGTCCGGCAGGTCGCCGACAGGCGTAAACTCATCCGTCGCGTCGAAGATCAGCAGCCGGCCGAGTTTCGGGTGCACGATGATGGTCGCCGCCGAGGTCGAATCGCTAACACGCACTGCAATGATACAGTGGTTAAACTGCAGCGGCGATGCCCATTTCTCGCGGACGAATGTCGGATCGCCGGAGTAGATCGCGATCGGATAAGCATCGATCTTGATCGCCCGCAGCATTGCCCGCATAAGGTTGGCCTTGTCTTTGCAATCGCCATAACCGCGACTCATTACGAGTGACGATGATCGCGGTCGATAGCCATTTCCGTGACCGACGCCGATGTCGATCGAGATATACTGCAAACTCTGAACATATGCACCGATGGCGCGGATCTTTTCAAATTCCGTTTGGGCATTGGCTGTAAGCTCACGTGCTTTTCCGGCGATGTTATCATCCATCACCACCTGCGGGTCATACAGCTCGGTCGCCCATCTCGACACGTCCGTCCAGTCGGCAAAGACGCGATTGGCAGTCTGAGCCTTATTTTCCGGAGCGTAGTTGATAACGATTCGCGGAGATAGATTTGCCGATGACGGGCTCATCGGTTCCGGCGGTATCCGTTGAAGGTCGCGCATTTCCCATGTATATGATGTGCCGGAAATACGCGGCTTGATCTCATCAGCGTTAAACGTGATGCTTGACGCCGTCCAACCGGCCGGGAGTGTCAGCGAGTATCGCGAGACCAGTGTTGGAATGCCGCTCTGAAATCGCCACGAATCGTTGTAGAAGAGCGGCGTGTCCTCAGAGATGACCGTGTAGCCGAAAATGTAACCGACCTCGACATCACCCGAGGCATCGATCATCTTGATACGGCCCTCGTTATAGACATCGTCATTGTCGGCGATGACATCAAGCACCGTCTTTTTGTCGTAGTATTTGGTCGTGCCGTCCGGCCGGATGATCCACGCCATAATGTCGCGAACCTTGCCCGAGCTGACGAGATAGAACGCGCGGGCCACGGCGT
>CALDGX010000076.1 GCA_937941715.1 uncultured Chloracidobacterium sp. | reverse complement strand
AAGGCAAAAAGGACCTCTCGATCGCCGACGAAAAAAAGGTCCGCGAACTCGGCCTTGCGGCGATAAATATCTGTAATCTCGGCGGTAAGTGACGCGGGCATGGTTTTGGACGAATTTAGCCGTGGACATAACTCAAAACGTAATATGACGAGATCATTCCATCTATTCGCGATCATACTCTTGATCGCGGCGGGCCAGGCGTTTGCTCAAAGCAAGACCGAGCTGCGGCGGCAGATCGAGCAGGTGGTCGCGGGCAAAAAAGCAACCGTCGGCGTTGCGATCGCGGACAGCGACGGCAAGGTTGCCGCGTCGCTCAACGGTGACCGCCGGTTTCCGATGCAGAGCGTATTTAAGCTGCACATCGGGCTAAAGATGTTGTCCGAGATCGACAAGGGGCGGTTTTCGCTCGACCAAAAGATCGAGATCAGTAAGAGCGATCTGCTGCCGGACCTGTACAGCCCGATCAGGGATCGGTACCCCGAGGGTGCGACGCTCTCGCTCGCCGAGATACTCGGGTACACGATCTCGGCCAGCGACAATGTCGGCTGTGAATTGCTGCTCAAGCTGCTCGGCGGGCCCGCCGAGATCGAGCGTTATTTTATTGAGCGCGGGTTCCGGGATGTTTCGATCAAGGTCAACGAGGTCGTGATGCAGGCAAACTGGGACCGCCAATTCGAAAACTGGACGACGCCCAATGCCGCCAACCAGGTCCTGCGGGCGTTTTACGCAAACGATCGGAAATTGCTGTCAGTCAAAAGCCGCGAGTTCCTCTGGAAAGTGATGCGTGAGACCGAGACGGGCGCCGACCGCCTAAAGGGGCGATTGCCGGCCGGTACCGTCGTCGCCCACAAAACGGGCAGCTCCGGCGTCAATAAGACGACCGGGGTCACCGCCGCCGTAAATGATATCGGGGTCGTGTTTTTGCCCAACGGCAGATATTTCTTCATCAGCGTTTTCGTGACCGACTCGACAGAGGACGCCGCCGCCAATGAGAAAATAATTGCCGACATAGCCCGTGCGGCATGGGACCATTTCGTCAAAAAGTGAAATTGACCGTCCCCGCCGCAACGATCGCGTCACCGAGAATGTTAGGCTTTTTCGCTTGTTCGAACGTCAAATAATATTCAACCCGCTATGACGGACAAATGCGATATGAGACGAGTACTATCTGCGGCCCGGCCGTTGGCCATCGCCGTCGCATTGTTGATCTTGATCACTGCCGGGGCGGCCCATGCCCAGGAGGTACGGCGGATCACCTATAACAACGTCAGCGTCGATGTGGTCATCGACAGGCCCGCCAACTATTTTGTCGACGTCGTGATCGCCTATCCCGGGACCGTTGCGTCTGATGCCGAGATCCTGCCCGCCGCGATGAACGTACTGACAAGGGTCAAGGAGATCACGGACCGGACCGATATGATGTTTGTCAGCGTGGCCTATCCGCAGGGCGGCAGGCTGCTCGGCGACGGCATAGTCGAGGCCGAGGCCGCATTGCTCTGGGTCAAAGAAAAGGGCCGCAAGGAACTGAAACGAAAGATCCGAAAGATATTCCTGATCGGCCATTCACAGGGCGGGTATATGGTCACCAGACTAAACACGATGCACGCGACCGACGGCGTGATCGCAAATGGCCCGGGCCCGTTAAATCTGGTCTATCGCTGCGGCCTCGAAGAGACCGGCCAGGCCCCGCCGAGTGCCGTCTGTACACTTTTGCGGCAGGCGTACGGAACGACCGTCGTTAACCCCGCTGCGTACATGGCACGGTCGCTCCTCAGTTTTACCGAAGGCCACCGGTCGGACATCCTGTTCGTACAGGGGCTGCAGGACTCGCCGATCCAACTTGCGTCGTGGCCGACATTTAAGCAGCAAATGACCGCCTGTACCAGTTGCCGGGATCGCCAGATCGTCGAGATCGCCAATGCCGGACATACCGCGCTGTTCGACAGCCCCGAGGCCCGGACCGCCTACAACAACTTTATCAACCGGTAGTATTGAGTCCTGCCGCGAACAAAGATCTGACCGCAAAGTGCGCAAAATAGAGGCAACGCAAAGTTCGCCAGGAAAGCTGATTGTCCACACGTCGCGTCCTTTGCGTGAAGCTCTGCGTCCTTTACGGTAAAAATTCCGGTGCGGTAAAAACTCCGGCCTAACCGCAAAGATCGCAAAGTAGAAGAAACGCAGAGTTCGCCAGGAAAGCTGATTGTCCAAACGTCGCGTCCATTGCGTGAAACTCTGCGTCCTCTGCGGTTGGCGTGATCATTGAACCGCATTTGCCCGGAACCGACACCCGGGCCGCAGACGGCGGCCGAGT
>CALDGX010000075.1 GCA_937941715.1 uncultured Chloracidobacterium sp. | reverse complement strand
GAGAACGACACGATCACCAATGATGACCTTCCGCCCGAGATGTTTACGGATCGCGGCGGCCGCATTCAGGCGACATCAGCAGGGTCGGGATCCGATCTGTTCATCCTGCCTCCGCAGGGCGTCAACTGGGAGGATGTCGAACGCAGCCTAATAATGCAGGCAATGGAAAGGACGGACAACAACATCACTAAATCCGCAAAACTGCTGGGTTTGACGTTTAGGACACTCCAATATCGGCTCGAAAAATTTGGCGTCAAAAAGGATGACGATTCCGGAACAGGCGACAACGAAAACTCGTAAGGCAATCTCGAAAGGAGAAACGCGATGGAATGGTTCTCAACACTCAGTTTGGCACTCGGATCAGCGTGGACATCGGGCATTAATCTGTATGCTACGGTCTCGGTCCTCGGGCTCTTGCAGAAATTCGGTTCGGTCAAACTGCCGGGCGGCCTGGATGTGCTCGACAACTGGTGGATCATCGGATTTGCGGGCGGACTTTACCTGATCGAGTTTTTTGCCGACAAGATACCTTACGTTGACAGCGTCTGGGATGTCGTTCACACCTTCATCCGCGTGCCTGCCGGTGTCATTGTCGCATACGCCGCTACCAATCAGCTTGACCCGAGCGTCTATATTCCGGCCGCACTCGTCGGCGGCGGGCTAGCCTTTGCATCGCACGGGACCAAGGCCGCGGCGCGGATCGGTGCCAACCTTTCACCCGAACCGGTTTCAAATTGGGTTCTGTCGCTGGTTGAAGACGTCATCGCATTTGTCGGCACGCTTCTGGCCGTTTTCGCTCCGTTTATCATAATGGCGATCCTCGGAATTTTTGTGCTCGCTTTCATTTGGTTCTTTCCAAAGATATTTCGAGCCGTAATGCGGATGATCCGGGCCGTCGGGGCATTTTTTCGCGGCGAGAGTTTTCGTGATGTTGCCCGCAAGGCCGGTTGAGCGAGATCGTTCTGAGATTGCAGAATCAAGATCCTGGAGGCCATTATGAAGTTTTTCCAGTTTTGTGCACTTTCCCTTTTTGCCGCTTCGGTCTCATGCGGAGGTGAGAGAGCCGCAAACGGCCCGAGTCCCGCTGTATCGACCGGCACATCAGAATCACGATCAGGCCGTGTCGAAAGTGCTGCCCCGGTGCGTAGCGATCAGATCGCCAAAAAGTCGGGCGGTGGTGGCGGCGGTTCCGAAGTCACTTCCCTTTCGGTCGGGCCGAATGCCACGCTCGCACAAACCCAAAACTCACAGATCGATACCGCACCGACCGACAGAAAGATCGTCAGGAACGCTGACCTTACACTCGAGTCGGATTCACCCGAGGAGTCGCAGAAAAGCGTCGCTTCTATCGCTGAGAGCAAAGGCGGCTTTGTCGTCGAATCACAGCAAAGCAGCAGCGACAAGACCGGCACGACGCGTGACATCGTGACCATGACCGTCCGTGTGCCGGCCGCTAAGTTCGCCGAGACCGTCGACGAGATCAGAAAGACCGGAAAGCGCGTCATCATCGAAACCATAAAGGGCGACGATGTCACAGAGGAGTTCATCGACGTCGAGGCTCGCCTGCGGGCACAGAAAGCGACCGAACAGCAGTTCATGGATATCATGAAGCGGGCAAATTCGGTTGAGGATGCACTGAATGTCCAACGCCAACTCGGTGAGGTCCGGGGCGAGATCGAAAAGATCGAGGGCCGCAAACGATTTCTCGAAAATCAGTCCAGTCTTTCGACCATCAAGGTCCGCCTGCAGACGCGAGCGGCATTTACGGCCAGTTCCACCGGATTTTTCGATCGCCTCGGCGAGTCGTTTAGTACGGGTCTGGATTTTGCGTTAAGCTTTGTGTTGGCACTTGTGACGATATTTGTGTCGCTGGTGCCGTTTCTGATATTGATCGCGGTACCGTTATTTTTCGTGATCAGGTATGTGCGGAAAAAGCGGCGTCAGGGGTTGGCGACCGACGGATCGGCCGACGATGACCAGAAATAAAATGGAGTTTGGACTTAAGATCTTGGCGGTGATTCTACTCGGGGTCGCCGCTTATTTTTATTCGGCGGGACAGTCTGATTACACCTTTGGGGCGGCTGTCGTGGGGCTCTGCTCGTTCTTTCTCAGCATGAGATTTGCCATTAAACGAAGGCTCGCGGCCGTCGAAGCTGCCGACGATAGCGATGGGGGCCAGCCGTAAATGGCTCGCATCGTCCTGACCACGATCGGCAGCCTCGGTGATCTGCACCCAAAGCTCGCCCTCGCCCTCGAACTTAGGCGTCGCGGGCACGTTCCGGTCATTTGTACCTGGGCAGGTTATCAGGAAAAGGTCGAGGGTCTCGGCCTGACGTTCAAACCGCTGCGGCCCAACGTCGACCCGACCGACCGCGAATTGCTCCGCCGGACGATGGACGCCGCGAAGGGCCCGGAAACGGTCATTCGCGACATCATTTTTCCAAGCCTGCGGGACATGTATGACGATCTCGCGGCGGCCTGCGACGGTGCTGACCTGATCGTGAGCGGTGAGATCGTTTATGCCGTTCCATCGCTGGTCGAAAAGACCGGCATAAAATGGTGCTCGACCAGCCTCGCGCCAATGACGCTGTTCTCAGCCGAGGACCCCAACGTCTATCCCGCGGCCGAGTGGCTTGAGTTCCTGAGGCCGTTGCCGGCGATCTTTCACCGTACGCTCTTTACCGTCATGCAACTCACGATCAGCGGCTGGTACGAGCCCTACAAGGCTTTTCGCCGCGAACTTGGGCTGAGCGAAGATCACGAGCCGATCTTCCGCGACAAATTTTCCCGCACACTGCATTTGGCAATGTTTTCGAGGGCTCTCGCACGGCCGCGATCGGATTGGCCTTTATCGACCCTGCAGACCGGGTTTTGCTTTTTTGACGAGAGCGAAACAAGCGAACCGAACGCCGAACTGGCCGATTTTCTCTCGTCGGGCGAACCGCCGATCGTCTTTACGCTCGGTTCGGCCGCGGTGATGGATGCAGGCAGTTTTTTTGACGAAAGCATCAAGGCGGCAAAGTCGCTCGGGAAACGAGCGGTCATTCTCTACGGCCGCGAAAACGAACCGCCCGACGGACTGACCGGCGACGTGCTCGGTATTGATTACGCCCCGTTCTCGCAGGTATTCGGCCCTGCCGCTTGTGTAGTTCATCAGGCCGGCGTTGGCACGACCGCCCAGGTGCTGCGTGCCGGAGTACCTCAGCTGATAGTTCCGTTCAGTCACGATCAACCCGACAATGCCGCACGTGTTCGCCGTGCCGGCGTCGCCGAGATCATTCGCCGCGGGGATTACCACGCGGAATCGGCATCGATCTCACTTAACAAGATCCTCGGCGAGCCACAATATCGGCAAAATGCACTTAGATTGAAACAGATGGTCGATGCCGAGAACGGTACCGCGACCGCCTGTGACGCGATCGAAGAAATTTTGCTATAAACCCCCGAACGGATAAGATATCTGTCGGAGATAGATTTTGAAGAACATCGACCATCTACTCGAAAACAACCGGCGCTGGTCCGAGCAGATCAGGGCCCAAAATCCGAGCTTCTTTTCAGACCTTTCCGGCCAACAAACCCCGAAATATCTTTGGATCGGTTGTTCGGACAGCCGGGTTTCGGCAAATACGATAGTCGGCCTCGAACCCGGCGAGATATTTGTGCATCGAAATGTTGCCAATCTGGTGCTTCATACCGATATGAATTGCCTGTCGGTCATCCAGTTTGCCCTTGAGGTCCTAAATGTCGAGCACATTATCGTCTGCGGACATTACGGATGCGGCGGCGTGCGGGCGGCAATGGAATCGAGGCGTCACGGCTTGATCGACAACTGGCTTCGGCAGATTCAGGACACTGCAAATCTTCACTCCGCGATCCTCGACGGGATAACCGACGAGGACGCGAAGTTTGACCGGCTCTGCGAACTGAACGTCATCGAGCAGGTTCTGAACGTCTGTGAAACGACGATCGTGATGGACGCCTGGAATCGCGGACAGGATCTCACGGTTCATGGGTGGATCTACGACCTCAAGGACGGCCTCGTGCGCGATCGCGGCATTTCGGTCGATCGGGTACTGCGAATGCAGGAACTGCGTGACCGCTTTTTGCAGACGGATAAGCGTAGTGCAAACTCTGAGGCGTTATAGCAAAACACAAGACCAGTTTATGACACTATTCAAAACGGCGTATTTATCAGTATTTTTGGTGATCGTATTGTCGGCGTCAGGCTCCAACGCCCAGATGTCGCGCAAGCCGACACCGACGCGTGAACCGGCCGGCGCGATGTCAAAAAAGCCGGATTCCGCCAAAAAGTCGCTTCCGAAGATAGCCTCGCAAAAGGACTTTGATTCGATCGCCCGGGTTTACCATCAGGGCACACCGTACGCGATGCCGCACACGATGTTCATCATCGATCGCCGGGCAAAAAACAAGATCTATTATATAAACTCGCAGATGTACCGCTTTCACAAGGACTTTCTGCTCGCCAATTATCTGGTGCCGCGCGGCGCGGATGTTTTTAAGCCGATATATCTCGAAGAAGATCGGCGCTTCATCGTCGGGACGATCGCCTGGCAAAAACCGGTCGAGCGCTTTACCTGGGAGCTCTGGGAGGGCGACCTTGCGTCGGCCGAGATCATCAAGACCGCAAACGAGACTATCAACCGGTCTTTCTTTCAGAAGGTCGCCTACAAGCCCAATTCGATCCGGCAGGAAGATGTGAGCGACGATATCGGCCTCGAGCGAATTCTGCAGAGCGATCTGAACAAAAATCAGGAGTACCTGGCTCTCAACACCGGCAAAGCGATCGGCCGCGTCCATATCATCGACAAACTCGACGACACGGTCGAGATCGGCGATAACGAGATCCTGGTATTGAAAGAACTACCCATTTCGCTACCGCCGGTTCGCGGCGTGATCGTCGCCAAGCCGTCTTCACCGCTGTCGCACATCAACATCCTTGCAAAAGGGTGGAATATTCCGAATGTCTACATCAAGGACGCCGATAAGATGTTTCGCGAACTCGACACATATTGGATCGAGTTGGACGCATCGCTGACCGATTTCAAGTTCAAACCGGCGACCAAGGAGATACTCGACAAGGTAAAGGCTCCGGACGAGCAGATCCCGCCGGCCGATCTGAAAGTGAAAAAGGTCGCCCGCCTCGGTGAAATGCGTAAAAAAGACAGTCTGATCTACGGTTCGAAGTCGGCTAACCTCGGCGAGATGATGAACGCCCGCGTCAAGGGCGTCGTGATCCCTGACGGCTTTACGGTTCCGTTTTATTGGTACGACAAGTTCATCAAGGATAACGGTATCGACCAGACGATCGCCGAACTTCTGGACAATAACGACTTCGTACACAATCCGCGTTACCGTCGGCAGAAGCTCGAGCAATTGAGGACGACGATCCAAAATGCGAAGTTCGATGACGATCTCAGAATCGAGATCATTCAAAAATGGAAAACGCAGCTGGGCGGCAAACCAGTATTTGTTCGGAGTTCGTCTAACTCTGAGGACCTGCCGAATTTCAGCGGCGCCGGGCTTTATTCGAGCGTCGCGAATGTTCGCGAGGACGACAAACTTATCGAGGCCGTCAAAAAGGTCTGGGCATCGCTTTGGAAATTTGAGGCTTATGAGGCACGCGTCCGCAATTATGTTAGCCAGACCGATGTTTATATGTCGGCGCTGATCCAGCTCGGTGTCGATATGGATAAGGGCGGCGTGATGATCTCGAAGGACCCGTTTGATGCGAAAAGTAAAAATTCGGTCTACATCAGCGCGGTCTGCGGCCACAATTCAAAAGTGGTCGACAACACCGGCATCCCCGAGCAGATACTCTTTAATCCGCGTTCAAACTCGGTGATCGTAATGACACTGTCGGATCAGACCAACGCTCTCAGATTTGATCTGAACGGCGATCTCAAAGAAACCGCTGACAAGTGTGCCGGACCGAATAAGCGCGTTCTGACCGACGCTCAGGCCCGCGAACTAGCCCGTACGGCGATAATGATACGCGGCATCTTCGGCGGTAAGAATGAACAGGACATAGAATGGGGTATAATGAATGGCAAGCTGTATATCGTTCAGGCAAGGCCCTTTATCGATAAGACCAATCCACTATGAAGTATTTAATCGCACTGACTATTGTTGCCGGATCGATCGGCTGCGCGACGTCGCCGCAGCCAGTCCAGCAAAATTCGAATACGACGCGCCCCGAGCGTTCACAGACCGTCGTCGCACATTCGACCGAAAACCAAACGCCGCCTTCGACGAGCGGCGACAAGACTAAATGGTCGCAGAGCGGCGATCCGATCGATACCAAGTCGTTCGACGACGCGATAAAGACCGCCGAAAAGGCCCTGGCCGGCAAGGCCAGCGATCCGGCCGCGAAAAAGGCTCTCGCCGAGGCCTATTTGAAGCGCGGCGTTGCTCTGACCGAGGCTCGACAGTACGCCTCGGCTCTCGGTGACTATCGCCGGACGATCAAATATGACGCCGACAACAAAGAGGCCAAAGAGTGGATCGACAAGATCGTGATGATCTACGACGGTATGAACAAGTCGTATCCAAAGGAAGGCGAGGAACCGACGCCGCTGCCGTTTACCAAAAAGTAAGCTTATGAGCCGACAGTTTACCAGACTTGCGTTGTTGGCACTTTCGGTAATGGCACTGACAGTGATATTTACCGTCGACTCACCGGCTCAGGCCGCCAGCCGTGTGCGTTTTGCCCGCGGTGCGGTAAGCGCGGTCGCCGCCGGTTCGCTCAATGGCTACAAGGACAAACGAACCTTTGTCATCAAAGTGCGTGCCGGTCAAACCCTTACTACCGAACAGGTCGGCGGCCGCCCGATAACCGTTGAGATAATCAAACCGGATGGCGAGCCGTTTGAAGGCGATATGGATCTGTCGTGTCACAACCGCCATGAGGTGACCCCGACCGAGGCAGGCGACTACCGCCTCATCGTCACCGAGTGCCAAAAGGCCGACCGCTGGCGGGGCCGGTTCAGGTTAAAGGTCACGGTTCGCTAGACAAATCGGCGGTCAGAAAATAAACTTACTCCTTTGCGCCGGGATGGGTGCAGCGATCAAGTTACACGGAGTATTTCAGGTCATATGGCAATTTCAGCAAACGATATCAGAAAAGGGATGGTGATCCTGCACGAGGGCAACCCAGTGAAGGTGATGGAGTTTCACCACCACACGCCCGGCAACCTTCGGGCCATGGTCCAGGCTCGCCTTCGCAATCTGCTTACCGGAAACTCGTTCGAATACCGCTTTCGTTCGAACGACACTCTCGAAAAGATCACGCTCGAACAGCATAAGATGGAGTACCTGTATTCTGACGGGTCGCACCATCACTTTATGAACTCGGAATCGTTCGAACAGGTTGCACTCACTGAAGAAGAGTTGAGTGACGCCGCCCAGTGGCTGATGCCGGGACTCAAGATCGAGGTCGAATTTTATAACGGAACCCCGATCGGCGTCGCCCTGCCCGCTACGATGGACCTGACGGTGACGAGGACCGATCCGCCTTTGAAAGGAGCGACCGCTTCGAATTCGAACAAACCGGCAACTCTCGAAAACGGTGTCACGCTTTCGGTGCCGCCATTTATCGTCGAGGGCGAAAAGATCCGTGTCAATCCGACGGAAGCACGGTACATGGAACGCGTAAAATAGCTTTCCTGTCCGATAGTATTACGCCGGAGCCCGATCTTTTCTACAAGGCAGCGGGCTCCGGTTTCTGATATCTGGACAATGTTCTTCCTATACAGCATCATTTTGACCGTCGCCTTTTTGGTGCTGCTTCCGCGCTTTATCTTCGACGCGATATTCAAGGGCAAATACGCTGCCGGTTTTACCCAGCGGCTCGGATTTTTGCCGCCTTTCGAACAGGATGGCCGTCCCGTGATCTGGGTTCACTGCGTTTCAGTGGGCGAAACCAATGCGGCTCGACCACTGATTCAGCAACTCGCGGACAGTCTGCCCCCGTTTAGGCTGATCGTGTCAACGACGACCAGAACGGGCCAGGAGTTGGCCCGACAGGTGTTCAACGATAATGCCGAACTCGTCTTTTACTTCCCGTTCGATTGGAAATTCAGCGTCCGCCGTGCGTTGAGACGTTTTGCCCCGTCGGCCGTAATACTGCTCGAGACCGAGATCTGGTTCAACTTTCTACGCGAGGCTAACAAAAGCGGAGCCAAGGTCGCCATCGTCAACGGACGCATTTCTGAACGCTCGTACAAACGATTTGGTTACATCAAGAATTTCATGCGGCGGGTCCTTTCATATCCGGACCTCGCGTTGATGCAGACCAATCTTGACGCCAAGCGTCTGATGGCGCTCGGTATGCGGGCGACCAAGGTCAAGGTCACAGGAAATATGAAATTCGACCAGCCGGACGGCGGAGACGCGGCCCTCGCCGAGGAGTTTCGCATTCGGTTCGGCATCACTGGGGACGTGCCGCTGATAGTTGCGGCGAGCACCCACGAACCTGAAGAAAAGTGGATACTCGAGGCGTTTAACCGCGTGTGGAAGCAGTCAGACGCCTCACTGCCGCGGCTGATGATCGCACCTCGGCATCCTGAGCGATTCGGTTCGGTCGCCGACACGATCAAAAACTCCGGCTTCGGCTGGGCAAGGCGTTCCGAGACGGCATCAGCCCGCGACATTAGTGCCGAGGTGATCCTCATTGACAGCATCGGGGAGCTTCGTTCGGCCATATCGCTCGCCGACATCGTATTCGTCGGCGGCAGTTTGATCCCGCACGGCGGACAGAGCATTCTTGAGCCGGCCGCCGCTGGCAAGGCGATCGTTACCGGCCCGCACACCTCAAATTTTAAGGCGGCGATCGACGAATTTCTAAAATACGACGCACTTATCCAACTGCCCGTGTGCCCGGATAAGGAGGTTGCCGAGAGGCTCGCCGCGGCCATCGCTCAGCTGCTCGACGACCACGACCTCCGCCGGCGGATCGCTGCGAACGCCGCGGACGTAATGACAAAAAACCGCGGGGCGACACAAAAGACCGTCGAGTACCTCAAGGAAATGCTCGGCGGACAAGGTGGCAAATGATATACGTTTTCACCGTTTTTGCGGCGATCCTGATCTATTTCAGCCTCAGGTCGCTAATCGGCGGGTTTGAGTATCTTCGCTATTTTCGCCGATCGCTGACTGAGACACCGCACGAATTTACGCCCTTTGCATCGATCATCGCGCCGTGCCGCGGCGTGGATCAGGGAATGCAGGAGAACTTTCGGGCGTTACTGACGCAGGATTATCCCGCATATGAAGTGATATTTGTCGTTGATAGCGAAAAGGACCCAGCCGTTCCCTTGATCGAGACCGCTGCCGCTGAGTTTTCGAACACCAGACTTGTTGTCGCTCCGCCTGCCGTCCGCTCCAGCCAAAAGGTCGAAAACCTCCGCGAAGCGGTCAAATATGTAAGCAGCGGATCAAAGGTCTTTGTCTTTGCCGATTCCGACGCTCGGCCGGCTGCGTCGTGGTTGCGCGGCCTGGTCGCACCGCTTTCAGATCCGGCGATCGGTGCTTCGACCGGATATCGCTGGTTCATCTCACCCGAAACCACGTTGGCGTCCGAGCTCCGCTCGGTGTGGAATGCATCGGTTGCGTCAAATCTTGGACCGGACACGCGAAGCAATTTTTGCTGGGGCGGAGCAATGGCCGTCACCCGCAAGACGTTTGATGACCTGGAGATACGCGAGAAATGGGAAGGCACATTGTCAGACGATTTTGCCCTCACGAGAGTAATGAATGATGCCGGGATGCCGATCGTTTTTGTCCCGGCGGCCCTAACTGCCTCGGTCGAGGGCTGCACGTTCGCCGAAATGCTTGAGTTCACCACGCGTCAGATGAAGATCACTCGCGTTTACGCCGCTCCGCTGTGGATATTGTCGTTTATCGGCTCGGGCCTTTATTGCACGGTTATGTCGGCCGCAGTTTTGATCGCGGCCCTGTATCCGCGTAACGGCCTGCTCGTTTGGATCAGTCTCGCGACGCTGGCGATCGTGTCGGCCTGCAGCATCGGCAAGGCGTGGCTTCGGTTAAATGCGGTAAGAATGGCCCTCAAGGATCACCGCTCTGAGATCGGCCGCCAATATTGGACTCAGTTGACCCTCTGGTCGCTGACGCCGGCGATATTCTTATACAATGCTGCGGCCGCTCTTTTTTCGCGGCGGCTCAGATGGCGCGGGACCCTTTATCAATTGAAATCGCACCGTGAAACTGTCATCATAACCGATTAGCGAATGGACGAAAACGAAAAGATCCAAGACGACATCGAGAAGATCGACGAAGCTGATCTCAACGATTGGTTCAATGAATGGCCGACTCGCCCGGACGGTCACACTATTGAACCAACGAACGCGGCGTCGGTCGAGCAGGATACATCCGATAGTTGGCCGGCCAATAAGGATGCCGCCGGAAATGATGCACTTGGCACTCCCGCCGAAACGGCGTTCGCACCGATCGAGTATTCTCCGATCAGTCAGGACGAAACGATCCGCCGCAGCGGCCTTGCGTGGTCCGCCGGCATCGTGTTCTTTTCGTCGATCGCGTTCACGCTGTTTCTCGGGTGGCTCGCGGACCTCCTTCTTGGAAGTTCGCCATGGGGACTGGTTGGCGGCATTGTGCTCGGTTCGATCATCGGGTTTGTGCAATTTTTCAGGATCACGTCGCAGATATTTGGTTCCGACAGCTCAAAACCGACGATAAAGTCCCTGCTTTCCGACGATGACGATGACGTTTGATCGACGAAATTTACGCCCCCGCCTGCGCCTCTTTGAATTTTCCGCCGTTTCTTTGTAAAATGTAGGTTTTGTGATGGTCGACGACCTTGATCCTTTGACATCCGGACAACCTCTGCCGCCTGAGCTTTCTCAGCGGAGGATATTGTTCATAATGGGCGTGGTCGCTGCGGCTGGATCGATCGTCGGAATGGTATTTGTATCTGGCCGTTTCGGGGCCGCGGTCTTGTGCGGCGGTGCGGCGTCATTTGTCAACTTTTTTTGGCAGAGACGCTCGACCAAGGCCATCTTCGAGGCATTCGCCGGCGGAGACCGGCCGCCGCTGCTGGCGGTAAGGTATCTTCTTCGGTATATGGCCGTCGGAGCTTTTGCGGCGTTTTTCTATTTTACCGGATTACTGCCCGTCGCGGGTATCATCCTCGGCCTTGCGTCATTTGCTTTTGCGGTGGTCATCGAGGGCCTTGTAAGTATTTTTTATAGTTCGAATTAACGGGAATTTTAGCGATGTTTTTATTTTCAGAAGGCGGCGGACATCATACGCCATTGATCGTCGAGTTTATCAACCACTACGTGGGCGAGCCGATCTATCATTTCCAGATGGCTTATACGCGTCCGATGTGGGTGGCGTTCTTCAAGAAGTTCGGCACCACGCCTGAAAAGGTCTTTGCGGCTGAGTACTCGCCCGAGAACGCGATCCCCTGGTACACGATAATGTTCGTGATCGCCTGTATCCTTACGATCATCGCGGTCCGGCTGCTCAAGGGCAAACTGTCCGAGGACGACCCGAAACCCGGCCAGCTCACGCTCGAAGCGGGTTTCCTCGCGATAAAGGGCCTCGTCGTCAGCATCGTCGGCGAACACGGGTTCAAGTACTTTCCCGTCGTTGCCACTTTCGCGATCCTGATCCTCGTCTCAAACTTGATGGGTCAGTTCCCGATGTTCATGTCGCCGACGGCGTCCGTCAACGTGACTTTCGCACTCGGAATATCGTCATTTGTTTACTATAACTACGTCGGTATTGCCGAAAACGGATTGCTCAAACACCTCGGCCATCTCGCCGGCCCGAAACTGCCGTTCCTGCTGACCCTGATCATCACGCCGCTGATCTTTGCGATCGAGTTGATCAGTAACATGATCAGGCCGTTCACGCTCGGCGTTCGACTCTTTGCGAATATGTTCTCGGACGAAAAGGTATTCGTCGAGATCACCAATCTCGCACCGCCGATCACGCACTTTGTATTGCCGTTGGTTTTGACGCTGCTTGGCGTTTTCGTCGCCTTTGTCCAGGCGTTCGTATTCACGCTTTTGTCGACCATCTATCTTGGCGAAGTTTCGCACGCTCATCACGATGAACACGATGACGAGCACGGCGTTGAAGCTCACGGCGAAGCCGTCGCAGCTCACGCATAAGGATCTGGGGCCCATCGATCTTAGGGCCTCGATAAACCCGAAGACCCCGATTTTCGGACATTTGAAAACTTGCGTTTTATAGCAACTATGCCCGCACGCATCAGGAGCCTTGGACTCTACGGAGTATAAAATCCATGTGCATACCGGAAGTGAGGCGAACTTATACCCGGCGAGCAGGTTTTCTAATTTCGACAGCGGAGTCTTCTATTTAACTAAACAGGAGATAAAGATGAACAAATTGAAATATGTATTTTTCGCAACACTCGCACTTGCCCTGACGGCGATCCCCGCGATGGCTCAGGCTGGCGCAGCTGATAACGAATCGACCGTTCTGGCCGCTAAGGCGATCGGCGGCGGTATCGGTTTTGGTTTGGCTGCCGGCTTGGCAGGTATCGCACAGGGCCTCGTCGGTTCGCGTGCTGCCGAGGGTGCTGCCCGTAACCCGGGTGCCGCCGGTACCGTTCAGACCATGATGATCATCGCGCTGGCTCTTATTGAGTCACTCGTGCTGTTCGCACTGCTTATCGTCTTCGTTAAGCTCTAGATCGAACTCAGATCTCATCACTCGCGGACGAGGCTCGATACCGGGCCTCGTCCGTATTTAGTTTGGCCGCACGTTGTGATACAACATTATCAGCGGTCGGCGGTAAAATATATGCAACTTGCCGGCTTTGGAACCGTTCTAATACTTGATGATCGGCGATCTTATAGGAAAAATCATTGCGGGTAAATACCGGATCGATTCGTTGATCCGCGAGACCGAGGTTGGCGACTTTTATCGCGGTACCAATCTTGGGACCGGTGCGCCCGTGACCGTCAAGACCCTGGCTCCGGCGATGGCGATCGACCAGCGATACGTCGATCGGTTCTTGCGTGACGAGAACGCCGCCGCCGCTGTGACCCATCCTAATCTGCTCAATAACTTAGAGATCGGCCGGGACGAGCACGGTACGCCGCACTCGGTTTACGAGGGCATGGACGGCGGTCTGCTATCGGCGATGATCCGCGAAAATGGTCCGCTGCCGGTCGCTGACGCCATCTCGATCGCCAAGCAGGCGGCGTCGGCCCTGTCAACGGCCCATTCCGCGGGGTTGGTGCACGGCGGGCTTAATCCGGACAAGGTCTTTGTTGACACCGATGCCGGAGTATTTGCCAAGGTATTTGATTTCGGCGCGCGAACTCACGCCCGCAACTCGATGTCCGCCGCCGGATATCTTTCGCCTGAGCAGTGCGCCGCACCTCCGACATTTGACGAGCGATCAGATATCTATTCGCTCGGCGTGCTTCTCTATGAAATGCTCGCCGGCGAACGCCCGTACAACGGCAGCACGCCGGCTGAGACCATCGCAAAGCAGTCGGCTGAGCCTCCGCCGCCGCTTTCGGCGTTCAGGCAGGACCTTCACCCGCAGATCGAACCGGTGATCCTTAGTTCGATGTCGCGCAATCCCGAACTGAGATATCAAACGATGGCGGACCTCGAAGAGGATCTCGCCCGCATCGGAAGCGAGATAGGCGTCGACATACCGGCCGTGGCAGTGGCCCAAACGGCGTCGGCCGCCGCCGGCCGCAACAAATGGCAGACAGCGGGCATCGCGATCGCAGGCGTTGTCATTCTTGCCGCGGCATTGATATATGTCACGACGGTCCGCCAGACCAATCCGACCGCGAGCTTGGCGCCGGACGCCAACAGTTTACCGGTCCAGCCGATCAATCCGGCAACCGGGGCCCAGGAGGATGCTCTGACCAAACTCGGAGACCTCGGCGATGCTTCGCTGGTACCAAACAGTTCGATGGAATTGCCTGGGACGCTGCCAGGCGGCGACGGCTTTAACGCATGGGCGAACGGCGGAATGCCGCCTGCCGGAGCCCCGCTTTCGGGGTCGGTGATTCCGGGGCCGCCGGTCGGCGGGCCGCAGCCACCGCAGTATATCCCGCCGGGCGGACAGACCGTGACCGTGGACCCGAACGGCGGCAGCGTGTTCATGCCGAACGAAGGCGGCGTTATTCTCGTCCCGATACCGCAAACTGAGGATCCGACGCCAAAAGCGACGCCGACACCCAAAACGCCGGCGGCGTACACCTCGGTCAAGCCGACCGGCACCCCTAATCCGTCGGCCACTCCGGCAACCGCGCCGTCCGGCCCTGCGGCTGAGACGACGAAGCCAAAGGCCGAGCCGGGCAAGCCGAAAAAACCGGCGGCAACCGTCAAAAAACCAACCGAAGAATAAGATCAGCGGGATCTGACCGTCAGCAGTTTGAGTATGTCGCGCTTGCCTGCTGCACGGGCAAGGTCAGCAGCAGACTTGCCTTCACGATCGCGTTTTGATCGCGTGCTGCCCATTATTAGCAGTGCCTTCACGATGTCGGCGTGGCCGGCCTCGGCGGCGTACATCAGTGCCGTTCGGCCGCGTGAGTCCGGTATGTCGGGATCGATCGAACGCATTCTCGCCAGAATAGCCTGGGTGGCGTTTTGGTAATATTTGGGCAGCTTTGACTGCGGTGCCGGTGTTTTTGATATCTGTTTTGCAGTCGCAAATGCCATCACCGACCTAAGGTTCCCGAGTTTGGCGGCGAGTATCAGCGGAGTCGTCCCGTCCGCCTCGGCGATCCCTGCGTCCGCAGTTCCGAGGAGGTTGAGGGTCGACATAAAATGATCATATTTGGCCGTGTACCACAGCGCGGTGTGGCCAGCCTTATCGCGAATGTTCGGATCCGCTCCCATTCCGATCAACTTGAGGATATACAGGTCATTGTCGAACATCGCGGCCCGGATCAGAGCGGTCTCGCCGGCCTTATTCTGCACGTTCGCGAGACGCGGATTCGGGGTATCAAATTCGTTCGCGCCGAATCGCAGCCTGCTTGCCTTGTAAAAAAGCAGCGTATCGCCGTTGGAATCAACTTCAAACTCGTCTATTAACCCGTCCGGCACCCGCAGATCCACGTCGTAATACGCCATCGCCATTCCGAATGTCGCCGAATTGGAATGACGGGGCAATTTTGCCTGTTCTTCGTCCAATTGGCCGAGGTCACCCTCCAGCAATAGCCGCCATGCCTCTTCGTCGGGCTTCGGCTTTACAAAAAGCGAATACTCGGGACGCTGCTCGAACACGAGCCCCCAATTGTCCTTGACGTCACGATCAGCACCGCGTGAAAGCAGGAAAAGGTGCGGAGGCGACGGCCGGTAGTGGTTTCCGGCGGTTATGAATATCGGGGTACTGCCAAATTCATTGCGGGTGTTGATATCGACGCCCGCCGCCAACAGCAGCCTGAGGATCTCGACCTGCTGATCGTAATCGGCTCTCCAACCGACGGCTCTGAATATCGCCGGCTGCCCGAACAGGTCCCGGCTGTCGGCAGCGACGCCTTCGTCCAACAGCTTTTTAACCGTTGCGGTATCGCCATCGGCGCAGGCTCGGACAAACTTTTCACGGAGGATCCAGTCGGGTACTTTTACGCCGGCAAAGGCGCCTGCCGCCGCCAGCAAACACGCTATCAGCGCTGAAAGGTACGGCCTCGCCTTGATCATGTCATCTGGGTACTTCGATCGTTCTAATGATATCCGCGATCACGACGTCGGCGGACGAACCGTCCAATTCGGCCTCCGCCCGCAACGCCAACCTGTGACGTAAAACGGGTAGGGCGACGTCGCGGACGTCATCGGGCGTCGCAAAATCGCGGCCGCGAATCGCCGCCAACGCTTTAGAACACAACAGCAGGGCGATCGACGCTCGGGGACTGGCTCCGTAAAGTATCGAGCCGTGATTTCGAGTCTTGCGGACGATCTCGACGATATACTTCTGCACACTGGGTTCTGTGCGCATATTTCGCACCTCCATCCGGCACTGCTGCAGGGCCGACGGATCGCTGAGCGGCGTGATATCCATTCGCTCGAAGTGCCTGGAGTTAAAACCGGCATCCCAGCGCGCGACTATCTCGGATTCTTCAGCGTGTTCGGGATAATCGATCAGGATCTTGAGCAAAAACCGATCCAGTTGAGCTTCAGGGAGCGGGTACGTCCCTTCGTATTCAATGGGATTCTCAGTCGCGAGAACAGTGAAGATCGGCGACAGCTGATGCCGGTCGCCGTCGATCGTCGTCTGCCGTTCTTCCATCGCCTCGAGCAGTGCGGCTTGCGTTTTCGGCGGTGTCCGGTTGATCTCGTCAGCTAGCAGGATGTCCGTAAAGATCGGCCCCTGCCTTAGGGTAAATTCCGACGTCTGCATATTAAAGACGTTGGTTCCCGTAATGTCCGACGGCATCAGGTCCGGAGTGAACTGGATACGCGAATACCCGGCACCGACCGCCGCGGCCAGCGTCTTGATAATGAGTGTTTTCGCGGTTCCCGGAACGCCCTCGATCAGCGCGTGGCCCTCAGCGAGAAATGCCACCAGGATCTGCTCGATGACGTCGTCCTGGCCGACGATCGTTTTACGTAATTCGCTGACAATGTGGGCAACGGTTGACGGTGTGTAATTAAGCATCGTAAAAGTCAAAAATAATCGTAAAGGGTCTTGATCGCTAACAGCAATACGGTGATCAAAAAGATACGTTTGAGCCAAACATCGCTTAGTTTTGTAGCGTAGTGTGCCCCGACATATGCTCCGACGAACATCGTCACGCCGAGTATGATCCCGAGTTTGTAATCCACTAAACCTTGCCACATAAACACAGCGGTGGCAATCGTTGAAGAAACGACGTTTATTAACTTTGTCGCGGCGACCGACTGCGACATCGTCATCCCGAAAAACGCCACAAGCACCGCGGTCAGGATCGTCACATAACCTCCGCTGAAGAGTCCGCCGTAAACCCCGAGAATGAACGTCAATATGAACGACACGGCCAGCGACCGATCTGACACCGCTGCCTGCGCTTCGACACCCGAATCCCGCTTTACGAGGATGAATATCGAAACGGCGATCATCGCTGCCGAAACGATCAGCTTCAGTCCCTGATCAGTGATGTACCCGACGAGCAACGCCCCGAGAGCCGAACTTGCCAGCGTGATCACGAGCAGCGGCGATATCCGTTTGACATCGATCGTTCGGTTCCTAAGAAACGGTATCGTGCCGCCGACGGACATAAATACGAGAGCAAACATATTGGTTGCGACCGCGACTCTGGCCGGCACTCCAAACTGAAACATCGCCGGCACCGCGATCAGCGAGTTGCTGCCCGTGACCACGCCGACCGCACTGGTCAATAGGTAAATTACAGCGAGCAATATCAGGTCGGTGAACGGCATCAGTTCTCAGTCCGCTCCTTGCGCAGGCCCAGACGGTGTTCGATCCTGCGGATCGAACGGACACAATCCAGGACCTCGCGATCGTTCGTCCGTTCGCCGGCGGCGATATCCTCGCATTTGTTCAGGAGCTTTTCGATATCGGCCCGGTCGAGCGATGTCCTTTCGGCGATCGCCGCCGCCAACTCACCGCGGGATACCGAGTGAATGTCCAATCCGAACAGCTTGCCCGCCCGCCGTCGAAAGTCACCGTAAATATTCTCGAGGGCCAGGTCCAATGCCCTCGTCCGACGCTGAAGTTCGGCCATCGCACCGACATATTCGAGTTTTGATAGCCGGTCAGGCTCCGCGTACGGCACCGGACGGCCAAATCGCCGGCTTCGTGAATAAAAGATCACGCCGGCCAGGACCAGGCACTGGAAAAATATCGCAACGACGGGTGTTCCCGCAAAAAACTCCAAAAGGCGATTGTTGTTTGCACCGTATCCATGGTGATACTCGTCGATCGCGATCGGGCCGCCGCCGCTTTCGGCAAGGTTGATCGCAAGTTTCGCGTTATCCGCGATGCCGATCCCGCCGTTGGCGACGATGTAAGGGTCAGAAAGGACGATGATCTTTCCGGCGCCATACGGCAATTCGACCAGCACATTTCTCCCGCCGGCTGACATCTGGATGACCGGCCCCGGCTCCGACGGCGATTCGTCCGTGTATTCGTCCTGTGAGTCTCCGTCCGTATCAGGCGAATACGCGGGCTGCGGCTTCGTTCGAGCCGGAGGTGAAACGCCTGGCGGTTTTTTGGCCGCGACCGACATCGATTCGATCTTGATCGCGCTCGCAAACTGCGAAAACTGAACGGCATTGACGCCATTCGTAAAAACGCTCGGCTGGGCCGGTTTGGCGGCGGCCATCGATCTTGTCATCGCGGCCTGGTCAGACGGATCCGTGTCGAAGATCGTAAGCAGGTTCTGCGGCGCGACGTCGACCTTCCAATCGGTGCTGGTTACCGCGAGCTTTTCGATCGGCTCACGGTCGATCAAGACCAACCGCCCGCCCGACGAAACCCAACGCAAAAGCCCGCTCACCTCCTGCTCGGTAAATTCCCGCCGTACCGGCCCGATGATGACAAACGTCGCGGGCACATCGCGCTTGCGGGCCACAAGATTGTCGGCCGGCTCCTGCCAGCGTACCGCCTTGCGCCCGGTCTCGGTCAAGAGCGTGTAAAAAGCCTGTGTACCGGTCGGGCCTGGATTAAAGGTAGATCGGTTCGGCGCCGCCTCATTTTCGGCCTTCTGCGGCTGTTGGGTGTACGACGCGGCATTGAGCCCGACGAGCGCCGCAGCGGTCAGAACAAAGGCAATAATAATGAAAAGTTTCTGTTTCACCCGTATCGTCTAAACGCGGCCCGTCATTTTCTTGTAACGCTCGCGAAAGTCTTCCCACTCCTGCCGCTCGGCCGTCTGCGCTCCGTACCAGTGCCGCTCAAAGCTCAGGGTGAGCAGCCGCATACTCTCGAAAAGATCGGTCTTTTTGCGAATATCGATCAGATAATCGCGGTTGGTCTTGTGGCGGGCGAGCCCGATCACCTTGCGATCGGCCAGTTCACACAAAAGCGCTACGTAGCCCTTGCGAATTGCCAGACGAAGTTCGCCGGCGACAGCAAATCTCTCGGCTTCGGCGAAGAGGTCAGCGGCGGTCTGATCGGCCGCGACACGTTCGCCGAGAATTATGCGGTCACCGTCGGACTTGCCCTTTTTCCCGCCAAAACGCGTCGAAAAGAACGGTAGAAAGCGAAAGAGTAAATAGCCCAATCCTAACGCCAAGAGAGTGTAAAGCAGTATCTGGAGAACGGTCGAAAACGAACCCGCACCCGCCGACTCAGACGGCTCGATCGAGACCCTCGGAAACATCTTTGCCAACCATTCGAGAAACTCGCGCCGCCATTTCTGAAACAGGCTCTCACCTTCGTCGGCGGGTTTTTGATATTCCGGGCGCCTGAGGATCTCGGCTAATTTCTGCTTATCGGCGTCCTTTGTCGCCGCTCCGGCGGCGGCCGCGTTAAGTTCGGCGATGCCGGCCTCGATACCGAGCAGCCGCTCGATAATACTCTGAGCGATGATATCGCGATTTCCGATATTCGGCTCGTTCTCGTATCGATCGAGTTCATCGTGCAGCCATGCATTGTTGGTCTCGACGACGCCTTGGGTCATGTCGATCGATTCGCTTCGCGGGACTGACCGCCGTACCGATCTGATGCTTTCAATCACGAACCCGCTGAATTCGGGGTCGGTATGATCGATCGAGTGAAGGGACGACAACGCTTCGCGGGCTTTCGCGACACGCGCTCCGTAATCACTAAGCGAAGCGCCGACCGCCGCCGCGGCCAGTATCAGAACAGCCAGCAACGCCGCCGGGACGGCATATCTTGCAGGTGTGAATGGTCCGGTCGACAGATTCATCTCATTGATCAAGGCCCAACATCGAACCACTTTTCCGTGACGGCACCGTGTTTGCCGCAACGCCGGCCGTACCGATGGCGGGCTGCAGCGGATTGGAATATGTTCGCGGAACCGCCGGTATCTCGCCCAGGCGGCGGGCCGCCATAAGTTCGATATCATACCCCTCGGAGCGGACACGTTCATCGACGTAGAGCAGGCACAATCCGGCTGTCCAAACGGGCGACAGAAGTATAAAACTGATCTGCCAGATCATGTTATATGCGATCTCATACCACGCCGGTATCAGCTCTGCGTCAAAGGTCATCAGTTCGACGCCGACGCTCCACGCGTACCATGCCAGCGGGACATAGAGGATGGCGAGAGCTGAGTACGCCGCGACCGTCGAAAAGACAAACAGCGCCATCAGCCGCTTAACGCTGCCGCCGGCGAGAGTCGCACTGCGGCCAACGGCCGAAAATATGCCTTGCCCCTCGACCAGCATAACCTGCGGCACATAAGCGAATCGCGACGCTATCAAAAAGAAAAGCCAGAGCGTAAGGTACGCCAGCGACACGGCCACTACGACCGAAATGATGGTAGCGACGAGCGGGATCGACGCCAGCAGCGACACGACGATCAGCAACGAAAGCGTCGTAATGATCAGCCCGAAATAAAAAAGTATGAACCCGATCGTGCCCAGCGAGATCGTGATCGCCGTCGATGCGGCCAGCAGCCCGGCAAAACGACCGGCCGTATTGCGATAGGTTTCCTTGAACGATATCGGCTCGCCGAACAGAAGGTGCCGGACGAAGTTTCGCGACGCCCCTCCCATGACGACAAGTGTGGCGATCGTTTCGACCAGCCAGATCACGCCATTACCGAACCATGTAAAGAGGTAATATGAAAAACGGTCGTCCGCTCCGGCCGACGTCGCCGGCGAAAAGACCCCTCGCCCGATCAGCGTCCACGCGACTGAAAACAGTGCCCCGGCGAGGACCGGCGGTGTGGCGATGGCCACGAAGGTGCCAAAGTTTTTCCGGTAAAATCGAACGGCACGGTCGATCAGATCACCTGCTCCCATCGGGGTCAGCGATAGATGGCCTTCGGCTGATGGTTGAGAGGTCGCCATACTTTTCGGTCACTAGAGTATAACCAAATTATCTGCGGCCGTGCTAAAAGCAAATAAAAAAGTCTGCCGGACCGAAACCCGGCAGACTGCAAAATTGGCTAAAAGCCCAGATTAGAATTCAAAGCGTGCTGCAAACTGCATAGTACGGGGACCGTACTCGCCCGTGATCTGTCCAAACGACGTGCTGTTGATGTTCGGCAGCGTCGTGTTTTGAACGAAGTTCACGTTGTTCAGAACGTTGAATGCCTCCGCACGAAGCTGAACACGGATCGATTCGGTGAATCGGATGTTCTTCAACAATGCGGCGTTGATGTTAAAGTACTTCGGACCGTTGACGATCGCTCGTCCAATGTTGCCGGTCTGACCCGGATTGACATTGAAGAACGCCTGACCGGCGAACG
>CALDGX010000074.1 GCA_937941715.1 uncultured Chloracidobacterium sp. | reverse complement strand
CATCGACTCGCCCTTGGTCTGCACCGCAAAATCAATGATCGTCGTCGTCCCGCCATGCGCCGCCGCCCGCGTCCCGGTAAAGAAATCGTCCGACGACTGCGTCCCGCCAAACGGCAGCTCCATATGCGTATGCGGATCGATCCCGCCCGGGATCACCAGCCTCCCCGACGCGTCCAGCACAACATCCGCCTCGATATCGAGCGACTTTCCGATAGTCGTCACCGTCTCGCCGTCAATAAATATATCCGCGCGATAGTCGTCCACCGCAGTAACAACCCGTCCGTTTTTGATCAGTGTTTTCATCGTCTTAATACCTTTCTTTTAGCGTTCGTGAAATGTCGTTGTCCTAGTCTAGCGTTGGGTGAAGTGTGGTTGCAAACGATCCAAGTTGCATTCGTTGCTAATTAAGACGGACAATATCGTTAAGTCAAAGTTGGAAATTCAGGCAGACACCCGAGTCATTTAGCGTGATGGAAAACATACTTAACCATTTCCGCCTTGACGGCGAGAAGGAAGATGTACAAAGGATAATCGAAAATGTCGATAGCGGGGTTGAGTTTAGGGGGACGAACCTCTGGATCCTCGTTTTCGCTATCTTTATTGCATCCTTAGGGCTGAATGTTAATTCAACTGCCGTGGTCATCGGTGCGATGTTGGTGTCACCACTGATGGGGCCGATAATCGGCCTTGGCATGGGGATGGCGATCAATGATCTAGCCCTATTGCGAAAGGCACTCGCCAATTACGCATTTGCACTAGTGATTGGACTCACGACGTCGACGATCTTCTTTGCATTGTCACCGCTACGTGAGGCGTCCTCTGAAATTCTATCGCGGACATCACCCAACATCTATGACGTCCTGATCGCCCTCTTTGGGGGATTTGCGGGGATACTTGCCGTTTCGAGTCGCAAGAAAGCAAACGTAATTCCCGGTGTCGCCATCGCGACAGCTTTAATGCCGCCGCTTTGCACGGCTGGGTTCGGCATCGCGAACTGGAATCTCTCGTATTTCAGCGGAGCGATGTACCTGTTTGTAATCAACACAGTATTTATCGCATTGGCGACGTTGGTTACCGCCCGATTTCTTAAGTTTCCTTCTAAACATTTGCTCGACGAAAAGGCGGAGTTGATGGCAAGACGCATCGTCTGGGGCGTTGTGATCCTAACGCTGGTCCCTAGTATTTACTTTGGTTACGACATTGTTCAGCAAAACCGTTTTCGTCAGCGAGCCAATAGCTTCGTTGAAAACGAAGCGATCTTCCCTAATGACTATTTGCTGAAGAAAGAGATCGATGCCAAGGCCTTCGAGATCAGGCTCACCTACGGCGGTGAGTACATCCAGGAGACTGAGATCGATTCGCTCCGAGGCAAATTGCCCAAATACCAGCTTGACGGGACAAAACTCGAGATACTTCAGGGTTTTGCGTATCTGAAGGATGACAAAACGACTGACGACCAGTCAAAACAATTGACCAACGTTCTGAATGAAAAGGAATCCCAGATCCGAGCGCTCAAGGGGCAGGTCGATGCCATAAAGGTCGCCGACGATCTCGGACAACAGGTCTTTAATGAATTAAAAGTCCAATATCCTCAAATCGATTCATGCATAATCCAGAGGGTGACAAACCATATCCAAGGTGAACCGGCAAAAGTGTGGATCGCCGTTATTACTTCCAATAAGAAGCTGCCTGATGGAGAACGTACAAAGATCGAAGAATGGCTAAAGGTACGACTTAACGCCGAATCGATGCGATACTATTTTGACGAAAGCACCGCAGCCCCGTAGGTACCCCAATGGAAGAGACTTTGAGATCATGGCTTTTCGATCCGACTGTCGGCAAAATTGTAACTATAGCAGTTGTTTTGGCGATCGTTCTTATCGTTAGCCGAATCGCAAAAGGCACTGTAACCCGCTATGTAAAGGCCAATGATACACGCTACCGGCTGCGAAAATTTATTACGTTTTTGAGCTACGTGGTTGTTATTTTGATCCTGTCGATCATCTTTAGTGACAGACTGGGTGGTCTGACGGTTGCTCTCGGAGTGGCAGGTGCCGGAGTCGCATTCGCCTTGCAAGAGGTTATCGCAAGCTTTGCCGGATGGTTTGCGGTAACTTTTGCCGGCTTTTACAAGCCAGGCGACCGGGTGCAGCTCGGAGGGATAAAGGGAGACGTGATCGACGTTAGTTTCCTGCGCACGACCGTGATGGAGGTCGGTGAATGGGTAAAAGGCGACCAGTATACGGGCCGCGTTGTGCGCATCGCAAACAGCTTCGTCTTCAAGGAACCGGTGTTTAACTATTCAGGTGATTTTCCCTTTTTGTGGGATGAGATCACGGTTCCGGTGAAATACGGCGGCGATCATCGTCTCGCCCGAAAGATCTTGCTCAAAGTCGCGACCGAGGTCGTCGGGGACTATTCAGTTGGCGCCGCCCAGGCATGGACAGATTTTTCGAAACAATATCTGCTAGAGGATGCATTCACTGATCCAATGGTCACGCTTATAGCTGACGACAACTGGATGGAATTCACCGTCCGTTATGTCGTTGGTTTCAAGAGCAGACGGGGAACAAAAGATGCTCTTTTCACCCGCATTCTGGACGAATTCGCAAAAACAGATCGTAGAGTCGAATTTGCGTCGGCAACATTCCACTTGGTGGAAACCCCGACCATTGACGTTCGCATTACAAGTGCGTCATAGGACAAGTAAATGGAAACACCGGTAATCATCATTCTGATCGGCCTATTCATTTTCTGGGGCCACTACCTTGCCGGCTTCTTTGAACGCAGAAGCATACCGGACGTTCTCGGCCTGATGCTAATTGGGATGTTGATCGGGCCGATCTTACACATTGCGGAGCCGGGATCGTTTGGACAGTATGGACGCCTGTTTAGCAATCTTGTATTGATCTTTATTTTGTTTGAGAGTGGGACAGATCTCAAGATATCAGAGGTTATCGCCTCGTTCAGGGATTCTGCCGGGATTACGGCTGCAAATTTCTTTGTGACTTGGCTGGCAACTGCGCTACTTTGCTATTTTATTTTCGGATTAGAGATCTTGTCCTGTTTGTTTATTGGAGCAACTCTCGGCGGCACCTCTTCGGCAGTTGTTGTCGGTCTCGTTAAGAAGATCGAAGTCAAACCGACGACCGTGACCACGCTGATCATCGAATCGGCGGAATCGGACGTTTTCACACTCGCGATACCGCTTGGGATTTTGGGTTTGATGATAACCGGAGAAGTTCAGGCCGGAATGATAGTGTCGCAATTTGTTGCCTCGCTTGTATTGGCTCTAATGATCGGGATTTTCGGGGCCTTTCTTTGGTCGTTCATCATCAACAAACTCCCGACACTTAAGACAACAAAATTTGCGACGCCCGCCTTTCTGTTTATTCTGTACGGCATCGCCGAATACCTCAATTACAGCGGCCCTTTGACTGCTCTTTCGTTTGGCATTGCAATCGGCAATCTCAAGTATTTTGAACCGAGGCTGCTCGAAAGGATCGTCCCAAACCAAAGCATCGTCCTGCCCCAAGGTGAAAAGGATTTTTTTGGTCAGATCGTATTTCTCCTCAGAACATTTTTCTTTGTTTTCATTGGAATAAGCATTCGCATAGAAAGGCTTGATTGGCTCGTTTGGGGAGCAGTGATCACTGCCATTTTGTTCGCAGCAAGGATCATTGTTGTGAAACTAGTTGTTGCACGAAACACTCCCGTTTTGGATAAAGCGGTTATGTCCACGATGATCCCGAAAGGCCTCGGTGCCGCCGTCATCGCTACTCTTCCGTTACGTCAGGAACACCCGGACGGCCTAATTATCCAATCTATATGTTTCGCCGTCATTTTATTCAGCACCATCTATTGCTCGGTACTCTTCTTTCTGTTAAAAACCGGCGTTACGATGCCGATATATTCCGTTTTTTATGGCCGGAGCAGTGAACCGAGCGATGGTTAGTATGGTGAACAAAAAACTTGGCCAATACACACTTCGTGAGATCATAGGTAAAGGCGGACAAGGAATCGTTTACAAAGCCCATGATGCTGAATATGGACGCGACGTAGCGATCAAGGTATTCGCCGCAAGAGAAGAAGTTCGACGTCAAAGGCTTGCACGTTTCAAGTACGAAGCTCACCTTGCCGCCGCGCTTGATCACCCGAATATCTGTACGATGTATGCCCTCTTCGAGGACGAAGATCACACATATATGGTGATGGAATATGTCGAAGGGAAAAACCTCTTTGAACTTGCATACAGGCGGCCACTGACGATCGAAAGTGCTCTACGAATAATGATCCAGATGGCAAATGCTCTTTCCGTTGCCCACGATCGCGGGATAATACACCGCGACATTAAACCTAGAAATGTAATGGTTACCGCCGATGGCCAAGCGCGCCTGCTGTAGATTCCACTAAACAAGACGCATGCTATAATCAGGCATGACCTTAAATGTCGGGATTGCTTTTGTCACGGGACGTAAGCATTTTCAGAATGTTTTGCGTTCTTATGTGAACAATTGGTTGGAACACGGGCTGATCGCTGACCGGGCCGTTCGGCTGCACCTGTTTGTAGTCTACGATCTCGATTATTTCGACACGAAAAGAAGCGACTACCGCGACATTCCTTCAGAACTCTCGGAAATGGTAGAGTCGGTCAATTTCTACGGGCGTAAGGCTCTAGCAGAAGAACGCGATCGCCTCATCACACGCGGCACCATCAACGAGACCGAAGGAGACCTGATCTTTGGTGAGGGATATGCGAAAAAACGCAACGCCGCCCTTTATTTTGCAGTGAAGAACAAAATGGACCGCCTTCTCTTCGTGGATGACGACGAATATCCACTGGCTGTCGCCCGAAATAAGGCTCGTAATTTGATCTGGATGGGGCAAAGTGTGCTTGGAACACACCTAAAATACGGCACCAACGTGGATATCACACACGGCCATCATTGCGGATACATATCGCCAATACCAAAGATCGAGTTTAATGATGTACTGACCGAGGGCGACTTTCGCGAATTCATCGAGGCTACCAGCAACGACATCATCACGTGGAAAAGCGTGAAAAGAACGGTGATCGAAAACAACGGGGTTACATACGCCGACGCAGACATTATCGACAAAGGCGTAACGGCTGAAGTGAGCGAGGTCTCGGGAATGAAGTTTATCTCTGGAGCAAACCTGTGCTTCAATCTCGAACGGTTGGAAAGTATGCCGGCGTTTTACAATCCGCCGCACGCTCGAGGCGAAGACGCTTTTATGAGCACGACGCTCACTGAATTCAAGGTGTTCAAAGTTCCGTGCTACACGTTTCACGACGCCTTTCTCGAGTACAAGCACCTACTTAATGGTGTTTTGCCGACGGAATTACGCGGTGTCGACGCTTATAACGAATTCGTGCTCCAGCGTTTTATTAGGGCGTCGATCGGCTGGATAAGGTATAAACCGCTACTCATTTACATCACGCAGCCCGACAAATACGAATCGACAATCGAAGATATGTCGCGGAAACTCGATTCGTGCATTCCAAAACTTTGTGCGTATTTCGGCACACAGCGATTTGAACAGGTCCGATCGGAACTTGCGAAATATCATCGAAACGTCAGGCGGCACTTTCGTTCGTTTGAAGCGACAAGGTCCGCATGGAAAAAAGTCACAAATGGCCTTTTGCCGATCGCGGGCCTAGTTTCTTCTAGTGTGGTTGAAATTCTGACGATCTAGATACGCAGTTCTTTCGGCAGTTTCCGATGCATCAGATTCTCGATTACGTTACAAAAACGATCAAGGTCTCGTAGGGTCGTGAAGATATTGGGGGTTATCCTTATACCCGTAAACTCATCGTGAACGATAGGCGTCGCGATGATCTTATGTTGAGACATGAGATATTCGGTGACCTTTGTGACGTTGGCGCCCGCTATCGAAAAATTGCCGATCGCGCAAAACTGTTCGGGATCGAATGAAGTGTTAAAGGTGATTCCCGGCACTTCCTTTAATCTCTCCATCCAGTAGCTAGACAAGTACCGAAGCCGATCTTCCTTTCGTTTCGGCCCGATAGCTTCATGAAACATCAAAGCCTCGCCGATCGCGAGCCGCGTTGCGGACGAGTGCGTCCCGATTTCCTCAAACTTTCGAATGTCAGATTTTTGATCATTATCGGCGGCCATCAGTGGCCATACGTTCTTGATCATCTCCTCTTTCACATAGAGCAGACCGGCACCTTTCGGTGTGTAAAGCCACTTGTGAAGTGAACTACCAAAATAGTCGCACTGCAGGTCCCCGCGTTTGAAATCGAGCTGGGCTAATGAATGAGCACCGTCAACGACAGTCTCGACCCCGCGCATTCTAGCCATTTCGCAGATCTTGCGCACAGGCATTATCTGTCCCGTGATGTTGATCATATGCGATATCAGGATCAGACGTGTACGCGGTGTGATCGCCGATTCGATGGCGTCAACGATCTCGTCAGTCGAGAGAGGAGCGAGCGGTATTTTTACGAGCTTAAGTCGCGGTCCCTCACGTATCTCGCGCTGACGAAGGGCATTCAGCATGCGAGGATAATCCTGCGTTGTCGAAATAACCTCGTCCCCGGATCGAATGTCGAGGCCGAATAATAATATTTGGAGTGATTCCGATGCGTTTCGTGTGACTGCGATCTCGTCTTTGTCGCAGCCGAACAACTCGGCAAGTCCGGCACGGATCGTCTCGGCCTGCGGTGCAAGCATCTGCCACATCGTCGATGAGGTTGCGGATTCCTGGTGTTTATACCTAACGTATGCCTCGGTCACCATCTTCGGACTCGGGCTCGTCCAGCCGCTGTTGAGATTCAAACTGGTTCGCGAGATGGCAAAAGCGCATGATATTCTTGACCAGTATTCTTCGTTTGATGCGGCGTCAGCAGGAGATAGATGATCTACGCCGCGACCAGCATCGAGAACATCTCGATAAAGAGATGCAATGGATGGCGACAATAATGTCATCAGACCGAGCCCCTTACCTGCGGACGCCAACAACCTGCCTCGACTTAATTTTGCTATTTTATCCACCTAATTTTTAGCAAAGATGCATAGCACCGAAATTCGGTTACCTTCGGATTAGCATATAATCAATCTGAGTTTATACCGAATCTATGAAACTATTCGACACATTCTCAATCTTGATCGTTCTGTCGGCGGCACTTGCTTACATTAATCATCGCTTTATCAAGCTACCGTCAACGATCGGATTGATGTTCCTTTCCCTATTGTTGTCGATCGGCTTGATAATAATCGGTACGGTCTCGCCCTTATTCCTGGGCCAAGCCACCGTCGCCTTAGCAAATTTTGACTTTACCGAACTTCTGATGGGTTCGATGTTGAGCTTTCTGTTATTTGCCGGGGCAATTCACATTAAGTTTTCGGAACTTAGGAAAGTTCTTTGGTCGGTGACCCTGTATTCCACCTTTGGCGTGGTCATCGCAACATTTGTTATCGGCGGGGCGATGTATTATCTGCTTCCGCTGTTTCAGATCCAAATGCCATTCCTGCATTGTCTTTTGTTCGGTTCATTGATCGCCCCGACCGACCCCATAGGTGTTCTAGGCGTCCTTAAAGAAGCGAAAGTTCCAAAGGACCTTGAGATGAAAATAGCGGGCGAATCGCTGTTCAATGACGGCGTCGGAGTGGTTGTGTTCCTAACTATCCTTGAGATCGCCCAAAAACCCGTTCCTCCCACATTCTTCGAAGTCTCGACGCTCTTCGTTCAGGAAGCCATAGGCGGTCTCGCATTTGGTTTTGTGATCGGATACGCCGCTTATTTGCTGATGAGAAGTATCGACAATTACGCCGTCGAAATACTAATTACTCTGGCGATGGTAATGGGCGGCTACAGTCTCGCTCACTATCTCCACGTTTCCGGGCCGCTGGCGATGGTCGTCGCCGGGATCATTGTCGGGAATCAAGGCAAAAAGCATGCGATGTCAGCGATTACCGAGGAATATGTCGACAAGTTTTGGGAGCTGATCGACGAGGTTCTCAACGCGTTGCTATTCGTCATCATCGGGCTCGAACTATTGGTGATCAAATTTACATCGAGCTTTATTGTTATCGGCTTGATCGCTATTTTTGTTGTGCTGTTGACCCGCTATATCTCGATCTTTCTGCCGTCACAGATAATTAGGATAAAAGAGGACGTAGATCATAGCACGATACTGATGCTCGTCTGGGGCGGGCTTCGCGGCGGCATTTCCATCGCTCTTGCACTGTCTTTGAAGCCCGAATTCGGCAAAGACCTCTGGGTTCCACTAACTTATTTCGTCGTATCATTCTCGATCCTTGTCCAAGGCCTGACCGTCGGCCGACTGGCCAAACGCCTGGTTGCAAATGTTAAGGCCACGACCATTTAAAAGCGGCCAGATCTCAATTCGACATTTGTCTGCACCGCAAAATCAATGATCGTCGTCGTCCCGCCATGCGCCGCCGCCCGCGTCCCGGTAAAGAAATCGTCCGACGACTGCGTCCCGCCAAACGGCAGCTCCATATGCGTATGCGGATCGATCCCGCCCGGGATCACCAGCCTCCCCGACGCGTCCAGCACAACATCAGCCTCGATATCGAGCGACTTTCCGATAGTCGTCACCGTCTCGCCGTCAATAAAAATATCCGCCCGATAGTCGTCC
>CALDGX010000073.1 GCA_937941715.1 uncultured Chloracidobacterium sp. | reverse complement strand
GGCGGCGTGAAACGTCGACAAAACAAGGTGCCCTGTCAGCGCAGCGTTGCTAGCCACGGATGCGTGTTCACCTGAGCGCAGTTCTCCGATGCCGATAATGTCCGGGTCGGCCCGCAGGCATGAATAAAAAGCGTCCCACCACGTAAACGGGGTGTTGGGACGCAAACTCATCTGGGTTCTTCGTGGCGAGCGTATCTCGATCGGTTCTCCGATCTCGATGATCTTGCTCGTGTCCGGTTCCTCGAGTGCGGCATAGATCGCCTCAAGCGTGTTGGTCTTGCCCTGGCCGGTGGCGCCCGTGACGATGATTATGCCTCTTTGTTGCGAGTAAGCCGCTTTCAGATCAGCGATCTGGCTCGGCAAAAGGCCAACCGCGCCAATGTCCCTGAACGGCTTAAGTTGTGACCGAAGGACGATAGACGGAGCGTAGAGCGTCGGCTGTGAAACAAATCTGAGTTCGACTTCGGCCGTACGGCCGTCGCGCAACGCCCGCACCTTGACCGTCGAATCAATGTCCTTGAATTTCATCTGGGTCGCGTCCTTCCCGGATATCTCGGCCATACCCATACAGATCTGTCTGATCTTGACGAACGGGATATTGTCCCATCTGACGAATAGCTCGCTGTCATAACGCAGGCGAATACGCCCGTTCGGCTGTCCCGCCTCAATGTGCATATCGCTTGCGCCGGACCGCAAGAACTCCATCAGGATCAGGCGAATGAACTCCTGGGTTGTCAGCTCTGACTCGTTGCGCCTGATATTTGTCTCGTACTCTTCGGGGTCGGTCAGGTCGATCCATTCTTCGGATTCGTTTTGGTACTCAATATCCGACTCGGCTTGAGCGGCAAATACCTGCTCATCGCTCAGCATCCGTTTGCCTTCGCCCCAATTTTTGGTTTTTTGCGATTGCTTTTTCTGCTGCTGTTCGATCACGGCATATTGCGCCCGCACATCGTAGATATGTGAGTGCATATACTCGAAGAAGGCGTCATCCAGCGAAATGAAATTCACGTGAACAGGACTGACCCGCAGAGCATGGACGACGCCGTTGCGATGGTCCGGATTTTCTGGGTGAACCAAGCCGACCTCGTAGTGCGGCGACTGAAATTCGTCGAGACGGGCGTTAAGTACTATTGCCTGGTAACGATTCGATGCGTCTTTGTTCAGGTATTGCGAAAACTGCTGTGAACCGTCGACGCTGTACTTGATATCAGGACTCGCGTTGTCCTTTATGAGCGGTTTTTCTTTAACGGCCGGTACGGTTGTGACCGATGGCGGGTTGCTTATGAGATCGTGCTCAAGTTCCAAAAGTGGGCCGTCATTTCCAGGCCGCTCTACATTTTCGTTCAGATCGTCGCGTAACATATTTGTTTACCCTTGATCTATCGTGCAGGCCCAAAATCCGGGCCCGCACGATCCAATTTTAATTTGACCCGCCGCATCATCGGTTGTCCTTCTTCACCGCCGGCGTCGCGGTGGTCGCAGGCTTAGGATCGACAGATTCGGAACGCTTTTGCATTTCGGGCGTGATCGACGGCAGATCGGTCGACATTCCGGGCACCTTGACCGTCTCGATGACTGCCCCGTACGGCATTATGGTGACCGAGATCGCAAAATACAGCCGATTGATCTGGGTCGAACGAACCCGCCGCTTGAATAACTCACCAAGAAGCGGAATATCGCCGATCCCTGGCGTTTTAGTTACCGTCTTGCTCTCCGAATCAACCGTGAATCCACCGAGGATAAGGGTCTGTTCCTGATTAAGTATAAATTTTGACTGTATCGAACGGACCGCTACCGATGGCACACCCTGACTGATGACCGATGTATCCACGTCGTTCGATTCGAGCTGCAATTCGAGGCTCACCGCGACCGGAATGCCGTTTTCATCGTCAATGACATGCGGTGTGACGGAAAGCAGATTGGCCGCCTGCAGTATCTGAAGTGTCCCAGGTTGACCGCCGATCGAGTTGATCGCCTGAACGATTACCGGCACCTGACGGCCGACCGTGAGATCGGTCGCGTCGCCGTCCAAAACCGTTGCGAAAGGCCGTGATTTGACGGAGATAACGCCGTTTTGTTCGAGAGCGGTTGCCTGGATCGTGAACTGTGCCGTGCCGATTATCGCAGAAACACCGAAGATCGAATCGCTTAATCCAGCGGGCTGAAGGAATCCCGGCCCGAGAGTTCTGACGCCCCCCGGATTTAGCTGTCCGGATGTGGCGGCTGACGTGCTCGTGGTCGATCCGGTACCGCCGGTCGTAGTGGTTGCGTTTGGTTGACTGGTAATACCGCCGAGTTGACGCAGGTCTCCGGTGCCGACGATCGCCGACGATTGGACGCCGATGTCGCGCAGCTTATTTTCGTTGGCGGTGTAAACGAGGCCCTTGATAACGACTTGAAATGGCGGAACGTCGGCTCGTTTTATCAATTCCTCAATGTCGTGGAGTTGCGCCTTGTTTCCCTTGACGAGCAACATATTTCGTCCGGGCACCTGCCCGACGTACGGCAACGCAGGCAAACCACCTTCACGATAAATAACCGCGGGCTCGCCGGAACCGGCCGATCCGGTCTGCGGATTGTACTGGCCGGTATCCCCGTTCAGCCCGAGTATCTGCCGAACCTCGGTCATCAGCCGCTCAAACTTGCACGTCTGCGGAAGATTGGTCTGCGTACCGCCGGTCTGTGTTCCGGCATAGGTGTTCTGCTGACATCCGCCAATGCCAAAGCCCGCCTGATTCGAAGTACTCCGGCCGGCAATATCCCGATTTCCCGAGCTGGACGGCTGCAGATATTTGAGCTTGATGTATTTCGTCTCCAGTTTCGAGGCCTCCAGTGCGGCCCTTTCTAAATTGGAGACATCGTCATTCTTGACCAGCTGTATCGTATTGGCATCGACGCAGGTCGCGCCGACCCCGAGTACGAATAGCTGTGCCCGGAGCAGCGATGTCCACGGGACATTCTGCGATTTGATATTTATCGGCAGGCGTCCCACCATGGGCCCGGCGACAAAATTGATGCCAAAACGTGTGTGGATCTGATTTAAGAGGTCGTCGAGGTCCGATTCCATATTCTGCATAAAACTCATCGTACCGCCGACGAATTTTGGATCGCAGAAATTGTTTTCCTCAGCCCGGACCGGATCAATGCTCGCGTTGGAGCCTAGCGGCACAAACCGTTCGGCGGCAACGCAGTTGATCGAATAACTTGAGATCAGGCTGATGATCAGCGTCAGCGTTAGGAATATGTTCTTTCTCATTGGTTTCACCTTCGTCGTCATTCCCCCGCATCATGCGTAGCTTTTTCAGCTTAGTCATAAATATAGTTACCGTGTTACAGCCGTTGTCTGTGTATCTTTACGCTCGGCATCGTCCGGCCCTTTGCACGGCTCGGGCCGTTGGTATGATCTGTGCCGACTGGTCCTGCCGATCGAAAAAACGACCTCGGCCTGATCGAATGACGCCAGTGTTCCGTTTAGAAATTTGGTTCCGACCGGAAAGCTGAATACGTCGCAGAGCGCTCGCGAGAACAGCATGACCTCGGCGCCGCCGATGCCGCCGCTCGCAAAACCGACCGGTATCAGGTCCTCGACCGCTAAAATTGTTGATATGTCTGTCCGCTCCGATGTCCCTTCGGCGTTTCGCCATTTTTCATAGCGGGAACGGGTCGCTTCGGGCGACGCTGGGTCAATTACCGGACCCGAAGAACCTTGGGGCGGGTTATTTGATGCGGATGATCCCGCCGACGTCGTCGAGGTTCCCGATGTGGCGGCCGACGTTTGTTCGGCCCCGGACAGCGCACGCGATGCAGCCGTTGAACTCAGTCCCGCCCGGTCCGAAAATGGATCGAGTACCTGATCAGGTTCGCTTATCGCCTGAAACGTGAGTGCATTTGACAGATCGGACTCCATCTTGGGATCGATCACGATCTGTTCGATCTGGTTCTCAGACGAGCGGTCGATCGCCCCACGCTCAGCGATCGATGACACGGACCTGATCGCAAAGAGGCCGATAAATCCGGTGATCAACGCG
>CALDGX010000072.1 GCA_937941715.1 uncultured Chloracidobacterium sp. | reverse complement strand
GCTTCGCAGTCGGGGCGATTTTTGTCTTTTCTGTGTTTTCAATGCTACATTTAGCCTGCAAGTCATTTCTATACATTTAATGGAGCAATTGATCAAAAATGAGTTATATTGAGCAGGTTTGGGCGAGAGAGATACTCGATTCGCGGGGCAATCCGACGATCGAGGCCGAGGTGGTGTTAGAGGACGGTACGATGGGCCGGGCGGCGGTCCCGAGCGGTGCCTCGACCGGCGAGAACGAGGCGGTCGAACTCCGCGACGGCGACAAGCTCCGCTATCTCGGCAAGGGCGTCGAAAAGGCGGTCGAGCACGTCAACGAGACCATTTCACGCGAGCTTGAGGGCCTGGACGCGCTCGATCAGACGCTCGTCGATGAGACGATGATCGGCCTCGACGGCACTCACAACAAATCCAAGCTCGGTGCCAACGCGATCCTTGCCGTTTCGATGGCAAACGCCCGCGCCGCCGCGGCCGCTCTCGAGATACCGCTGTATCGATACATCGGCGGGGCAAACGCCAAGACGCTGCCCGTGCCGATGATGAACATCCTGAACGGCGGTGCGCACGCCGACAATAACGTCGATTTTCAGGAGTTTATGATCATGCCGGTCGGTGCGCCTAATTTCAGCGAGGCACTGCGGACCGGTGCTGAGATCTTTCATACGCTCAAGGGCGTGCTCAAATCGCGTGGTTATTCGACTTCGGTCGGCGACGAGGGCGGTTTTGCACCCAATCTGAAATCGAATGACGAGGCGGTCGAGACCATCCTCGAGGCGATCGAAAAGGCGGGCTACAGGGCCGGTGATAACGTCATGATCGCCCTCGATCCGGCGGCGAGCGAGTTTTACATCGACGGCAAGTACGTCTTTAAAAAATCTGACAACCGGCAGCTTTCGTCAGATGAGATGGCGGCATATTGGGCCGATTGGTGCTCGAAATACCCGATCATCTCGATCGAGGACGGCATGGCCGAAAATGACTGGGCCGGCTGGAAGAACCTCACCGACGCGGTCGGCGACAAGGTACAGCTCGTCGGCGACGATCTTTTCGTGACCAATACCAAATTCCTGCAACGCGGTATCGACGAGGGCACGGCAAACTCCATTTTGATCAAGGTCAACCAGATCGGGACACTGACGGAAACGCTCGACGCCATCGAGCTTGCCCGGACCAATAATATGACGGCGGTCATCTCGCACCGCTCAGGCGAGACCGAAGATTCGTTCATCGCCGATCTCGCGGTCGCGACCAACGCGGGCCAGATCAAGACCGGCAGCCTGTGCCGCAGCGACCGTATTGCCAAGTACAATCAGCTGCTGCGGATCGAAGAGGACCTTGGCGAGTCGGCACGCTATCCGGGCCGAAAGGCATTTTATCAGCTCCGTTAATGGATATCCGCAAGGCCCTGCTGGCCGAGCATTCGCGTTCACAAACGATGAAGGTCGTCGGCTATATCGGCGGCGACCCGGTTCGGTTTGCTGAGCTGATGCGGCTGTACCTGGGCGATGACCGGCTCGCGGCCCAGCGGGCGGCGTGGGCCCTGAGTTATTGCGTCGAGTTACATCCCGGGCTTTTTCGTCCTTTCGCGGCCAAGATCATCGAACGGCTCGGCCGAAAGGACGCACACCCGGCCGTCAGGCGAAACGCCGCACGCCTGCTGCAGTTCGTCGATATTCCGCCGCGTCATAAGGCCCGAGCATTTGACGCGTGCCTCGGACTGGTCGACGACCCGCGTGAACCGATCGCCGTGAGGGCGTTTGCAATGACGGTCGCCGCCCGGATCGCCGACGGACATCCCGAATTGGTCAGTGAACTGCGGCTGATCGTCAGCAAACATCTCAAAGATTCGACGATGGCCTTTTGCGTGCGGGCACGATCGATTTTGGCTTGATATGGAGTGGAAAAACGGCGGATTTACCATCAGCACCGATACGGCCCGGCTCGATATCGACGTCATACACGGCTATCTGACGGGCGAATCGTACTGGGCACGCGAGCGGACCCGCGAACAGACCGAGGCTGCAATCGCTAATTCGATCTGCTTCGGCGTTTATGACGGTGCCGCGTTGATCGGTTTTGCCCGCGTCGTCAGCGACCGTGCCACATTCGCCTACATCGGCGACGTTTTTGTGCTCGAGGGCTATCGCGGCCGCGGCCTCAGCAAGTGGCTGATGAGATCGATCCTCGAACATCCCGAACTGCAGGGCCTGCGGCGATGGGTCCTCGCGACGCGGGACGCACACGGCCTCTACAGCCAGTTCGGCTTTGCCGAACTCAAGCATCCCGACCGCTGGATGGAACTCCCGGCTCCGAACGCCTACTGACAAAAAAGTTTGGCGGCGAGCGGCCCGCATCGTTTATAATGGAGTTTCGGTTCTCGACAGAACGCAGTATTTTGACCGTCATTTCGTTTCCGTTCACCGACCAAAATGGTATCTCCGACCGATAAACCCATTGCACTGATAATCCTCGACGGATGGGGGCACTCAGCCCGGAGCGAGGGCAACGCCATCGCGATGGCGCACACGCCATATTACGACGATATCTGCGCGCGTTTCCCGATGACCACGCTGACGGCGGCGGGTACGCGTGTCGGGCAGTCGGCCGAGTCGGTCGGCAACCCCGAGGTCGGGCATCTGAGCCTCGGTACCGGACGGCCGGCGACGTCCGAGAGTTACCGGATCGAGGATTCGATCCGCAACGGCAGTTTTTTTGAGAACGAGACGCTCAACCACGCTTTTGCCCAGGCATTTGCCAACGGCCGTCCGGTCCATCTGGTCGGGATGCTCAGCGACGCCGGCATACATTCGTCGATCGAGACCATTTTTGCCCTGCTGCGGATGGCCAAGCGATTTGGCGTCAGCGATGTCTTTATCCACGGGATCCTGGACGGCGTCGACGTGCCGAACAGGACCGCTGATATTTACGTCGAGGCGCTCGAGATCAAGCTCGCCGATATCGGCGTAGGCCGGATCGCGACGCTCTGCGGGCGATATTTCGCGATGGACAGCCAGGGCAACTGGGAGCGGACAGCACGGGCGTACACGATGCTGGTTCACGGCGAGGGCGACCGTGCGGATGACGCGGTCTCGGCGATCCGAAACTCGTTTTTACGCGGCATCACCGATGAATTTACCGCGCCGATCGTGCTTGAGTCCGAGCCCGGCACGCCCGTCGCCCGGATACGCGAGGGCGACACGATCATCTATTTCAACCATCGTGCCGAATCGATGCGCCAGCTCGTAAGGTCGCTGTCGGTCCCGGACGCACTCGGGTCGGCCAAGCCGACGTTCACCTCGGTCTGCATGACTGAGTATGACCGTGATTTCGCTCTGCCGGCGGCGTTTCGTTCGGAACGCTCGAGCAACGGGCTGACCGAGGTCCTCGCTTCGGCCGGCATCCACAATATCAAGATCAGCCAGTCCGAACGGTTCCCGCACATCACATATTTCTTCAACGGCGGCCGCAATACCGAGCTTGATCGCGAAAAGCACATCCTGCTGCCGACGCCGCGGTCAGAAACGCCCGATCAGCAGCCCGAGTCGCAGAGTTTCAAGATCGTGGACAGCTTTATTCAAAATCTCGGCTCGGCTCCCGGCGGGATGTATGTGGTAAATATTCCGGCGGCGGACCTGGCTGCCCGCACCGGTAAGATCGAAAAGACGGTCGAGGCGATACAGTTCATCGACACCTGTGTCGGCGGCATCGTCGAACACGTCCGTGCCGCGGGCGGCGTGTCGATCCTCACCTCGTCACACGGCGGCTGTGAGGAAATGTCCAATCTCCTGACCGGCGAACCGCAGGGGACCGCGACGGCGAACCCCGTGCCATTCCACCTGATCGCCGACGGCCTCAACGGCACCCAACTTCGAAGCGGCGGTTCCCTCGCCGACGTCGCCCCGACGATCCTTGCGTTATTCGGCATCGAAAAACCGGCGGAAATGACCGGTTCCGACCTGCTTGCAGGCTGATCGTGGCCGCTCGGACGTGGGTCCGCAAATTTTCGATCTCGCGAATTCTCACCTGACCGATTTTTCTCTATAATTGTGGTTTCGCTCAATAGCAGCCGAACAGATTATGGTAGAAGAATTTGCGTTCGACAACACCGAAGAACGCCGAAAAGTACGACAGAATGGTACGGGTTGGGTCGAGGTCATTGCCGGGTCGATGTTTTCGGGCAAATCCGAAGAACTGATCCGCCGGCTTAACCGGGCGCGTATTGCCCGGCAAAAGGTACAGGTCTTTAAGCCGAAGATCGACGCCCGCTATTCGCACGAGGAGATCGCCTCGCACTCGGGCCAGACACATGGTTCGACGCCGGTCTCAACGACCGCTGAAATGATGGCTCAAATATTGGCGGATACACAGGTGATCGGCATCGACGAGGGCCAGTTTTTCGACGCTCCGATCATCGACGCCGTTAATCAGCTTGCCGCCGAAGGCCGGCGCGTGATCGTCGCGGGGCTCGATCAGGACTATACAGGCAAGCCGTTCGACCCGATGCCGCAGTTGCTGTCGATCGCCGAATTCATCACCAAAACGCACGCGATATGCGTCAAGTGCGGGGCGACGGCCAACTATTCGCAGCGGACGGTCGAGTCTGACGCCCGCGTTGAGGTCGGTGCGGCCGATAAGTACGAGGCCCGCTGCCGTATGTGCTTCATACCGCACGCTGACGCCCCGACCCGGCACGATTAATTAGTTCGCGAAACTGAGATGAACTGCAGCCCGCCCGAGAGCGGGCTGCGTTCGTTAGAGGGTCACTTTACCGCTTTCATCGAGTAGAGGATCGCCGGAAAGTCGTCGGAGTGCTTGTCAAAATTGGTGCCTTTGGTCGAGGTCATCACGTTGAGCTGCTGCTTTTGGCCAAGATAGGTCCGATAGCCGATCCACTGATGCCGTCTGGGGCCGGATTTGTCCTCGGGCATGGCTTCGACAAATTCGACGCCGGTGATGCCGTCGATCTCGACCAGTTTGACCGACTCGTACTTGCCGTTCTTTAGCTGCTGGAGGGCCTGATCGTGATATGCCTTGAGGCTCGTGTCCATCGGAAAGCTGTCCGGCATGACCGAGATATTTACGAGCAGAAAGGCGTTGTCCGGCGACTGGTAATTAAAAGACTCTTTCTTAACGTCCATCTTTTTCCAGCTGGCCGGCAGTTTCCACGACAGTCCCTGGTCATCCCACTTCGTTTCGGTGCCGCCGTCAACGATCGCCTGCTGGCTGGCAGTGAGTTTCGGCTTTTCGGCCGCCGATGACGACGATGTCGATGAGCCGGACGAGTTGCCCGAACTGGCCGTATTCGAATTGCCGCCCGACGTGTCGCCGCTCAAACCCTTTAACTTGTCGCCGAGTCCGCAAAATGAGAAAGCGAAAAAGATAAGTCCCAAAGTGAGTAGTGATTTCATTCAAAAGCCTCCGTTGTATGATGTTGGTCTGCAACATTGTCACCGCATTGGGCCAAAATTGCAATCGCGATAAACAGCGTTCGGCCGGCGATCACCGCCTCAGCCGACGATCATTTGCCGAAGCAGCGACACAGCTAGTAAAATCTCTCTGACACCACAAATTATGAGATCACGGTCATTTCTCCCAACACGGTTCGAACTGTACCCGGCAGCCGCCGTTTTGATCATTGCTTTTTGCTCGGCGGCGTTGGCTCAGACCGCCGTTTTCGGCGTGCCGACCGCCGAAATACATAAAAAGGGTTCAATTTACGTCGAGGGCGATCTTTTCGCCCATTTTGACAAGTTCGACCGCGGCGGATTTCGTTCGTTCGGGCCGTCGGTGATCTACGGCATCAACAAGCGCGTCGAGGTCGGCATCAATCTCTATGCGACGCAGGACGGCAGCGAGACGACGGTTGAGATCGAACCAAACGTCAAATACAGGGCGCTCGACCAGGATAAATTTGGCGTCGATGTCGCCGTCGGGGCCGTCGCCTTTGTCCCGATCGTCAACTCGGCCGACTCAAAGCCGTCGGCAATGCTCTACACGGTCGCGACGCGTAAATTCGGCTCGGTAAAAAACCTTGCGCTGACCGGCGGCGTTTACCGGGTTGTCGGGGGAACGGCCGATATGGGCACGCGTACCGGCATCCTCGTCGGCGCTCAGCAACCCGTCACCAAGCGGCTGACCCTGATGGCCGATTGGACCAGCGGCGAGAACCGCTTTGGCTACTCGAATGCCGGATTTGGCTACGAGGTGACCTCAAACCAATATCTAATGGTCGGTTATTCCTTCGGAAATTCCGGCCGTGCCAACAATTACCTGAACCTCTATTACGGGTTTACCTTTTGACGTCCGAAATAAAGTAACTTCACGACCACCTTGCAAGAGTCGTTTGCCGGAGCCGTTCCAAGAGTATAAGGAGACGCTCTCCCCGGCATCAGGACCGACTAAAATGTAAGGAGTTAATATATGAAGTTACGAATTGGAACGAGCGTCGTCACGCTGTTTTTGCTGGCGGCATTTGCCGTTGGTGCCCTGGCACAAAAACCCGAATATCGGATCTCAAACGGCTATACGCACAAAAATCTCACGATCTTTCTGATCCACGGCAAGGACCAAAACAAAAAAGGCAACATACTGACGCTGCAGGAAGCGATGGAGCGAAAGATATTTGTCGTTTACGAGACGTCAAACGTCAACGAGCTGGAGGTCGAAAACCTCTCAAAGGAATTTGAGGTCTTTATCCAGTCCGGCGATATCGTCAAGGGCGGTAAACAGGATCGCGTGCTGGCCGTGAGCATCATCATCCCGGCGCGATCGGGCCGCATCAGCATCGAATCGTTTTGCGTCGAATCGGGCCGCTGGACGAAACGCGGTGACGAAGATTCGACAAAATTTAACAGCTCGAATGACCGCATCGTCACCAAAGACCTGAAGATCGCGGCAAACGGTGCCCGTTCGCAGCAGGAAGTCTGGGACAAGGTCGCCGAGGCTCAGACGCGCCTCAGCAAGAGCGTCGGCGGCACGGTCAATTCGACCAAGTCGGCATCGAGCCTGCAGCTAAGCCTTGAGAATAAAAAGGTCGTAGCTCTGATCGACGAATACATCGCCAAACTGTCGGGCGTGATCGACGGCCAGTCCGACGTGATCGGCTTTGCCTACGCGGTCAACGGCAAGGTCAACAGTGCCGATATCTACGTGTCGAACGCACTTTTTAAGAAGGTCTGGGGCAAGATGCTCAAGGCGTCAGCGACCGAGGCCGTTGCCGAATCGAACGGCGTTCGGCTTGCCGAACCGGTCAAAAGCGAGGCGGTGCTGGGAATGATCGCCGATGTCGACAAGGCGAGATCGAACGAACGCTCGGTCGGGGCCGGGACCAAGATGGTGACCCGCGAAAACAAGGAAAACGTACTCTACGAGTCGCGCGACGCCAAGTCTGACCTGGTCATTCACCGCAGCTACGTCAAGATCCAGTGATCTGAACTAAATTATTGGATAATGGGCCCGCGGATCGTCTCCGCGGGCTCATTAGCAGGCGGCCGTCACTTTTGCCCCAGCTTTCGTTGTTCGTCAAAGTGGTTAACGATCTCGGCGGCGGCCTTTTCACCGACGATCGGTTTGAGTTCCTCGGCACTTGCCTTGGCGATGCGCTCGATCGAGCCGAAATTGCGCAGCAGTTTCATCTTACGTTTGTCGCCGATGCCCGGTATCTCGGACAATTCCGAGGTGAAATCGCGTTTTTCGCGGCGTTTGCGGTGAAACTCGATCGCGGTCTTGTGCGTCTCTTCGCGGATCTGGAGTATCAGCCGAAACGCCAGAGAATTGCGGTCAAACGGTATCGGAGTGCTTTCACGGCCAAACACGAGCAGATGCGAGATCTCGTTGTGCCGTTTGGGCGGCTTGACCAGCCCGACGAGCATTATATGCTCAAGGTCGAGCGAGCCCATCGCCGCCGCGGCCGCCGAAAGCTGGCCCTTGCCTCCGTCGATGAAAATAAGCTGCGGCAGCGGCTGCTGCTCATCCAGTGCCCGTTTATAGCGGCGAAAAACGGCCTCATTCATCGACGCAAAATCATTTGCCCCCTCGACCGACTTGATAATAAACCGCCGGTAAGCTCCCTTTGCCGGTTTACCGTTCTCAAAGACGACGATACCGGCGACATTCTCGGCGCCCGAGATATTTGAGATATCAAACGACTCGATCCGCTCCGGAAAGTTCGCCATTTCGAGCAGTTCCTGCAGTTCCTCGAGCACGCGCTTGGCGTCGGGTTTGAGCACCCGAAAGCGCTGTTCGAACGCGATCTTCGCGTTGGTCTCGACCAGCGTTACCATGCTGCGCTTGGTGCCGCGTTTCGGGTCGAGGATCTTCACACGGCGGCCGCGTCGTTCGGTCAGCGCCTGTTCGAGGATCGCCCGGTCATCAAAGTCGTGCGGTACGTGGATCTCGAGCGGGACATAGTCGGTCGAATAATATTGAGCAAGCACCTCGCCCATAAATTCCGACGCGTCGAACGAATCGTCATCCGGCAGGTCCTCCCAAAAAAACTCTCGCCGCCCGACGATACGCCCCTCGCGCATTGTAAATAACTGAAGCGCCAGCCGCTGCTGTTCGCGGTAATAACCGATGATATCGACGTCGCTCTCGGCGGTGGTCGCCATCTTTTGCTGTTCGCTCAGAGCGAGGACTGTCCGGTGCAGGTCGCGGTATTTGGCAGCGAGCTCGTATTTGCTTTCTTCCGAATAATGCCACATTCGCTCTTCGAGCGTTTTGGCAAGCTCTTTGTTCTTGCCCTCAAGCAGCGTCTTTACGTCGGCTGCGGCCTCTTGATACTCGGTCTGCGAGCAGAGGCCTTTGACACACGGGCCGAGACATCGCTTGAGGTGATATTCGAGGCACGGACGGGCCAATTTGCCGTCGATCTCGATCTCGCACGTCCGCAATTGGAACGCGCGATTAACGAGATTGAGCGTTTTGCGGGCGAGGACAGCAGGCAGGAAAGGGCCGTAATAGTGCGAGCCGTCGCGAACGATCCGCCGGGTGATAACGACCTTGGGAAACGTCTCGTTGGTCAGCTTGAGGTGCGGGTACGACTTGTCGTCCTTCAAAAGCACGTTGAACCGCGGCTTGTGCTTTTTGATCAGGTTCGATTCGAGCACGAGCGCCTCGACCTCGTTATCGACGACGATGAACTCAAAATCGGCGATGAGTTTGACCAGGTTGCGCGTCTTGGGGTCGAGATTGCGGCTCGATTGAAAGTACTGACGGACACGGCTGCGCAGATTCTTGGCCTTGCCGACATAGATGATCTTGCCGGCCGCGTTCTTGTGAATATAGATACCGGCGGCGGTCGGAAGGTCTTTTAATTTCTCGGCGATCGTCACCCGTATATCTTAACGTTTCGAAAGTGACTTTCGCCACAACCGGCCGACAGTCATCGGTGCTGGCCGGGCCGCGGAAATAAAAAAGCGCCAGCCGGACCGATCTACGGTTTGGCTGGCGGCTTGTTCCGGCTTTCGTGACCCTATTTCTGAACTGCCGGAAGAAGAAGGCCGATAAGTATTGCGATGATCCCGATGGTAGTAACAAACATATTATTTCTCCTGAAGTATAAAATTATGGTCCGGCTGTCCCCCTATCAGTTTCGAACCGCCCACGTAACTAAGACGGAAGGTGTAATTCCTTTTGCGGAAAAATCATAAAATTTTGCTATTTTTTTAATGATGCGTACTTTTTTGACAGATTCGCCTGAGGAGGCGGCCGGGTACATTCGCCGTGGCGGCGTCGTTGCATTCCCGACGGAAACGGTTTACGGGCTCGGCGCCGCTGTATTTGACGAGCGGGCGGTCGCCGCGATCTATGAGGCGAAGATGAGGCCGGCCGACAATCCGCTGATCGCTCATATCGCTGAGATCGGGCAGATCGCCGAACTTGCAAGCGAAACTACCGAATACGCACGGCGGTTCATCGACGCGTTCTTCCCGGGACCGTTGACGATCGTTCTGCGAAAAAGTGATCGTGTGCCGCTTATCGCGACCGCCGGACTCGATACGATCGGGATCAGGATGCCCGGATTTGAACTGTCGCAAAGGTTTCTGAAAGAATGCGGGACGCCGGTGGTTGCTCCGTCGGCAAATCTGTCGGGCCGCCCGAGCCCGACCACTTGGCGGGCAGTCCATGAAGATCTGGACGGGCGCATCGACTGTATTCTGCGGGGAAACCCGACGGATATCGGACTCGAATCGACGGTCGTGGACTGTACGGGCGATGTGCCTGTGGTCCTTCGCAGCGGCTCGGTCACGCTGGCGGAACTGTGCCGCGTCATTCCGTCGACCATTATGCCGGATATTGACTCTTCGGACGCCCCGCGAAGTCCCGGTTTGAAACATCGGCATTATTCGCCGGCCGCGAGTGTCGAGATCGTGCCGCAAGCGGCGGACGCGCATCCCGGCGATCGGGCGGCGTTCATCGGGATGGAAAGGCCGGACCGAGCGTTTGAAAGCGTTCTTATTTGCCAAAGCGTCGATGAGTACGCCCGCGAAGTGTTTGAGTTCTTTCGCGAGTGTGACCGAAAGGGCGTCGAGAAAGTGTACTGCCAGTCGGTGGCCGAAGATGGGATCGGCACCGCGTTGATGGATCGTCTGCGTCGAGCGAGCCGGGGTTGACGCGGCCGCTATTTTAGCGAGGACACGACGATCGCGATCTCGCCGTTATCACCCAATTTCTCTGAGTTTAGGTCCGTATACCGCATTATCTCGGGCAGATACTCGAGCGGGACGAGCACCAACGCCGTCTTTTGCCCCGAACGCTCGATCGCCTCTTTGACCTCGGTCACGCCGTATAGCCGTTTAAGTTTGCCTGTGTCATCGCGCAGCAGACGGCCGCTGGCGTAAAACTCGGCGTTATGCGATATCGTATGGAGGTTGAAGACCTGTGTTTCCTTGAATCCGCGTTCATTGGCCGCCCGGAACAGCGAGCGGGTCGAATCGAGCTCCGCAAATCGCGGAACCACAAACAGAAGCAAGACAAAGCTGATGACCACCGTGCCGCCCGCGGCCGCGATCACACCGCGTTTCCATTTTGGCAGGTCCAGCCGCTGATACAAGAATATCGCGGTGATGATGATCGCCGGCGGGACCGAAGGCAGGATGTAACCCGGCAGTTTTGAGCCCGAGAACGAAAAAAAAGCGAGCGGCACCAGCATCCATACGGCTGAAAAGGTCAGCAGCGGATCCGAAAAGAACGACGTTGACCGCCGCGGGCCGTCCGCCGGGTCGGCCGCCCGCAGAGCGTTTCGCCCATATGTCCAAAGCGCGGCCACAAATGCCGGCATCCACGGCAAGACCATCAGCGGCAAAACCCAAAAGAAAAATATGAAGGGCTGCGGATGCATGTACTTATTGGACGTGAACCGCTGAAAATGGTGCTGAATGAAAAATTCGTCGATGAACTTCCACCCATTTGTCTGATACATCGGCCAGTACCATATCGCTGCGACCGCCGCCGCCAGTACGGTCCCCCACAAAAGGCTCACGATAAATCCAACGCTTGGCAACCGCCGTCGCAGGACGAAATAGCCGCCGACGATGGCAAAGGGAAATACGATACCGATCAAACCCTTCGCGATCAACGCGATCCCGATAAACAGATAGAACGCCGTCAGCCCCGCGTACTTGATACGTGCCGATCCGGCACTGCATTGGTCATAGATGAAAAAGCCGACAAGAGCGGCCGTCAATGGGAACGTGACGATAATGTCGAAACTTGCTCCGCGTGAGAAAACGATGACGCCCAACGATGTCGCCGCTATCAGCCCCAGCCACGACCCAAAGCGTCCGACCTCGGCTGAACGGTCGGCGTGCGGCCGGTTTTGGGCCGTCTCGTACCGGTTGCCGAGCAGGACCAAACACGCAACGACGCCGAGCCCGAAAACGGCCGAGCCAAATCGTGCCGAAAATTCGCTGACGCCGAAGATCGAGAACGACACCATCTCAAGCCAGTACAACAGGGCGGGTTTCTCAAACCAGTGTGCCCCGCCGAGCGTCGGCGTGACCCAATCGCCGCGTGACCACATTTCGCGGGCGACCTGCGAATATCTCGGTTCATCCGGCCCGAGCAGCGGGATCGTAAGCCCAAAGAAATACAAAAAAACGACCGAAACGGCCGAACCGATCCAAAAGATCAGCGGCATTCGCTTTGGTTCGCGGCTTACGTCCTTTGTAATTTCCTGCATCATCAATAAGAATGTAAAGTATTGCTGAAAAACAGCTTGTTATCAAATTATGAGCATAGATCAAAAGTTGCGCGTCGCCGCGATCGGTACCGGCAGCCTGGGCCGGCATCACGCCCGAAACCTCGCCGAACTCGCCGCCGAAGGGCGTGTGGAAATGATCGGGGCGTGTGACGCCGACGCCGAAACGGCCGCAAGGGTCGCCGCTGACAACGGATGCGCCGCGTTTACCGATTGGCGCGAACTTCTCGGCCGGGTCGATATGGTCTCGATCGCGACGCCGACCGAAACTCATTGCGAGATCGCCTGTGCGTTCCTGTCCGCCGGCGTTCACACCCTGGTCGAAAAGCCGATCGCACTCACGCTTGACGAGGCCGACCGGATGATCGCGGCCGCCGCCGCCTCGGGAGCCAAATTGATGACCGGGCAGCTCGAACGCTTTAATCCCGCGATGGTCGCCCTGCGGCCGAGGGTGACCAATCCGCTGTATTTCGAGATACATCGCGTTTCGCCGTTCCCGAACCGCTCACTCGACGTCGATGTGGTGCTGGACGTGATGATCCACGACCTCGACGCGGTCCAGTGGCTGGTCGGGGCCGATGTCGCGGTCGCGGATATCCGAGCCGTCGGGATACCGGTCGTGTCTGACAAGGTGGACGCGGCAAACGCCCGCATCGAGTTTGAGAACGGAGCCGTGGCAAATATCACGGCGTCGCGAATAGGCACCGAAAAGATCCGCAAGACGAGGTTCTACCAGACAAATTCGTATGCCGTCCTCGACTATGGGACGAAATTCGCTTCGCTCACGTCGCTCAACCCGGACGCCGCTCATCCGCTGCTCGGTATCTCGATCGACCGGCTTACGATCAACGACATCGAACCGCTGCGGGCCGAGATCACCGCTTTTCTCGATTCGATCGAGAATGGCACCGAGCCGCCGGTGACGGGCGAGGACGGTAGGCGGGCACTTGCCCTGGCCGTCGGCGTTTTGGCCAAGATCGAAAGTCACGCCTCGAGGCTTTCGCTTAAATGATGATCGACAGTGTTTCAGAACTTCTGCTCGAACGCATTGCCGCCGGCGATTTTCCTTCGGCCGTGTATCTTGTAGCTGAAAAGGGCGAGGTCAAGGCGGCCGAAGCATTTGGCAGGGCGGTCATCGAACCAGAGGTCATCGACGCCCGGCCTGACACGATCTACGACCTCGCGAGCCTCACAAAGCCGCTGATCACGGGCCTGCTCAGCGCGATACTCATCGACCGGGGCGAAATCTCGCTCGACGATCACGTTTCCGACCTGCTGCTCGATTTTTCGGCTCCGGACAAAAATGAGATAACGGTCGGCCAATTGCTGACCCACACATCAAAACTCGCTGCCTGGCTGCCGCTCTATTTGTGCGTCGACGATCCGGAAGAGATCATTGCCGAGATCGCCCGGACCCCGCTGCGTGATACGCCTGACGCGGTCACCTACAGCGATCTTAATTACATCGCTCTCGGCCGCTTGATCGAGCGAATAACCGGCGCCGGACTCGACGACGCCGCGATCGATATGATCTTTGAGCCGCTCGGGCTCAACCGCACGTTCTACTGCCCAACGAGCATTTACCGGCGGGCGACCGCCGCCAGCGAGATCGGCAACCGGTTTGAACAGCAGACCTGCGAAAAGGACTTTCCGCACCTTGCGATCAGGCCGGGAGCGTTTCGCGGCGACGTTATCTGGGGCGAGGTCCACGACGGCAATGCTCATTTCATGGGCGGTGTCGCGGGCCACGCCGGGCTTTTTTCGACAGTCGATAATGTTTTTCGGCTTGCTCACCAGTTCCTGCCCCAATATTCGACGCTTGTTTCGGCCGAGACCTGCGAGCTTTTTACACGCAATTTCTCACCCGGCGGCAATGAGCATCGTTCGATCGGATTTCAGCTCGCGTCCACGCCCGAGTCGACGGCCGGCGTGAATATGTCGCCTGCCAGTTTCGGCCATCTTGGGTTTACGGGCACCAGTCTGTGGGTCGACCCGACAGCGGAAAGGGTCTTTATTCTCCTCACCAACCGGACCCATTGCCACCCGCTCCCGTTCATTTTGTTGAATTCCGTTCGGCGGCGTTTTCACGATCTGGCGATCGCGTGGCTCGACGCAAATTCCTAGCAACGAAAGTGTGTAATGCACAATCAAAGCGATCGCCTTACCGAGGTTCGGGCTTTGAGGCAGGGAACTGATCGTGATGAAGAAAGCACTCGTTGGATTGATATTTCTCGGCCTGATGGCGAGTTTTGCGATGGCGCAGTCGAGCAACTCGACCCGCCCGCGTGTCGCCCCGACGCCGGTTCCGCCGACGCTCGGCAATGACACTGTCTCGAAGAGTCCGGGCGGCCCGCCGGTATTGCAGGGCGGCCGCAATTCGCCGTCGCCGCGGCCCGAGGCGACCGCGACGCCCGACATCTTTGACGAGAACGAGGTGATCAAGGTCGAGACCAATCTGGTCACGATGCCGGTCTCGGTGCTCGACCGCGACGGCCGGTTCATCTCGGGGCTTCGTCAACAGGATTTTAAGATCTTTGAGAACGGCGTCGAGCAAAAGGTCGATTACTTTCAGTCTGTCGAACAGCCGTTCACGGTGGTTCTGCTGATCGACGTCAGCCCATCGACGCAGTTTCGCATCGACGAGATCCAACAGGCCGCGATCACCTTTGTGGACAAACTGCGGCCGGCTGACCGCGTGATGGTGATTTCGTTCGACCAGAACGTAAACGTCCTGTGTCCGCCGACAAATAACCGCTATCAGCTCCGCGACGCCATCCGCCAGGCACAGTTTGGCGACGGTACGGGCCTGTACGAAGCGGTCGATTACGCGATCAATCAGGAACTCCGCCAGATCCGCGGGCGAAAGGCCGTGGTGCTTTTCACCGACGGCGTCGATACGACGTCAAAGCATGCTACATACCAGAGTACGATCAAGGATACCGAAGAGGTCGACGCCCTTTTCTACACGATCCGGTACGACACCTCGCGTGATATGGGTACGGGACAGACGTTCCCGCCGTCAAGGCCGCGTGGCTCGGGCGGTCGGGTGACGTGGGGCGACATCCTGGGGGCGATCCTGACGGGCGGCAATGTAAATGTCGGAACGGGCGGCGGCGGCCGTCGCGGCGGCGGTGCGGGCGAATATGACACGGGCCGCAAGTATCTCGAGACGCTGGCCGCAAACAGCGGCGGACGGGCTTTCGAGGCGTCGTCGCTGATGAATATCGACGCGGCATTCTCCGGCATTGCCGAAGAATTGCGTCGCCAATACTCGCTCGGATATTACCCCGAAGTGGTCGGAAAGGTCGGCGAACGCAAACAGATCAAGATTCGCGTGATGCGGCCCGACGTGGTCGTCAGGGCCAAGAACAGCTATGTAGTCGGCCAGACGGACCGGACATTGGCCGGTAAATGATACGCCGGGCCACCGAATATGAAACAATGAAGCCGGGTCGGTGCCCGGCTTCATTTTTTTGCCCGTTGCATCTTTTGCCATCGCAAGGCGCATCGTAAGTAGTGATCTGATCGTGATCTCACTGAATGTTGGTACGCAGCATCAAAATAGTTCTCCTTCTGGCGGCTCTCGCCGCTCCGGCGGCGTTCGCCCAGTCGGGCCGCGTCACGCCCGGCGGCAACGGCCGTTCGAACGAAAGGCCGCCCGTCGCGGCACCGACCTCGACGCCGGCGGTCGCCGATGTCCCGGTGGTTCCGGTTGCCGATCTGCCGACCTCGGGGATCGTCGATGGCGACGTCATCAAGGTCGAAACCCAGCTCGTCTCAGTGCCGATCCGCGTGATGGACAAAAAAGGCCGTTTCGTCGCCGGGCTCACCCGCGACAATTTTACGGTGACCGAGGACGGCGTCAGCCAGCAGATCGCGCTGTTTGCCAATGAACACGAGCCGTTTACCGTCGCACTGGTGTTGGATATGAGCTACTCGACGACGTTCAAGATCGCCGAGATACAGTCGGCGGCGATCGCCTTTATCGATCAGCTCAGGCCGCAGGACAAGGTGATGGTCATTTCATTCGATCAGGACGTCCATATGCTCTGCGAGGCGACCAATGACCGAAGATCGATCTATCAGGCGATCAAGCGGACACGCATCTCGACCGGCACCAGCCTCTATGAGGCGGTCGACCTGACCATCAACGACCGGATGCGGCGGATCACGGGGCGCAAGGCGATCATCCTGTTCACCGACGGCGTCGACACCACCAGCCGCCGCGTCAATGACCTGAACAACCTTGACGACGCGATGGAGCTCGACGCGCTAATCTACACGATCCGTTATGACACGTTCGCCGACGTACAGGCGATGAAGAATGGCACGGTCCTCGGCGGCCCGCCGACGATCAGAGACACTATGCCGCCCATCGGCGGCATTCCGGGCGGCACATCGCCGCCGCGGGCCGGCACGCCCGGCAGTCAGGGTACGACCGCCGAAGAATACCGCCGGGCTGAGGAGTATCTCGACGCACTTGCCGTACGCACCGGCGGACGGCGCTACGACGCGTCGACCCTGGGCAACCTCGCGGCCGCGTATTCCAGGATCGCAAGCGAATTGCGCGAATTTTACAGTATCGGTTATTACCCGGCGACCGAGCGCGTGGCGGGACGCCGGACAAATATCAAGGTCAGGGTCGACCGGCCGGGACTCGTCGTCCGGGCCCGCGAAGGCTATATCAACCGCCGCGACCGGCAGCGGCGTTAGGCTCAGATCTCAGTGCCGTCCGGGATGATGGCGTTTTTCGGCACGATGATTATCCCCTCGCGAATATAGTACATCTTGCTCTCATGATCGAGATGTTCGATGCCGTCCTTGTTGACCAGGCGAACGTTGTTCCCGATCCTCACGTTCTTGTCGATGATCGCTCGCTTAATGACCGTGTTCCGGCCGATGCCGATCGGCGGTTTGCCCGCGGACATCTTTTCGCGCATTTCCTCGATCGATTCCAAAAAGTCGGCACCCATAATGATCGAATCTTCGATCGTCGTACCGTGGTCGATGCGGCACCTGAGGCCGATTATCGAACGCCGTGCTTTTACGCCGTTGAGAATGCAGCCTTCGCTGACCATGGAATTGTCGATGTCGCAGTCCTGCATTTTTGACGGCGGCAGATAACGGCTGCGGGTGTAGATCGGCGATTCGGCGTCAAAGAAGTTGAATTTAGGCAGCGGCGACGCCAGGTCGAGATTGGCCTCGTAAAATGCCTTGATGGTACCGATATCTTCCCAATAGTCCTTGAAGAGGTGCGCCTGGACGTTGTACTTTTCTATTGCCGCCGGAATGATCTCACGTCCGAAATCGACCCACGAACTGTCCATCTTGAGCAGGTCCACGAGTTTGTTGTAATTAAAGACGTAGATCCCCATCGACGCCAGGAACGGCCGTTTTGCCGCCGCTTCCGCGTCGAGTCCGAAATTGGTCGTATCGACGCGCATTTGCTCGAGGGCCGCACCTTTCGGCTTTTCCTTAAATTCGACGATCGCGCCGCGAGGGTCGGTCTTGAGCAGGCCAAACTCACCGGCCTCATCGGGCCGGCACGGCACTACCGAGACGGTCAGGTCCGCACCCGTGCTGAAATGGCGGTCGAGAAACGTACGGTAATCCATCCGGTATAGGTGATCGCCCGACAGGATCAAAAGTGTGTCGACATGCCAGTCGCGCAGGTGCGGCAGCATCTGGCGAACGGCGTCGGCCGTGCCCTGAAACCACTCCGGATTGTCCTTGGTCTGTTCGGCTGCCAGTACCTCGACGAAACCAGTCGAAAAGCTCGAAAACCTATACGTCCGCGAAATGTGCCGGTTAAGCGACGCGGAATTGTATTGGGTCAGCACAAAGATCTGAGTGATATTCGAGTTGATGCAGTTTGAGACCGGTACGTCGATCAAACGATAAGTCCCGCCGAGCGGTACCGCCGGTTTTGACCGTTCGTGGGTCAGCGGAAAAAGCCGCGAACCCGCACCGCCCCCGAGAACAACCGCAACGACATTATCGTATTGACCCATAATGAAAATAGTAAATCGTAATCTGTAATTAGTAAATCGTTAATTGCGGGTCGGCGATCAGCGTCGGGTGGCCGCCGGCCGGCCGTTCGCACCTGGCGATCCTCGATCCACTAATCACTATTCCCGATTCACGAATTGCGATTCACGATTTACTAATCACGATTCACGATTTACTATTTACGACTAACGATGTGGTACTGGACCAAACTGCTTTTTATCATATTCGCCGGGGCCGTCGCCGTCTGGATCGGCTACGAACTGATCACGTTCCCATCGATCTCGCGCCTGCGGACCGAAAACCCGACCACGTCGTCGATGATCGAATACCGCATCTCAGAAGCGCGTGCCGAGGGCCGCGAGCCCAAAAAGGCGATGATCTGGATGCCGATCGAACAGATCTCGCCAAACCTCCAGCGGGCCGTGCTCGCCGGCGAGGATTCACGCTTTTTTCAGCATAACGGGTTTGACTGGGATGCCATCCAGGCCGCCTGGGACGAGGCCGTGAAAGAGGGCGAAAAAGAAGCCAAGGAAGAGGGCGATTACGACCCGAACGACTGGATCCCGCCGATGCCGAGCTTTAAGCGTGGTGCGTCGACCGTGACCCAGCAGCTGTCCAAGAACCTATTTCTGTCCGAGGACCGCAACTTTCTCCGAAAAGGCCGCGAGGCCGTCTATACCTACTTTCTCGAACGCGAACTGACCAAAAAACGCATCCTCGAGCTTTATCTGAATATCATCGAGTGGGGTGACGGCATCTACGGTGCCGAGGCCGCCTCGCGGTACTATTTCAAAAAGAGCGCCTCCGACCTCTCACGTGAGGACGCCGCGTTCCTCGCCGCCATGATCCCGAGCCCGCTCAACGTCTTTAACCCCGCCAAGAACCGCAAGCGCGTCGTCCGCCGCCAACGCGTCATCCTCCGCGGTATGAACTCGATAAAACTCGCATATTCAGAAAAATAACGGTTCGGTCGCCAAAAAAAGGGCTGCCCTTTCGGACAGCCCCTGAGTTGCGACAACTACCGGTAATTTACCTGTAGATCTGCGTCGCACTCGACGTTGACACCCAGCCGTCGCCGACCTTTCGCTTGGTTGCGTTCAGATCCCACGGATCGTAGTAGAAAAAATCGCCGATCGACGTTCCCTGATTGTCGTAACCGACTATTACTACATAGTGGTTAGTAAATCTGGAAGAACGAGTCACGAGATAATTCCCGGCATCGATATTTGATTTCAAACTCGATGCCGATTTTACCGTTCCGCTGCCCACGTAGGTAAAGCCGCCGGTACCGTCAAAATCCGCCGCTTTGCTCCATTTGACCAAACAACCGCTGCTATAGCCGGCGTTATTCGTCAGGTACGTGTTCATAGTCGCCGGATTCAGGCCTGTTGCCCGGCTCGAACCCGCCATTGAGATCGAAGTGATCGCACAACCGGCACTTTTTATAGTGTCGTAGCGGCAGGTTCCGAGCTTGTTCGATCCCCATTGCGACGACTGCTGTGAAAAGAACGCGATCGGGTTGGTTCGGGCCGAAAGGTCGAGGTCAAAGTTGGGACGAACCGACACTTGGACCTTTATGTAGGCGAGACTGCCGCTTTCGTCAGACTTAAAGATGTCAGCCAGATCAACCGTTTGGTTCATTCCGGGCAACAGCTCGATCGTCTGCCGGGCCGCCTCGTTCCCAATGGCGTCGATCCCGATGAAATCCGCGTCCCCGAAGCGATCGGTCGGATTATTGATCGTGACCTCGACCTTTCCGGTCGCCCCCAGATTAAGGACGACTCGCTGAATGTCGGTTTTCGCGGTGTTGGGTGTCATGTCTTTAGCATTGCCAACGACGCTGACCTGCGGCAAGGATGTTGCCGCGTTGTCCTGTGCGAAAACGGAAACTGCGATCGACATAATAATGACAAGCCCGATCGCGTAAAAGGCTGCCAAATTCTTCATATTTTGGTTATTCATAATCTAACTCCCGCTGCTTTTCTGTAAAAGCATTGGAGTCAGTTTAGGGGCCGGAATGATATAAGTCCTGAACTTTTCCCTGAAAGAAATGAAAGTTCTGAACGTCCTCGAAGCACAGAAATCGTTGATCAAAGTTTATCGATAGTTCGGTGGGAATTCTGTATTTGTGGTAGGTTATGGGAGAGGTTCCCGATTGATTTTCAGGTTCGATAAATTCATATTCGATGTCGCCGAAAACGAGTTATTTGAGAATGGCGTTGAGGTGAAATTGCGCCCAAATCCGAAAAAAATCTTGTTGAGATTCCTCAGGGAGCCAGGGGTCTTGATAAAAAAGGACGAGCTAATGAACTCGGCATGGATCATTGGTACCGAAGACTTGCTCACCCAAGCGATTCACTCAATAAGACTAGCTCTCGGTGATCAAACCGGAAATCCCAAATTTATCGAAACGGTTCCTTCGAAGGGTTACAAATTCGTTTGTGAAGTGGTAGAGATTCCCGATGACGAGCCGAGATCATATCCAATCGATATGCCGTTAGCGTCGGCCAGTGTTCCTGTTGTCACCGTCGTTGGCGATACGTGTCCAACCGTTTCCCCCAGATTGCCCGCGGCTCAGGTCATCGATGACGAATTCGTCGAGTCGATCAGATCCGGCAGGCAATTTTCGCGTGAGCAATTCTTTTCGGCAAAACAGGACGAGGATTGCCAATGGTTCGGTATTATCAATAACTTTGACGTCGTTCGGGCCGAGTATCCGCAGATCAGGGCGTTGGCCGAGTCGGCATTCGATCATAGATCTATCTCAAAGGTCAGCCTGCTTGTTCACGGCCCGGGCGGCATCGGTAAATCGACGCTGCTCCGCCGTTTGGCTATCGACCTTGCGCGGTCGCATCCGGCGACCGTAGTGTGGGTCGACGATCTCAAACTCGACGATTTTGTCAGACGATCATTAGATGTCATCGAGGCGGATCGCGAATCGAACTATTTCGTTTTTGTCGAAGATTGGTATCGCCAGTTGTCTGTTGCGGACCCGATGACGGCCGACGGACTATTGAAACGCTGCCAAACGATCCAAAACATTCGTCTTTTGATCGGTGATCGCGAGATCTACGGCAAAGCCTATTTACAGCACCGGAGCAACGCCTCGAACCAATTTGAACTCAATCCGTCTGAAAATGAAGCGATCTTGAGTGAGATCTACCGAGGCCGCCCCGAGGATTCGCCAGTCAGGCAGCTGTTGAAAAACGATGCAATATTCAGATCTTCGTTGTTCATCGTGCTTTACGTGATCGCGGGGCTTGAACGCGGGATCGATATTGATTTCGAATTTCAAGACGCTGAAAATGCGGCCTGTCAGATCGCGGCCCACGATTTGAAACGGATATCCATCCTTTCACCCGGTTTCGCGAAGGCTCTCCATTATTGGGCTGCAATTTCCACCGCCGGACAGTCCGTGGCCGGCCGGCCGATCATTACCTGGGGGTCGTTTCTAAAATTAGTCGATCTCTTTGGTCAAGGCGCGGGCAACTCAGGTGCTTTCACATCGTGGGATCAAACGAGTGATGTTCTTGAGATACTTAAGCTCTACATAAACCTCAGCGAATCGGTTGGAACTGAGGGTTTTGTGGACCGGCGGGTTCGGTTCAATCACGACACTATAGCCGAGCGCGTGATCTCGCGGGCCGGACTTGCCGGATGGCAAAACCCGGACGACAACCTCAAACGGCAAATACTCGATTTCGCGGTGCAAGCTTTCGACGATTACTCGGTGTCAACACTGCTCCGGGCGTTTTTTAGGTCGTCGAGGACAATTTTTGACGGTGACGTTCGACTATTGCATTACATCGATAGGCTTTTTACGAAGGGCAACCGTGAACCGCACTATATGTCTTGTTTGACCGACCATTCGATCCCGGTGTCTGAGGTGCGAATATATCTAGACAAACTCTGGAAAGAGAATGTAAATCCGGACGCAGTTTGGGCCGATTACTTCCGGCGGGCGGCCCCCGAGGACAGCCAACATGCGGCCGAGATGATATTGTCCGATAAGTCGCGCCTTATTAGTTTGAGTCCGGTAATTTTTGTCCGTGCACTAGAAGCCTGCCGAGATGATGAGATTCGTGAAGCAGCTGTCGTCTCGATCCTTGAACGATCTGACCTTCATGCCGTTCCGGATTCGACACTGACGGCTGCATTGGGTTGCCGTGTATCGAATCGGCCGAGGGCGGTATATAAGAAACTCCGGGCCGTCAAGGAAGCGGCGGCAGAGACGATCCTTCGTCGGTATAAGCTCGATGGATTTGGCCCGACAGCATTCGTCGCAGCAGCGAAAATGCAGGGAAACGATGCGGTCAAACGACGATCTTCGCTCCAGATCCTGCGCGAAAATGCACTGGATGCCGATCCCCATGTTCTGACGGTCGCATTTGCCCAACTCCGCGGAGATTTTGGCTCAGACGCGGTCAAAACCTCGCTTCAGGCTGCCTTTGAGATCCTCAAACAAAAAGACCTTCCCGATTTTCCGCAAGAGGTGATAGTGTCCGCGTTGCTGCAAAGTGGTCCGCGTTTGATAAATCTGCGTGCGAGCGGCACGCCGCTTACCTTTAACAACATCGCTGAGGCCCGTCGTGATGATAGGTTCGAGGAGTTAAAGTCGGACGCAGCGGGGAGGATACTCCGGACGTTCTGCGAAGGCGAACTTCGGGAAAGAGGCGCGGATCTTTCGCCGAATATTATTGACCAAATTTTTAAGGTGCCTGGCAATGAGTCGCTGAAATGCCGATTCGCCACTAAGTTGCTTGCAGAGGCCGATCCGGGAAAGATCCCTCACGTCGCGGTTCGCCATCTATTCCGACATGCAACTCTGCAGTCGCAGATCGACTTTGCCTCCAAGGTGACCGAGGCCGACGGTTGGTTCGACGATCCGACGCTGAGCCCGCCTCTGATCGTAAGTGTAGCTCGAACCGCCTCAAATAACGAAGATCTTAGGGAACGCGTTCTGATCCATCTAGGCATAATGAAACGGCTTTCGGAGGGCCTCGATCCTCGCCATTCGTTTTTGTACCACGGGTTACTCGGGATACCGCTTATTGGCAATGCCGACTGGCAATCTGCCGTGGAACACACGGTCGCAAATTGGCACACGCTCGACCGACGAGGTATTAATGCAATATTGGGCTCCGGTTATTTTGATGCGGCGGAATTGAAGGATATCTGCATAAGGATACTCGAAGATTGGGAAAATGAATTGCAGCAGCCGCTTGCTCGCTGGTTCGCGGCACCAAATCGCGGAGGGCACGTCCAACGCGCACTTGGGCATCCTGAACTTCCCGAACTGGCGTCGATCATCGCCCGCCAGATACATGACCGACTTGAAAGCGATCCGGGCTTTGGGCGAAGGATCAAGATCTCTGATTTCATTAAATATACGGTCAATGCGATCTTGTTCGAGAACAACTTTAATCACTGGACTTCTGATGACCACGGGCCCCAGGGAAAATGGTAAATTCGGATTTCCGTCGGTCGACCGCGCATGCCTCGTGTCATGATCTTGTGACAAGCGCACGGCCGACCTAAATTCAAATGTTGCATAGATAAGACAAAATTTGCTTGACGGCACAACCGTTTCGGATTAAGATATGATTATGTCAAATTCCAATGAAGGTCAGGATGGCGTA
>CALDGX010000071.1 GCA_937941715.1 uncultured Chloracidobacterium sp. | reverse complement strand
TCATTCTGGCAGCAACGTCGAACGCCGTAACGTTTGTCATAAAATACTCGCCGTGTCCGGTGCATGAGATCGCGCAGAATTCGTCGGCATAAGTGCCGGCACCGATGATCGGGGTATCACCGACACGGCCAAATTTCTTGTTGGTCATACCGCCGGTCGAGGTGGCCGCCGCAAGATGCCCGTTGACGTCACAAGAAACCGCACCGACCGTTCCGATCGGCTTGGGATGAGCCGCCCCGGCGTGATCAAGTTGAACGCGGCCGGCGGCGATGGCCTCTTCGAGCTGTTTCCACCTGTGTTCGGTGTAAAAATACGCGTTGTCTTCGAGTTCTACGTCCATTTCTTCGGCAAAGAGTATTGCGCCTTCGCCGGCAAGCAGGACATGCTCGGTTCGCTCCATAACGAGTCGAGCGAGTCCAATGGGGTTCTTCACATTTCGGACGAAAGCGACTGCCCCGGCCTTTTTTGAATGGCCGTCCATTATTGCCGCGTCCATTTCGTTCTTGCCGTCGTGCGTAAAAACCGAACCGCGTCCGGCGTTGAATAGCGGAAAGTCCTCAAGTTGGCGTACCGCGGCGTCGACCGCGTCAAGGGAACTTCCGCGAGACTGTAAGACGGCCCAACCAGCCCGCAGCGCGTTTTCGATACCCTTTCGGTACTCGACTTCAAGTTCGGGCGTCATTTCGGACCTAAAGATCGTTCCGGCCCCACCGTGGACCGCTAGTGCAGGTTTTCCCATAGATAAATGATACCTCAACGGCCGAAAGCCGGAGGAACCTCAAGCCGCAAAAAACGCGGCGATATTCGATAAATCTGTGCTTTATTGATCGCGAGGCACTCGTCTATTTACGGCGAGATCCTTCGGTCAAAGTTCCGTCTTCCTCAATCTTAACGCATTTGTGATCACCGATACTGAGCTAAATGTCATCGCTGCACTGGCGATCATTGGTGAAAGCAGCAGACCGAAAACCGGGAACAGCACACCCGCCGCGATCGGAACGCCGATGATGTTATAGGCAAAGGCAAAGAACAGGTTTTGGCGGATGTTGCTCATTGTTGCCTTGCTCAAATTGATCGCTTTTAAGATGCCGTCGAGGTCGGGTTTGAGCAGAGTGATGTCGGCGGATTCGATCGCGACATCGGTGCCGCTGGCAAACGCAATGCCGACATCCGCTTGAGCTAAAGCCGGAGCGTCATTCACGCCGTCGCCTGCCATTGCGACGATCTTTCCCATGGATTGCAACTCTTTGATCTTTGCCGCTTTCTCGTGGGGTAATACATTCCCAATAGCGTCAAGAATACCGAGTTCATTTCCGGTGAGGCGAGCGATGGTTTCATTGTCACCCGATATCATCTTTACCTCGATCCCGAGACGACCAAGTTCCTCAACGGTAGATTTAGCAGAATCTTTGATTTTGTCGGAAACGGAGATAAAACCTGCAATGTGCCCTTCTATCGATACAAATAGCACGCTGCCAAGTCGTGAGTAAGAATCTGCAGCGAGACCTTCATCGCCAAGAAATTGAGGCTCGACCAATCTCTCACTACCGACCTGAATCGTACGCCCATCGACACGACCAGTGACTCCCAGTGCCGTGACCGATTTGAAGTCGTTTACTTCATAAAATTGCAAGTCACGGACGATGGCTTCACGTACGATTGCTTCTGCAAGCGGATGTTCACTGTGCCTTTCGAGCGAAGCCGCCAGTTCTAATACCTCTGCTTCTCGGTAACCGCCAAAGGCTACAACTTTCTGAACCGAGGGCTTGCCTTCGGTTAGCGTTCCAGTTTTATCAACGACGATCACATTTACCTTTTCGAGCGTTTCGAGGGCTTCGGCTTTTTTGATGAGGACACCGTTTTTTGCGCCGTGGCCGGTGCCGACCATGATGGACATTGGCGTGGCGAGGCCGAGGGCACATGGGCAGGCGATGATGAGGACGGAAACTGCGGCGACGACCGCTGAGGCAAAGCTGCCGAGGACGAGCCATACGATGAACGCGATGATCGCAACGAGGATCACCGCCGGGACGAAGTAACCCGAGACGACGTCGGCGAGGCGTTGGATGGGGGCACGGCTGCGCTGGGCTTCGCCGACCATGCGGACGATTTGGGCAAGCAGCGTGTCTTTGCCGACTTTTTCGGCTCGCATTGTAAAACTGCGGTTACCGTTGATGGTGCCGCCAATTACTTTGGCCCCGACTTGCTTTTCGACCGGCATCGACTCGCCCGTGACCATTGATTCGTCGATGGAAGTCTTGCCATCAACGATCTCACCGTCGGTCGGAACTTTTTCGTTTGCTTTGACTCGTAGTGTTTGCCCGGCAGTCACGTGGCGAAGGTCGATAACCTCATCTGTACCGTCGTCACGGATCGCGGTCGCGGTCTCGGGGGCCAACCGCAGGAGTTCTTTGATCGCGGACGACGTTTGCGACCTTGCCCTAAGTTCCAGGACCTGACCGAGCAGCACGAGCGTTGTTATGACCGCCGCCGACTCGAAGTATCCCGAAACCAAGCCTGTGTGAGCGTCGATCATCGTCACAGGGAACAGTCCCGGCAAAACCAGGGCAGCAATGCTGAGCAGAAATGCCGCTCCTGTGCCGATGGCGATCAGAGTGAACATATTCGGGCTGGCATTCTTGATCGATACCCACGCGCGCCCGAAGAACGGCCAACCGCCCCACCACACTACGGGCGTCGCCAGCAAAAATTGGATCCACATCGAAATAGCTGAGGCGCGGCCGTGAGGAAGCGATGGGAAAAGGCGGTTGAGATCGACGAACATTTCGCTCATCGCGAGGCCAAAGACCGGCATTGTCAAAACGGCACAAACGGCCAACCGCCGCTTCATGTCTATAAACTCAGGGTCGGGCCGTTCGTCGAGTGTTATTTCCATTGGCTCGAGAGCCATTCCGCACTTTGGACAAACGCCCGGGCCGATCTGCAATATCTCGGGATCCATCGGGCAGGTATATTCGACGTCGAGCGGAAGATCGGCGGCCGGTCGGGGATCCAGATATCGCTCAGGGTCCGCGGCAAAACGGTCACGGCAACCCAAGGCACAAAAATAGTAAGTAGTTCCGCGATATTCAAATTTGCCGGCGGCGGAATCAGGAAGCACCAGCATCTTGCAAACGGGATCGACATGCGGTTCGACGATCGTCTCAGTGGGCTTTCTCCTGCCCAATTGAACCATTTGTTGTGCCATGCCGATATTTTATCTCATTCGGGCAAGAATACCTGGAATAACGTTCAAATTGGCATTTTCTTTTAGTAGACGGTACCGCGCGTGCTGTCACCTTAACCGAAAAGGCAATCGCCCAGTTTTGGGCGAACGCAAAGCCTCGAGCCGCGGGAATGCGGAAAGTCAGGCTGCCGAAGTGAGGTCTAATGAAGAGAAACGCCATCCTATTTGTAGGTTTGATCGCCGCCTTTGCCGCGATCGCCTCCGCTCAATCAAATAATTTTCAGGAACAGGCCGCACGGAACAGTCTTGCGACGACTGAACTTTCCCGGCCACGCATTGTCGGGGAAAAGGCGGCGGCCGTCAAGGCTTCGATCGTCGTAAATACCGCATCGATCGAGCGTATCGCGTTCGATCTGATCAACCAAAAGAGGGTCGAAAATGGCTTCAGGCAGCTCGAGTGGAGCGATGAGGTCGCCAGGATCGCTCGTCAGCACTCACAGGACATGGCCGAGTTCAAGTATTTTGGTCATCGCGGACTTGACGATTCTATGGTAAGCGACCGGGCCGACCGATCAGGGTTAAAAAAATGGCGTGCGATCGGCGAGAACATTGCGTTCAATCGCGGCTACAAAGATCCGGTCGAGGTCGCCGTAAAACTGTGGCTTGAATCACCGTCACACCGGCAAAATCTGTTAAAGTCCGACTGGGGCGAGTCGGCCGTCGGGATCGCGGTCGCGGCAGACGGTTCGTATTATTTTACGCAGGTATTCCTCACGCGGAAATAGATCCATCAAGATACTTTGTCACAGGCGTGCCCGAGTCATTTGAACCGGGCACGCTGATTTACTTTCGGGCCGGCGAGTTTTATTCTTGAGCGATGAAAGCCCCGTTTTCATTGCCGTCGTTTGCGAAGATAAATTGGACATTGCGTGTCCTGGGAAAGCGCTTTGACGGATTTCACGAGCTCTGCACCGTGTTTCAGACGGTCTCGCTCCACGATACGCTGGATTTTGAGGAAAGCGAGCGTCTCGAATTGACGTGTGACGACCCAAACGTGCCGGTCGACGGCAGTAATCTGATCCTTCGTGCGGCGGCGGCACTGGAATCGCATTTTCAAAAACCGGTTACGGGCAAAGTGCACCTGACAAAACGTATCCCGTCACCCGGCGGCCTCGGCGGAGGTTCATCGAACGCGGCCGCGGCACTCATCGGGTTTAGTGAATTATGCGGATTGGGGCCAATATCAGAAGAGGGGTCTTACAAGATCGCCGCGGGCCTAGGAGCTGATGTTCCGTTTTTTTTAAGCGGCGGCACGGCAGTCGGTACCGGCCGCGGAGATTTGATCTCGCCGCTTGGCCGGGACATCGAGGCCGAAAATTTGCTGATCGTGACGCCGGACGTCGAGGTGTCGACCGCCCGGGCTTTCGCGGCGTTGAATGCTCGGACCTTGACATCAGCCGAGCAAAAACATAATCTTACTGTTTGCCGAAACGAAGCCGATCGTCTTGATCCAACAGTTTCGGAGTTGATAAACAGTTTTGAAGCGAGCGTTTTTGACGCTCATCCTGAGGTCAAACGGGTCAAGGACCATTTGATCGACCTTGGTGCAGTAAATGCCGCAATGAGCGGCAGCGGAGCTTCGGTCTTCGCACTATTTGACAAAAAAGAGACACGGCAAGCTGCGATAAAAGCCCTCGATAATGAATCGACCTGGCGAAAGTTTGCCGTAGCAACTATTTCGCGGACAGAGTACCGCGAAGCACTTCGGTGTTAGGTTGTTTCCGATCAGTTTCTAAAAATTCGCATTGGGGCGTAGCCAAGTGGTAAGGCACCGGTCTTTGGATCCGGCATTCGTAGGTTCGAGTCCTCCCGCCCCAGCCAATTTCGATTCCGAAACGGACAATCTCAACGAAGATCGTCCGTTTTTTTATTTCAATGAGCGTCACTGGCAAGATCAAGGTATTTTCGGGCAATGCCCACAGGGAACTCGCAGAGGAGATCTGCGGGCACCTTGGCTGTGAACTGGGTAAGGCGACGACCGACCGATTTTCGGACGGCGAGTTCAATTTCCAGGTTGGCGAGAATGTCCGCGGTTCGGACGTTTTCATCGTACAGCCGACATGCCCGCCCAGCGACCGTCATTTGATGGAATTGTTGATCATGATCGACACTTGCGTTCGGGCATCGGCGGAACGCGTGACGGCCGTGATCCCTTATTTTGGGTACGCCCGCTCTGACAAGAAAGATCGGCCAAGGGTCCCGATCGCGGCCAAGCTGGTGGCAAACCTTTTAACGACGGCCGGTGCACAGAGGGTTTTGACGATCGACCTGCACGCTTCGCAGATCCAGGGCTTCTTTGATATCCCGGTGGATCACTTATACGCGGCACCGATCGTGGTCGAATATTTCAAGGCAAACCCGATCGAAAATCTGATCGTGGTAGCTCCGGACACGGGCGGTGCCGAGCGAGCGAGGGCTTATGCGAAACGGCTCGGGGCAGGACTCGCACTCTGCGACAAACGGCGCGAACGTGCCAACGAGGCCGACGTAATGAACATCGTCGGCGACGTCAACGGGAAGAATTGTCTGATCATCGACGATATGTGCGATACCGGCGGAACGATCTGCAAGGTTGCCGAAGCCCTGCACAAGGCCGGTGCGAACGAGATATCAGCTTGCTTCACGCACGGCGTCCTCTCCGGCAAGGCTGTCGAGAACATCAGCGGTTCGTACCTCAAGAAGGTGATCGTTACCAATACGATCCCGATCCGCGATAACGGGAAGCCGCTGGTCGAGGGCGGTAAGATCGAAGTTTTAAGCGTTGCGGGCCTTTTAGCGTCGGCAATAAGATCGATTCACGACGAGACGAGTGTTTCATCGTTATTCATTTAGTTTGGGCCTCGGAAACGAAACTGCCGGCGTTTACGGCGTTTCATAAAAGGCAAGGAAAAGAGTTATGGCAGAAAAAATAGTAATTAAAGCAGAAAAGCGTGATACGCGCGGCAAGAACGAGAACCGTCGGCTTCGTGCCGCCGGCAAGATCCCGGTGGTTGTTTACGGCGGCGGCTCGGAAAGCCTTGCCGCGACCGCTGAGTTGAAGGACCTGGCAGCCATCATCCGTTCTGATTCGGGGATCAACACCGTTTTCTCACTCGATATCGAGGGTGAAGGGGTCAATGATGTGATCTTTCAGGATCGTCAGATCGACGCTGTCAAAGGGCGGCTGATCCATGCCGATCTTCGCCGCTTCTCGAAGGGTGAAAAGATCGAAATGACAGTCCAGATCCACTTGACCGGACATGCCGTTGGACTGCAGGACGCCGGTGCCGTTTTGACGCAGGCGCTACGCGAGATCAAGGTCCTTTGCGAGCCGGCAAACACGCCGGAGTCGATCGACGTAGATGTTACCGATCTGGCTGCCGGACATTCGATCCATGTTTCCGACCTCAAGGTCGGAGCCGGGATCGACTTGCTTGAAACTCCGGATACGGTGGTTGCTACGATCGTGACGGTCGGCGAAGCAGTACTCGAACCGCAGGTCGAAGCCGGAGCTCAACCCGAAGTTATCGGTGAAGCCTCGAGCGACGACGGCAGCGAAGGTTAGTTGAGGAATCTGGACGTTGAGTAAGCGGCTCATTGTCGGGCTCGGTAACCCGGGCGGCAAATACGAACGGACGAGGCACAACGCGGGATTCATGCTCGTTGACCGCCTCGCCCACCGGCTGCAGACAAAGGTCTCAAGGGCTGAGTGCCGGGCGTTGGTCGGACGCGGGCACATAGGCGGAAATGCGGTGGAACTTGTCAAGCCGCAGACGTTTATGAACTTGAGCGGCGAGGCGGTCAGCTGCCTCGTCTCAAAGCCCGAAAGAGTTGACTCTGAGCTGATCGTTATTTCGGATGATCTCGCTCTGCCGTTTGGAAAGATCCGAATCCGGCCGAAAGGTTCGCACGGCGGACAAAACGGGCTCAGGTCGATCATCGATTGTTTGAAAACGCAGGACTTTACGCGAGTCCGGATCGGGATACAGCCGGAACATCCGATATCGAGTGCGTCTAATTTCGTTTTGGAGGATTTCTCAAAGGGAGATCTCGAAAAGCTGGACGCGATATTGGATGACGCTGCCGATGCGGTCGAGATGATCATCGCCGATGGTGTCGATGCTGCGATGGCCAAGTTTAATTAGTTTGAAATTTTTGGGCTCATAAACGTGCCCATTCGATAGGATCCTTACTTCATTCCAAATGAGAATGAGGTTGGTCAGCCGAGAGGAGATAGTAAATAAATGGCAAATAGAACGTACGAAGTTATGTATATCGTCAATCCCGAAACGGATGGCGAGAAGATCGATAAGCTGAATGAAGCAGTCGGCAAATTGATCGAAAAAGAAGGCGGCGAGGTTGTCCGCATGGACAACGTCGGCATCAGGACTTTGGCTTATCCGATCCAGAAAAAGACGGAAGGCCACTATGTGCTCTTCGAGATCAACGGGACCGGACAGGAGATCCTGGAACTCGAACGCCGTATGCGCGTCAACGACATGATCATGCGTTACGTCACGGTCCGTGTTGACGAAGATCGCAAGGCCGCCGATAAGCGTGCCGCCAAACGTGAGGCGAAAGCTGCAAAACGTGCAAAATTCCGCCCGACCGAAGAATCAACGGAGGTGTCAGCCGAGGCTTAAGCGTCGCCCTGCAAGGAGAAAGTTATGGCAGAAAAAGATATTGAAATGATGGACGATAGAGGCGGTTTCGGCGTCGGTGAAGACGTGATCGGTGATCGCCCGCGACGCTTTCAGCGCCGCCGCCCGAGGCAGTTGGTCCCCGATTATGTGGATTGGAAGGATGTCGATTATTTGCGGCAGTTCGTGCCGGAGCGTGGCAAGATAATGCCGCGCCGCATTTCGGGCATTTCGGCGAAGGACCAGCGTCGTATCGCGAAGGCGATCAAACGGGCTCGTTCGATGGCAATGCTGCCGTTCGTCGCGGACTAGTAGGATTTTATCGATCGGATCAGAGGTTCGTCACAAGGGTTCATATTTGTTGCCCGACGACATGGTCCGATACCAAGAGGATTGAACATCATGGCAAATACAACAATACTATTACGCGAGGACATCGACCATGTCGGCGGACGCGGCGAGATCGTTAAGGTCAAGGCCGGTTACGCCCGCAACTTCCTGTTGCCGCAGGGGTTGGCTACGCTCGCGACCAAGGGCAACGTAAAGCAGATCGAACAGGAACGCGCGGCACTTTTGAAAAAGGCCGCGATCGAAAAGGCCACCGCTGAAGCTCAACTCGAGCAGATGTCGAGCATCTCGCTCAGCTTTGAACGCAAGGCCGGTGAACACGGTACGTTGTTCGGTTCGGTCACGTCGATGGACATCGCCGAGGCTCTCAAGGCCAAGGGCTATGAGATCGACCGCCGACGCATCTCGCTTAAAGACGCGATCAAGGAAACGGGTGAATACACCGTCAACGTCAAACTCCACCGCGAAGTTACGCTTTCTGTTCCGGTAACGGTCTCAGCTGAAGGCGGAGAAACTCCGGCGAAAGAGCAGGCGCAAGAGGTCGAGGCCGCGGCTCCGGAAGCGGCTGAATCCGCTGAAACGGCGGCTGAATAGTCCATTTAGACCGCGGTCGCGGGCCGCGAATAAATCGCATCGGATTCGTTGATAAACGTATCCGCATGAGAGTAATATTAGAGACTGCAAACTACGAATTTGCGGTCTCTTTTTCTGTTCGATATGTCGATCCGGCATACCGGACAGGCCTTTTTCACTCATTTTATCGGAGCATTTTTCACCAGATGGCAGGCGCATTTCCGGACGCAAGACGAGAGCAATTTTTAGAGAAACCGCTGCCCAGCAGTGAGGACAGCGAGCGCATCATTCTGGGAGCGATAATCCTGGACAATTCAGTAATAGCCCAGGCCGTCGAGCATCTCAAGCCTGAGGATTTTTACTCGCCGCTCAATCGCCGTGTGTTTGCGGCGATGATCGCCCTGTTTGAGAAACAGAAGCAGATCGACCCGATATTGATCGGCGAAGAGCTCAAAAAGGAAGGATCGATCGAATCGATCGGCGGAACCGCGACCATCACAAACCTGACATTCGGCCTTCCGCACTTTGCCAGTGTCGAAGAGTACATCAACGTGGTTCGGGAAAAGGCGGTCGTTCGAAACCTCATACGGACCTGCAACTCGATCACCAGCGATGCATTGGCCGAGGAGGACGATGCCGACGTTATTCTCGACCGTGCCGAGCAGGCGATCTTTGCTTTGGCCGAGGCCCGGACGAACCAGAGCTTTTCGCGTATCGGCCCGATCGCGGATCGTGTTTTGGTCAGAGTGCGTGAACATCGGGCCGGCGAGGGCGGGATCACCGGACTATCGACCGGTTTTGCCGAACTCGACGAGATGACGTCGGGACTGCAGCGGACCGACCTTGTCATAGTCGCTGCCCGGCCGTCGATGGGAAAGACCGCCCTGTGTCTGACACTGGCGCAAAATGCCGCACTTCATTCGGATTCGGTCGTGGCTGTCTTCTCACTGGAAATGTCGAAGGAACAGTTGGTCACGCGTATGCTGGCGTCCGAGGCAAGGGTCAACGCCCACCGCTTCCGCACCGGGCATCTTGTCGCCAGTGAGTGGACCCGGCTCTCGGAGGCGATCGGGGTACTGAGCGAGGCAAAGCTGTTTATCGACGACACTCCGGGCATTTCGGTACTCGAAATGCGTGCCAAGTGCCGCCGTCTGGCCGCCGAGCAAAAGAGGCTCGACTTGGTCGTGGTCGACTATTTACAGTTGATGTCAGGCGGCAAGCGGTCAGAATCGCGTCAGCAGGAAGTGTCGCAGATCTCGCGTGAGCTCAAGGCCCTCGCCAAGGAATTGGACGTCCCGGTCGTGGCGCTTTCGCAGTTGTCGCGTGCCCCGGAGGCACGTACTCCGCCCAAACCGCTAATGTCCGACCTTCGCGAATCGGGAAGTATCGAGCAGGATGCGGACGTCGTCGCCTTTATTTACCGCGAAGATTATTACAAGCCGTCCGAAGAGAATCAGGGCCTCGCCGAACTTATCATCGCCAAACAGCGAAACGGCCCGACCGGTACGGTAAAACTCGCGTTCCTTAAGGAATTTACCCGGTTCGAGAATTATTACGGCGGATAGCTGCCCTGCGAAAATAAGATTATGCCTAACGATCTGCGATTTCCGATCGGCGAATTTGACCGAGATTACGAGGTGTCGGAAGGCGCTCGGCGGTCAAGAATTCAGATCATCGACGAACTTCCTGATAGGGTCGCCGCGGCGGTGGCCGGTTTGACCGACGCTCAACTCGACACGCCTTACCGCCCGGGAGGCTGGACCGTCCGCCAGACCGTGCACCATCTCGCGGATAGCCACTCAAACTCATTGACGAGGTTCAAACTCGCACTCACCGAGGACGCTCCGCCGACGATCAAGCCGTATTACGAAGAGCGTTGGGCGGAGCTTGCGGACAGCAAGCTGCCGGTCGAGGTGTCATTGGCGATGATCGAAGCGATACATGTTCGTTGGTCGACCCTGCTGCGATCGATGTCAGACGCTGATTTTCAAAAGAGCTTTATACATCCCGAAACAGGCGAATGGCCGCTCGAGGGAGCACTTGCGCTTTACGCATGGCACAGCCTGCACCACACCGCACATATTACGACACTTCGCGAGCGGCTGAATTGGTAGGAAAAGTTAAACCACGGATGGACACAGATAAATACCGATAATAAGATTCCATTATCTGAGTTCATCTGTATATATCTGTGGTTAAATGCTCTTATGTCCAATGAGAACAGGCTAGTTTCGCTTGACGTTTTCCGCGGCATGACCATCGCCGGGATGGTTCTCGTCAATAATCCGGGAACGTGGTCACATATTTACGATCCTCTCGAGCACGCGTCGTGGCATGGGCTGACGCCCACGGATTGGATCTTTCCGTTTTTTCTCTTCATTGTCGGCGTGGCGATCCCGATCGCTCTCGGAAAACGTGTCGCCGAGGGCGTCACGGGCAAAGTGTATGCAAAGATCGTCTCGCGATCGGTGATGATATTTGCGATCGGCCTGCTGATGTCCGTCATCCCGTTCTTTCAGTTTGCGGCAACGGACGCGCCGGACTGGTCGAAAATGCTGATCTGGTTGGCGATGACCGGCGGATTACTTTTCCTACTTCTCAGAAATTTCAAACTCGCCGGCGTCTTGATCGGGCTTGGCATCGCGGGGGTGATCGGCCTGAATCTGACCGGGTACAATGTCGTGCCGTACAATTTCGGCACGATGCGGATCCCGGGCGTGCTGCAGCGGATCGGAGTTTGTTATTTGGCCGTATCGCTCATTTTCCTGCACACAAATTGGAAACAGCAGGCTTACATCGCCGCCGGAATATTGCTTGGGTACTGGGCGATAATGACGATGATCCCGGTGCCCGGATGCGAGATGACCACGATCGATGACAAAGCGTGCAACCTCGCGGCCTGGCTCGACCGGACGATATTGACCGAAGCCCACATCTGGCGCTCGGCCAAGGTGTTTGATCCCGAGGGTATTTTGTCGACGTTGCCTGCGATCGCCACCACCATCGCCGGTGTTCTTACGGGAACGTGGCTGACACGGCGGTCGGCGGATGACGATGCCGACATGGCGGGCACCGCGGACCGCAGAGACGGGCTGAACAAAGTTTCGGGTCTCTTTTTCTTTGGGACCGTACTGCTTGCGGCAGGCTATGTTTGGAACAGCTATTTCCCGTTCAACAAGGCTCTTTGGACAAGTTCGTACGTGCTTGTCACGGCCGGGCTCGCATTGCTCACACTCGGGGCATGTTTTTGGCTGATCGATATCAAAGGTTACAAGGCGTGGGCCAGGCCCTTTGTCATCTTCGGGACCAACGCACTGCCGCTCTTCGTGTTTTCGGGGATATTTGCCCGAATGATCGGTGCCTATCGCGTCATCGGAACGGACGGCCAACCGGTCGCGGTCCAAAAATGGTTGTTCGACAATGTATTTATGTCGGTGGCCCAACCGGTCGACGCGTCGCTGCTCTATGCCGTCTGTTTTATCCTCCTCTGGCTGTTCCTGATGTGGCTGCTCTACCGCAAAAAGATCTACATCAAGTTATAGCCGCTATTTGATCTCAAAATTCTTGATCTCGACAGCAAGTTCGCGTTCGAGACGGTCCTTGTCAGCGAGCAAGGTCCGCTTGTCCTTTGTGATCTGTTCGAGCCGCGATTCCTGATCATTGGCCTTGGCGATATAACGGACGATCAGTTGTTTGGCGTCGGGCGTCTTAGCGAGCGACTCGATATTCTCGCGAAAGCGCTCCTGATCCTTGGTGATCTCGGCCGTTTCCTTTTCGTTGCTCATCAGTTTTGCGTCGATCGCGTTGATCTGCATCCTCAGATCGATGAGTTTTGACATTTTCGCCCGGGTCGCGTCGTCGATGACGCGGGCGGCTAGGAAAAGGTCGAGGTCCTTTGGCGACAGCGTCGAAAGGCCGTACTTGTCCATCATCCCGAGGTTTTCGCCGACGGTGATCTCGCGATTCTCAAACGGCTTGAGTTCGACCCTGAACCGGTAAAATCTCGCGGTCGTATAGTCGGGCTTGGCATAATTCTCCGACAGGACCCAATCCTTGCGGACGGGATGTTCGATATAGACGACCTTTGTGCGGTCGGTTTGATTCGAGAGTTTGTAGAGCGATTTTTCGGTCTTGAAATAATGCACCTGAAAGACGCCGCCGACGACCTTGACCAGCTTGGCCGGTTCGCGATCCTCTTTCTTTTCGGTGCGGACGAGCGTGCCGAGGTCGAGCGCGAACGAGATCAACCGCTGCTCCTTTGGCTTGAGGCGTTCCATCAGGGCCTCGCCCGCGTAGGCGTCGCGGTCGAGCACGGTCATCGAACCGCCCTCGAAGGTCATCGCCGTTACATTCTTGAGCAAAAGTCCGCTCATCGGCCGCGGATTGGCGCGCTTTACCGCCTCGCTCTCGTCCTCTTCATCGTCGTCGTCGGAAGTTTCGGCCGCGGGCTCGCGGAATATCGATACGCGCTCGCCTTCCATCTTGGTCTGGATGATCGGGATCAGGGCCGAGCGGTTCTTATCGACCGATATCGGCTGTTCGATCCTGTATTCGAATAGGTCGCCGATCTCCTCGCCGCTGGCCGCCGTTTCGATGCCCGAGCGTTCGTTGACAATGGCGTCGCTGACGCTGGTGCCGGCGAAACCGCTCGATATCATAAAGTTGTTATTGGCGCCGTCAAACATCGGTTTTGCCGACGTTACCTCGACCGTCGAACCTCTGCCGCCGCCGAAGCCGCTGCCCATTCCGCTAGCGCTGCCCGAACCGACGCCCGAGCCGCTGCCGGTCTCGTTCTCAGGGTCATAGATCTGCGGTTTGAGATTGAGGTCCTCGGGGATCGGAACGACAGGGCGATAGCGATAGAGCGGTTTTTGCAGGTTCTGGATGAACGAAACGGGCGAGCCCGAAACCAGCGAGAGCTGTACGCTCTGCCAGTCCTCGTCGCTGACGTTATCGACGATCGCCCAGCCCTGAAAGAACGGTTTGCCCTCGGCGTCCAGCACGACGCGATACGTCGTTTTCCAGATCGGGGCGGCGACGGTATAGCTTACGACCATCTCGCGGCGGCCCTCGCCGTTGGAGGTGACCGAGATGGTCTTGGCGTCGCGGCGGCGGGTCGAGGCGGTGGCGTTCGCAAATTCGCTGAGGTCCTTTCGCGTGCCGTCCTCGAGCAGTTTTACGCTGCGCACGTCCGCGAGGTCAAAGCTGGTTATCTCGCCGGTGTCCGAGGCGATGACGAGCGAATAGGCGAGCACGGGCGACGGCTTTTCGTCCGTCTTCTTATCGGCGGCGGCCGCCCGTTTTTCGACCGTCAGGATCGAGCCCGACGCCGTGCCTTTTAACGACGTGACCAACACCTTGGCTCCCTGCAGCTGTGACAGCACGCCGGCGAGCCCGCCGCCCGCACCGTCGGACTGTTCCGACTGCGGATCGATGCTGAACGGTATCTCGGCCGTCCGGGCCGACGCCGGCATCGACGAGTTGTAGCTGACGGCGCCGATCTTGCCCTGGCCGAGGTCGAGTACGACCATCGATTTGAGCACGTCGTCCACCTGCGATTGCTTGAACGAAAGGTCGATCTCGGCGTTGCCCGTGACAAAACCGCGACGCTCGATATAGGCGACGCCGTTCGAATAAAGGATCACGCGCCGGATCGGCAGGGAATTGGCCGGGGCCGACGGACGGGCCGCCGCACTCGTATTTCTCACCGACTGGGCCTGCACGACGCAGGCGCAGACCGACACCAACAGGAGCAATGCTGCTTTTTTCATATAATTTTCCTCAAAGCTAACGGTAGGCGCCAAACTTAGCCTAAAGGATGATGCGAGCGGCCGGTTTGGTTGCTTTTCGGGCGGGAATGACGGGATCTAGTGAATCGCCGCTGGCTTTAGCTAGTGGTCCGAATGCCGGTAAATACTCGGCTTTAGCCTTGGGCATTCGGCTAAAGCCGGAGACGATATCCGGACACCGACCACGCTCTGAAGAGCGTGGCAACTCATAAAGACTGCCATAAGAATTCAACAAGGCCTTTCGAAGTTCCAAAGATACCACTCGCAACTCTGCTTTTTGGGTGCGGGGCAGTCTGGCAGCGAAGTTGAATCAAGGAAAAAAGGCCTCGGTGATGTCCGAGGCCTTTGGTGATCTTGCGAACTGGCCGCCCGCTTACGCAGGCGGTTCTGACTTAGGCGGCGGCCGCGACGACTTTCGCGGCGGCGTCGTTCATTCCGGTGGCGGGGATGATGCCGATGCCGGAGGATTCGAGGACGCGGCGGCCTTCTTCGACGTTTGTGCCTTCGAGCCGGGCGACGATCGGGATCGAGACGCCCAGATTCTTGGCCGCGGCGACGACGCCGAGGGCGACCATATCGCAGCGGACAATACCGCCGAAGATGTTGATCAGCACGGCCTTGACGTTCTGGTCGGCGAGCAGGATCTTGAACGCCTGTTCGACGCGCTCCTGCGACGCACCGCCGCCGACGTCGAGAAAGTTGGCGGGTTCGCCGCCCGCGAGTTTGATGATGTCCATCGTCGCCATCGCGAGGCCGGCACCGTTGACCATACAGCCGATATTGCCGTCGAGCTTGATGTAGTTGAGGTCGTGCTTCGACGCCTCGATCTCGAGCGGTTCTTCTTCGTTAAGGTCGCGAAGCTCGGCGTAATCTTTGTGGCGGAACATCGCGTTGTCGTCGAAGTTGAGCTTGGCGTCGAGGGCGATCAGGCGGCCGTCCTTGGTCAGCAGGAACGGATTGATCTCGACCAGGCTGGCGTCGGTCTTTTCGTACGCGTCATAAAGGGCGAGCATGAATTTGGCCGCCTGGCCGATCAGTTCGTTAGGAATGCCGAGGCCGAACGCGAGCTTGCGGGCCTGAAATCCGCGAAGCCCGACCGCCGGGTCGATCGTTTCCTTAAGTATCAGCTCGGGCGTTTCCTCGGCGACCTTTTCGATATCCATCCCGCCGGCCTGTGACGCCATAAAGACGTTGCGGCCCGTCACGCGGTCAAGCGTGATGCCGAGGTAAAACTCCTTGTCGATGGGCAAACCTTCTTCGATCAGCAGCGTGCGGACCTGCTGGCCCTCGGGGCCGGTCTGGTGCGTGACTAGCTGCATCCCGAGGATCTGCGACGCGATCTCGCGTGCCTCGGCCGGCGATTTGGCGAGCTTAACGCCGCCGCCCTTACCGCGGCCGCCGGCGTGGATCTGTGCTTTGACAACGACGACGTCGGTGCCGAGTTCCTTTGCCGCCGCCTCGGCCTCTTCGGGCGAACGGGCGACTATGCCGCGGGGAACCGGAACGCCGTATTCTTTCAGGATAGCTTTGCCTTGATACTCGTGAATTTTCATATGATTGTTAACGAAATCGAAACTATGAGTTTAGCTTTCGGCAGTGCAAAAATCAAAGGCCGGACCATCCGCGGCCCGGCCTTCAAGGTGTTGACTGGAACGCGATCATTCGCCCGCGGTCTTGACGTTGATCCCGATCAGCTTCCAGACGCCGTCCTCCATCGTGTACTTGAGTTCAAAGATGGTACCGGGTTTGGTCTCGTAAGTGCCCTTGAGGATCATCGCGTCGAGGCCCGCGACCTTTTCGATCGACGGTGCCGGCGAAAACTTTGCATCCAGGGTAGCGATAGCCCGTTTGAAATTGAACTGCTCTTTATTGTCGACGAAGACCTTGAACGCCTCTTTCATCTTGTCCGGGGTCGACGAGTCACGCCAGACCTTGGCGATCTTATTGTGAAAATCTACAAAATCGCCGGACTGGATCGCGTCGCCGAAATCCATCATGGTCGATTTGACGAGCGTCTGGAGCTTTTCGTCCGAGGGGATCGTTGGCTTGGATTCGCTCGTGCTCGTGTCAGAACCTCCGCCGGCCTTACGGTAAACCACACCGCTAAGCGTCATTTTGCCGCCGTCGGGTGCCTTGTCGATGGTAAAGCTCGGGCCGAGGCCCGCCATCGAGATCTTGAGCGTTTTGGCGCCTTCATCTACGGTAACGCCGCCGCCGGTGACGGACGTACCGCCCGATTTATAGTCGGCACCGCCATCGGCCCTGATCGTGATTGTCGAGCCGTCATCGCCCTGCCAGAAGCCGACATAGGCCGGAGGCGCCGGCGTGCTCGAACCGCAGCCCAACCCGACGACCAAGAGAATGCCCAACGCAAGGAATAGCGACAGCGACGAGCCCGAACTTTTTGTAAAGATAGTTTTATTCATAGTTCTCCTCAAAAGATATTTTCGACCGCTGAGACCGCCGGCCGCTAAGGTATATTTACCACCAGTTTCAGAAGTTTCCATTCGCCGCCGCGCATCACGTATTCGTAATCAAACCGGACAGCGTACGGTTTCGTCGCGAACTTTCCGTTCGCCATCAGGACCTTGACGCCTTTTTCCGTGCGGATCGACGGCGGGGTCGTAAAGTCGGCGTCCGTATCCTTTACCTTTCGGAGGATCGGAACGACAAGCGATTTTTTGTTTATGTACGATCTGAAAGCGTCACGCATCTCATCGGCCGTGTATGTGCTCTGAAAATCGGTCGATGCGTTCGAACGAAGATCGCTAAACTCCTCGCTCTGGATAGCCTCGGCAAATTGTTCGGTCGAATCTTTCACCAGGCCCTCGATGACGCTGTTCGAAGGCACATCACCGTTCTTTCCGGTATCGGCGGGAGTGTCCTTGGACGAACCTGACGAGGTGTTTGACGACGACGAGATATTGCCTAGGTCAAAACTCTTGTTGCAGTTACAGCCGAGGGCAATGCTGCCGACCACCGCGAGAGCGATGAGGCCGCTGATCAGATTATTGCCGCTAAATACGATGTCATTAAATAGTCTTTTCATAGCAGTACCGGGAAAAGCCTCAATCCTTGCGCCACGGTTGAAGCAGGTTTCGCCAACTTTCGGATGTCCGCTGATACTCATTCTCACAGCGAACGGCACGCTCCTTGGGCAGATAGCCCTTGGTCACGATACTTTCATATTTTGCCGAGTTAGATCCGTAGATCATACACAGCGAATTGTAGAACCGCTGTTCTTTCAAAAGGTGCTCATCAGCGAGGTCCTGACGGCCGTTGGTCCGGCGTTTAGACTCGATCGCGAACGCGTCGGCAGCCGCAAACACAGCGTTGACACCGTCCTCGCCAAGTTCCTCGAGATTGATATATGCCGACGCACGGTCGGCGGCATCCTCTTCGTTGCCCGTTACCGGGAGTTTGTAGGTGTCGATGAGTGCGTGGCCGATCTCGTGTAGAAAGACGAACCGGACCGCGTCGAACATCTTTTCATAGGCCCGCTCGTCCGATAAACCGGTGGACCTGAAAACCTGATAGAAATGCTCCATCAACTCGTAGCAGACAGTGACGGTCGGATCGTTTGAATCGTAAAACGCGTTGATCTCGCCGCAGTCCTTGGTCCGGAGCGTGATGTCGTGCGGCAGCACCAGAGCCTTGTTTAGCTGATCGGCCGCCTTTTCCAAAAGTTTTTCTTCGCGAACCTCACGGTCAATGTCCGCGTATTTCGAGTTCTGCACATCAACATGGTCGACAATGAAATCACCCTCGTCCTTGATCTTTTCCTTGCCGGGGCTGGGCTTTTCTTTGTCGGCAGGCGTTGAACTCGAGGCTTTTTTATCGGGGGTCGGCGAGCCGGGCTCCTGATTTCGATCCGAACGGCAGACACATGCCGTGATCACAAAAAGGATGCCGACAACCAACGTCAGATTGATCAAGTTGCGATGCATACCGAATGCTGACTATCCGAGATAAATGGATTAGACAAGATTGTCTCTCGCGTGTCAATTATTACGGCACGAAAATGACTGTATGAACGTTCAAACGGCACAGCGTCGGATCGAAGAAGGCGGCAGCCGTTTTTCGGCGAAGCCCGACACGGTTTGTCCGCAAATAGAAAAAGGCCGCGGGAATTGACCCGCGACCTTTCCTTCTGGTTATGTTTGTCGGCCTATTGCGACTTTTCGACAAGGCGGATAAGCGAACGGATCGCAACGCCGGTCGGGCCCTTGGACATATGTGACTTGCCGCTGTCGATCCATGCGGTGCCGGCGATATCGAGGTGAGCCCATTTGGCCTTATCGACGAACTCCTGAATAAAGACGGCACCCATGATCGTGCCGGCCTTTCCACGAGGGCCGATGTTCTTGATGTCGGCGATGTCCGAGCGGATCTGTTTGCTGTACTCAGGGCTGACGGGGAGCTGCCAGAAACCTTCGCCGGCCTCCTTGCCGCAAGCGATGATCTCATCGACCAGGCCCTGGTCATTGCCCATGATGCCCGTGTTCTGGTCGCCAAGAGCGATGATCACGGCTCCTGTAAGCGTCGCCATATCGACGATGCGGGTGGCCCCGAGCTTTTCGGCGTAAGCGACGGCATCAGCGAGGATCAGGCGGCCTTCCGCGTCGGTATTAAGGATCTCGATGGTCTTGCCGTTCATCGCGGTCACCACGTCGCTCGGACGTGATGCCTTGCCGTCGGGCATATTTTCAACCGCGGCGACGATACCAATGACCGGGACCGACGGTTTAAGCAGGGCGATGGCACGCATCGTGCCGAGAACGGTCGCACCGCCCGACATGTCGTACTTCATCGCGTCCATACCCTCACCGGGCTTGAGCGAGATGCCGCCCGTGTCAAAGGTGATGCCCTTGCCGACGAGAGCGAGCACCTCACCTTTCTTTGCGGTGCTCTTTGCCGGGGTGTACTTAAGAACGATCATTTTGGCCGGCTGTTCCGAACCGATCGACACGCTCATGAGCGAGCCCATGCCAAGCTTGGTCATTTTGGCTTCGTCGAGGATCTCGCATTTGAGGCCGGTCTCCTTTGCCATTGCCTGTGCCCGCTTTGCCATCTCGGTCGGATGGAGGATGTTGGGCGGCTCATTGGCCAGATCGCGGGTGAAGTTCATCGAATCGCCAATAGCCTGGCCGCGGGCGATACCGTTCTTCAGGTCGGCTGGCTTTGCCCCGTCGATGCAGACGGTCAAACCGGTAACGGCCTTGTCATTTTTGTCCTTCGTCTTGTACTTATCAAGCTCGAACTGACTTGTGATAAAGCCCTGAGCCGCGTTTTGAGCGACCTCGACAGCGGACGCCTCCGATCGCGGAAGAAGTGCGAAGGTCTTGATGTTGCGTGCCCGCAAAAAGCGTGTCGCGGTACCCGAGACTCCGGCAATGTCTGCCGAACCGTAATCTTTCTGGTCGCCGACACCGACGAGCAGAAGGCGGCTGGCCTTGACCGTCCCTTTCGGAACGAATCGGATCAATGCGGTCTCACCCTTGTCGCCCTTGAACTCTTCGTTCTTGAAAACCGCAGCGATCAGTCCGCCGCAAACCTTGTCGAGGTCCTTGAGGACGCCGGCAGTGGCCTTTTCGCCCTTAAACACCGCAACGGCCAACGCATCGACATTGGCTTCCATAAAATTGGAGGAAATTCCCTGAACCTTCATCAACACCTCTATAAGTAACTTTTATATGTGCAAAAACCTTGTAATATCTATAACTTATCTAAGCCTTTGTTTCAACTCCTGCCGCGTTTCTTTGTCGATCGTCTTGCGCATCTCGGTCTCGCGTTTGTCATAGAGCTTTTTGCCCTTGGCGACGCCGATCTCAAATTTGATCCGTCCATTTTTCCAATAAATGCGGGTGACAACCAGCGTCATACCTTTTACGGTCGTCTCGCGTTCGAGCTTTTCGATCTCGCGGCGGTGCAGCAAGAGCTTGCGCGGCCGCAGGACGTCGTGGTTGTTGATGTTACCGTGCGAGTAATGCGATATGTGCGAATTGAGCAGCCAGACCTCACCGTCCTTGATCTGTACGAACGCCTCTTTGAGCTGAATGCGGCCGGCCATGATACTTTTGACCTCGGTACCGACGAGCGCGGCACCGGCTTCATACTTGTCGAGTATGAAAAATTCGTGATACGCCTGGCGGTTGTTAAGTATCTCTTTGTCTTCCGACATAAACCTCTATTTTGCCTCTCAGCGCCGAGATTGGCAAAGTGGTTTGACAAGCGCGAGTGCGGAAACGTAAATTATTAATAACGCTGGGAGATCGTCTAATGGTAGGACTGCAGTCTCTGGATCTGCCTATCGGGGTTCGAATCCCTGTCTCCCAGCCAATTTTCTTATGGACGGCTGGCACGAAACCGACATTCGGGTACGCTACGCCGAGACCGACCAGATGGGGATAGTTCATCATTCGAACTACCTGGTTTGGTTCGAAGTTGGCCGCGGCGACCTTTGCAGGGCGCGCGGCTTTTCTTATAAGGAAATGGAAGAGGTTGACGAAGCCCTTATGGTCGTCGCCGAAACCTACTGCCGCTACAAATCTCCGGCATATTACGACGACATATTGACGATAATGCTCAAGGCGAGCGAAGTCCGCAGCCGCAGCCTGAGGTTTATCTACAAGGTCTATCGCCGGTCGGACGACACGCTTATCGCCGAGGGTGAGACCCTTCACGTAGTTACCGACAACAACAAAAAGGTCAAGACCTTGCCTGACATCTACCGCCGCCGCTTTTTGGGTGATGATACGGAACCGGTGCCAGACGGGCATGCACCCCGCTAGAAAAAGATCGATCCTCGGGCTTTCTAAGCGTATTGGATCGCCAACTTGAATCTGCCACCATCGGACCCTAAACTAAGCTTATGCCCGGAGCCGGAAGAGCTGAGATCTACTTCATAACCGCGATGATGGTCCTCATCCTTATCATTTGCGCGGTCGCCGTCTATTTCTTTTTCAAGACGTACAAAAAGGAAATGCGTGAAAGGGAAGCAGAAAAGCAGCGAAAAGCCGAACAGCGCGCGGCGGAAACGGGCGGAGAGTAAAGGGACCGTAAAGCGATGCATCGAAACACGTTAGCTGCGCATTCGACGGCGCTTGTCGTTGTCGATATCCAAGAAGCGTTTCGCGAGGCGATACCGGACAGTCTGTTTGTGATCGAGCGAGCGGTGATCGCAGTACAGGGCTTTCAGTTGCTCGGCGTACCCGTGATAGTCACCGAGCAATATCCGAAAGGGCTCGGGCGAACGGTCGAGGAAATTTTGCTGTCGCTCCCTGACGAGGTATGCGTAATTGAAAAATCTACCTTCAGTGCGTGCGGCAAGCCGGAGTTTGTCGAACGCCTTCGGACAGGAGGTATCAAGACGGCGGCATTGTGCGGAGTTGAGGCACACGTTTGCGTCAATCAGACCGCACACGACCTCTTGGCGGACGGGATCGGCGTACACCTGCTGACGGATGCGGTCAGTTCACGAAACGACGCTGACAAAGATGCCGGCGTTCAAAAGATGTTTCAAAGCGGTGTAGTGCCGTCGTCAGTCGAAATGGCCCTCTTTGAACTGATGCGGGACTCGCGGCACCCGCTTTTTAAGGAAATTCAATCACTGATCAAATGACCTTTTTCGGGTCAGGAATTATCGAATAGGCTCAAGCAAAGGTCTGAATGGACATATTTTCAACACTCAATCCGCAGCAGATCGAGGCGGTCAAAACCACTGAGGGCCCATTGCTGATCCTTGCCGGTGCCGGGTCGGGAAAGACCCGTGTTATCACCGTTAGGATCGCTCATCTAATAGCCGATAGAAAAGTGCCGCCGCACAATATACTCGCGGTCACGTTCACCAATAAGGCCGCGGGTGAAATGCGTTCGCGAGTCGAGGAACTTCTCAAGGGCGAAAAGCTGCAATCGGCACCGCTGATCTCGACCTTTCACAGCCTCTGCGTACGGATCCTGAGGCAGGACATTGAAAAACTTGAGGAGGGGTACAACAGATCGTTTACGATCTACGATACCGACGATTCGCTAAAGGTGGTCAAGGCTTGCATTAAGGATCTCGGGCTGGATGAAAAGCAGATCGCTCCCCGGATCGTACGAAACGCGATCAGCTCAGGCAAGAACCGCGGTGACGACTCCGATACATTCGCTTCAAAGATCGAATACGGCGACGAAAAGCGGGCGGCGATGGCAAAGGTCTTCAAGATGTACGACCAGCGGCTTAATACAGCCAATGCACTCGATTTTGATGACCTATTGATCAAGACGGTCAAACTGCTCAGGAAATCGCCGGAAACTCGTGCGAAATATAATGATCGCTACAAATATATACTCGTCGACGAATACCAGGATACGAATGCATTGCAGTTTGCGATGATCAGCTCACTGACCGAACAGCAGCAGAACATTTGCGTTGTCGGCGACGATGCTCAGAGCATTTACGGATTCAGACAGGCGGACATCCGCAACATTCTCGAGTTTGAAACACATTATCCGCAGGCGAAGGTCATTCTGCTCGAACAAAACTACCGCTCGACGCAGACGATCCTGGACCTGGCTCATGCGATCATCGACAACAATCTAAATCAGAAGAAGAAGAAACTCTGGACCGCAAATCCGGGAGGCGAGCGGATCTTCTATTTTCAGGCGTTTGACGCGGATGGCGAGGCTCGGTTCGTCGCAGCGAAGATCCAGGACCAGTTGCGTCGAGATCCGAGTGCACGGATGGCCGTCCTCTACCGCACCAACGCCCAATCGCGATTGTTTGAGGAAGCTCTGAGGCGTTTCAGGATCGAATACAACATCGTCGGCGGGTTTTCGTTCTACGAGCGTGCTGAGGTCAAGGACATAGTAGCGTATCTCAAACTCGCATTGAACCCGTTCGATGATATCGCGTTGCTCCGGGTGATCAACACGCCGGCTCGCGGTTTGGGGAAAACAAGCCTGGACGAACTTCAGCGACTGGCAAAATCGAGCGGTTCGTCGCTATGGATGACGATAGCGGCGATCACCGAGCCGATGTTTCCGGCCGAGGCTAACCTGACGCCGCGGGCCCGTGAGGCAATGCGGGGTTTTCGCCGATCGATCGAAGAACTTATCAAAAAGGTCCGCGAGTCGGGCGATTCCGGCAAACCAGTTTCTGAGGTCGTGATCGCCGCGATCGAAGATACCGGATACGCGAACAGCCTTCGGGCCGAGAACACGGACGAATCAGCAGCACGGCTCGAAAATCTCGAGGAACTCGTGAACGCGGCCGTCGATTACGACGGTCAGGAAGTGGACGGCCTGCGCGATTTCATTGACCACGCCGCCCTTACCTCGGACACCGACAAATACGACGGGCAGGCAAACGTAACGCTGATGACGGTCCATTCTGCGAAGGGGCTCGAGTTTCCGACGGTATTCCTCGTCGGCCTCGAAGACGGCATATTCCCGCACTCGCGGTCGATCAACGACCCGAAGGAGCTTGAGGAAGAACGCCGACTCGCGTACGTCGCCATAACCCGGGCGGAAAAGGTCCTGTATGTTACCCATTCGATGCGGCGGCGTGTTTACGGCGAGGAGATCGCCGCCGAACCGTCTCAATTCCTGAACGAAATGCCGCTCGAGCTTATCGAGGATCTTTCGCAGGGTTCGTCGTGGCTTTCGTACGCACGTAGTACCTCATCAACATCACAGAAACCGGCGTCAGGCAAGATCGCCAGTGTTCCGGAACCGCCCAGACCAAAGAATGTCTATACCGGTAAGACCTATAACAGCGTCGATGCGATCGCCGAGTTCTTCAAGAAAAAGGACACCCCCGGCGTTGAACCGCAGGCCTTTGAGGCGAGATCACAAACGCCGCCGAAACCGACCCCGTATGAGAGCCTGAAAGCGGCCTCGTCGGCGGCAAAGGGCATCGCTCCGCCGAAGGACAGCGGCCAACTCGGGCCCGGATCGCACGTGATCCACGAAAAATACGGCCGCGGACTTGTGCTAAGGCGCGAGGGTTCGGGCGACAATGCGAAATTAACGGTCAGCTTTGCGGGATTCGGGCAGAAAAAGCTGATCGAGAAATACGCCAAACTGCAAAAAGTGTGAACGGGCAGCGTCTATGAGGCGTAATAACTTGGTCGGTGGATACTTTACTATGAAAAATAAGATCGGATTAATATTCGTTTTGGCGATCCTCGGAGCCCTGGTCATTGGCTGCTCCTCGATCAACCCGTTTTCGGAAAAGAAGACCGGTTCTGCCTCTAATGCATCAAACAAGTCGTTGACCGATAAGGCAGTAGATACCGCAGTCGGCGAACAGAAGATCGGCGTGCCGGAGTGCGACGAGGTCATGGATATGCTGGCCGCGGAGGCAAATAACCCGGACGACAATTTTGTTTCCAAGGCGATCAAGGCGACATTCCTGAACAAGATCAGGGAATCGATCAAAAAGAGCGTCGAGGAAAACAAAACAGACAAAGCCGAACTGGCAAAGAACTGCCGCGAGTTCAAGACCGAACTCGAAAAGTTCAAAGCCGAAGAGAAAAAGAAGGCCGAAAAATAAACGGCTATTGCGAGTCGCGTTCGGCCTTATCAGCGTCCAGCTTACGCAGCCACTCGCTGTTGGGATAATTCTTACGCAGGATCGCCGCCACGGCGACCTGCGTTTCCTCACTGTTTCCGCAACCGTACTTCGTCCAACCGTTGGCATTGTGAACGATATAGAGGGCCTCGGGCACACGCTTATCCAGCGGCGCCCGTTTCTGCCACTCGATGACGCGCTGGGCCAGCAGTTGCGGAGCGTCGCCGAGGGCGATCAGCTTACGGCGCTCGGCCTTTGCGGCCGCCTTCTGGGCAGCGGTCAAAAAGCCGGGGATCTTCAACGGCGGAAGATCCGGGTTTTCATCACTGTCCGACATATACGACGAACACCACCAGTCGTTTGAATCCCATTCGCCGAACTCATTGTCCGATTTTCCAATTCCATCCTCGATCCACGGGCTCATAACCGGATTTTTGAGAATAAAGTAAAGAACGGCGCGATCCATCGCCGCCTGCGTGGTGGCGGAAGTGATCTTGGCCAGCTCAGGTTCAAGTGCAGGGTCATATTGTGCAACGGCCGGCGTCATTTTTAGCAACGTCGCCATATCATCAAGCAAGTAAGCACGTGTCCAAATAGCGATCGCAAATTTCGGCCGCAGATAATCGGGGATCGCCGGCGAACGCTCGACATCGATAAGCACGGACTGCGGAAACGTCTGATTCATCATGTTGATGGTCTCGGAAGTGAACATTTTCCGGCCCATCCAAAGCCGCTCGTTCGCAAACCTCTGCTCGACCTCCTTTTCGAATGCCTCACGGCCCTCTTTGTTGTATTCAGGGTCAAAGTAGGTCTTTTGCTGAGCGATGAGGTCATCGATGAGGCCGACCGAGCCGTCAAAATCGTACGCGAACGGCCGCTGCAGCGAGTAGGTGAGAAAGTCGTCAAGCGATTCGGCTAGCCTCAGCTTAAGCGAGACAAAACTGTTTTGGCTGGCGATCGAGAGGTCGTCGCCGCGGCCGAGCATTTCGTCAACGATCTTGCGAGCTTCATTCGTCTTGCCGAGATCGAGCAGAAGCCGTGCCCGGTGGTAGGCGACGGTCTCAAACGCGGGCGAGAGGGAACTTACGCGATCGGCGGCATCGAGCAGTCTCGCAACGCCGGGCGATGACTTATCAGCCTTGGTCAACGCACTGACAAGCCAGTGATCCGCACTGGTCTCGACAAATTTCCTGAATGAGTACTCGTACGCCTCGGGCGTTTCGGTCTGCATCGAAAAAAGCCAATCGGTCAGATCGTCGTTTCTCAAAAACGCCGGCAGTGACTTGAGTTCGAGCTTTTCCTCGCTGTAATAGCCGCCCTCGTAGACGGATTGCCGGTTGTCATTGAACCGAGACGAATAAGCCTCCTGTCTGGCGATTATGACGCGTTTGGCGACGTCACCCGTCAGGTCCTTACCGATGATCTTTTCCGCTGCGGCAAGGGTTGCCTGGTCGTTCGAATCGACCGGCACTTTTATGACCCAGCTTTTTTCGTAATTCTCGGTATAGACGGTAAATACCAGTTCATTTTCGTCGAACTGCTTTGGCTCTTCGGGTGTCGGCTCGGGGGTTTTCTGGGCGTTTGGAAACTTGGCGTTTTCGATCTCCACCTTTCGTTTAGTTTCGGCCTCAAGCGTTTCGCTTTCGAACTTGTCGAGCAGCCACGTATAGTCGATAACATCCTGTTTGAAATTCGCGTTGGCGGTCTGATAGGCGATATTACGGGCCAATTCGCCGACTCGCTCCTTCGGGTAGAGGCGAAAACGGATAAGTCCGATCATTCGCTCGGACGAATCGCTGAACTTACCCGAACGTGAAACAAAACGCTGCAAATGCGATTCCGCCTCTTCGAGAAGCGGCCTTGACGCCGCGGGGGACGACATTAGGCTTGCTTGCCTGATCAGCGTGCGAGCGACGAGGTAATCAGCGGTCTCCTGCCACGGTGATTGAGTGTCCTGAGCGATCTCGGCAAAGTGCTTTTTGGCATTTCGAAAATCCAGTGAGTAAAATTCGGCGGCGGCCTGCTGATAGGCCCGGTCCTTTTCAAGCCACTCGGGGGAACCGGCCGGAACGTTGTCTGGGATGCGTCTGCCGCTTGAGCAATTTTGAAACACCTCATCCTGGCCGTTAAGCCAATTCTGAACGCCGGGATCATTAGGCCCGTGTGACGAGATGCGGTCGCCGAGAGTCTCTGTCGCCACCTCAAACGCGTTTATGCTGCAATTCGGGAAAAAGTCATATCCGCCATACGATCGCTCGACGTACACGGCCGGAACCTTTTCTTCCTTTCCGACGACGGCCTTTCGTTTTTCGAGCCATGCCTTTACGACGGGTGTGACCTCGTCCGTCTGCGTGTAATCGCGGTCGATCGTCGCTTTCCAAAGGTCAACGAGGTCACGCTGCTCGTCAGCGGAGAAACTGCCGCCGCCCAGATATCTGTACGCGGCAATTAGTACCGATCGGCGAAACGTCGGTTTGATGATGCCCAATCTGCCGGCCGCAAAATTCGTATATGGCTGCTCAGGCGACTTAGTAAAATCGAAAATCGGCGTAACATAACCCGGGCCGCAGGGCAGGGCGCTGGACAGAAAAGCCAAGATCAGGATAAGAGCGATCGCAAAACGAGACAGGGTATTCATAAATGTTTCGGGCGGAGAGAGAACGGGATAAATATACCCCAAATCAAGAACGATAGAAAGCAGATTTTTATGCAGAAAAAATGCCCGCGTCGCTGTGGCGAAACGGGCATTTTCGGTCGATCCAGAATTTGTCAAACACTCATGATCTCGTGTTCCTTATTTTTGGCGAGTTCGTCGATCTTTGCGATATACGAATTGGTCAATTTTTGAACATCGTCGAGGCCGCCGCGTTCTTCGTCCTCGGATATCGCCTTATCCTTCAAAAGCTTCTTAAGTTGGTCGTTCGAACCGTGACGAACGTTTCGGATCGCGATCCGGTGCTCCTCTGCGATCTCGTGCACCTGTTTGGCAAGCTGACGGCGCCGCTCTTCGTTAAGAGCCGGTACCGGCAGGCGGATCAGCTTCCCGTCATTTGACGGGTTAAGCCCGAGGTTTGATGCAATGATCGCTTTTTCGACGGCTCCGAGTTGGGAGATGTCCCACGGCTGAACCGTAATAAGCTGCGGTTCGGGGACCGCAACTGACGCCATTTGGTTGAGCGGCGTCGGCGTGCCGTAATAATCGACCGAAACCGTATCCAGCAGGCCGACAGTTGCACGTCCGGTACGGACATTCGAAAGCTTACGTTTGAAATCTTCGACCACGCCATCCATTTTCGGCCCGGTCTCTTTGATGATGTCTTGTGCACTCATAATCAACTAGTAACAAGTGTGCCGATGTCTGTATTACCGCACACCGCCTTAACGATATTACCACTCTCCCGCATGTTAAAGACCATGATCGGAAGGTTGTTGTCCATACAAAGCGAGATCGCCGACGCGTCCATCACTTTGAGCTGCTTTTCAAGAACTTCCTGATAGGTGACCGTCGAAAAACGAACCGCATTCGGATTTTTTACAGGATCCGAATCATAGATACCGTCGACCTTGGTCGCCTTAAAGATCACATCTGCCTTCATCTCAAGAGCACGAAGGGCCGCCGCGGAATCTGTCGTAAAGAACGGATTGCCCGTACCGGCTGCGAAAATGACCAATCGCTTTTTCTCAAGATGACGGATCGCACGTCTGCGAATGAACGGCTCGGCCAACTGCGGGATGTCGATCGCCGACATCGCCCGTGTGTAAACACCGACCTTTTCGAGCGCGTCCTGAAGCACGACGGCGTTCATGATAGTCGCCAGCATACCGATATAATCGGCCGCCGCACGGTCCATGTTACCGGCTGATTCGGATACGCCCCGAAAAATGTTGCCACCGCCAACTACGATCGCGATCTCGACGCCCATATCGTGTACCGTTTTGATCTCGCGGGCGAGAGCCTCAGCCACGTGGGTGTCGATGCCATAATTCTGCTCGCCCATAAGAGCCTCGCCCGAGAGCTTCAACAGAATCCGTTTGAAAGATGGCGTTGTCATATTGAAAGGGTTGCAGGGCTGCAGAGCTAATTACCGCAAAACCCTGCAACCTCGAATGCGATATAAATATTAGCCGACCATCGACGCCACTTCGGCGGCAAAATCGTCTGCTTTCTTTTCGATACCTTCGCCCATCTTGAATCGCGAAAAGCGGCGGATCGAGATATTTTCCTTGATCGAACCGATCTTTTCAGCGACGAGCTCACCGACCGTTTTCGACGGATCCTTTACAAACGGCTGATCGATCAGGACGTTGTCCTCGTAGAACTTATTGAGACGGCCCTCGATGATCTTGTTGAGAACGTCTTCCGGCTTGGAAGCGTTCTTCGGATCATTCTTGAGCTGTTCCATAAGGATCTCACGTTCCTTGTCGAGCACATCGGCCGGAACCTCCTCGCGGTTGGTGTAACGCGGGTCAACGGCGGCGATGTGCATCGCGACGTCCTTGACCAACTGCTGAAACTCATCGCCGCGTGAGACAAAATCGCTTTCACAATTTACCTCAACGAGGACGCCGACCTTTCCGCCCATGTGAATGTAGGAACCGACCGCACCCTCAGCGGTGACGCGTCCGGCCTTTTTACCGGCGGTCGCCATGCCTTTCTTGCGGAGGATCTCCATTGCTGCATTTTCATCGCCGTTGGCCTCGACCAGGGCGTTCTTGCAGTCGATCATTCCCGCACCCGACTTTTCACGTAGTGACTTAACTGCGCTTGCTGTAACTTCTGCCATATATTGCTCCAAGATCAAAAATGTTATGTTTGCTTATAAAAAAGCGTAGCCCGTCGCCTACAAAACGAAGAAGAGCTACGCTTTCAGAAATAAAAATGTAAACTAGCCGGCGGCTTCGTTGCTTTCTTCCGTTGTTTCGGTTGTTTCGGCTGCTTTCGGAGCGGCTGCCTCAACCGCGGTTTCATCGGCCGAGGCCGTCTCTGCCGCGTCATCATCTTCTTCCTCTTCGTCAGGAATGTCGGCAGACTCGATCTCGGCGACCTCATCGGCCGAAAGATATTCTTTCGGGATGGCGTTGAGCGAGATCTCAGTGGCTGCGGCCTCCGGAGCATCTGCTTCGTCAATGTCGGCCACAGCTATGCCGCCTTCCGTTCCGATCTGTTTGCCCTCGAGGATCGCGTCAGCGATTCGCGAAGCGAAAAGGCGGATCGCACGAAGAGCGTCGTCATTGCCCGGAATTACGTGATCGATGCCCTCAGGCGAGCAGTTGGTGTCAACCACTGCAACGATCGGGATGTCGAGGCGATTTGCTTCCTTGACAGCGATATCTTCCTTGCGAACGTCGATGATGAACATCATGTCCGGCATACCGTTCATATCCTTGATGCCGGAGAGGTTCTTCATCAACTTTTCGTACTCACGGTCGAGGCCGAGACGCTCCTTCTTGGTGAGCATTTCGAAACGGCCGTCTTCACGCATCGTTTCGATCTCTTTCAACTTGTTGATCGATTTCTTGACCGTGTCGAAGTTGGTGAGCAGTCCGCCTAACCAGCGGTTGTTGATGTAAAACTGTCCGCAACGTTCGGCTTCCTCTTTAATAGCATCCTGAGCCTGGCGCTTGGTGCCGACAAAAAGGACCTTTTGATTCGGACGCTCGGTGAGCGATTCGGTGACGTAGTTGAGTGCGTCACGGAAAAGCTTCTGCGTCTTTTGCAGATCAATGATGTAAATGCCGTTGCGCTCGCCAAAGATGTATTCTTTCATCTTCGGGTTCCAGCGGCGGACCTGGTGACCAAAATGAACTCCGGCTTCGAGGAGTTCTTTCATCGTTACTGTAGCCAAAACTTTATCTCCTTGGTTTATGTACTCGCGGCAAAGGCAATTGAACCAAATATTTGCCGCGATGGTTTATTGAACTTTGCCCCGAGGAGTCTGACCGTTTTGATCAGCATGACTGCCGACTCAATGATCGATACTCCCGGGACAAAGGTCGGAAATTTATCTCTTCGAGAACTGGAATCGCTTACGGGCACCCTTTTGACCGTATTTCTTACGCTCTTTCTGACGCGGGTCGCGGGTGACCAGTCCGGCCTTCTTCAACGAAGGGCGAAGGTCAGCGTTGTATTCCATCAAAGCACGAGTGATACCGTGCCGCACGGCTCCTGCCTGTCCGGCAGTGCCGCCGCCGTCGACATTTACCAAAATGTCGAACTGCTCAGCCGTCTCGGTGAGACGGAGCGGCTGGCGGATGATCATCTGCAACGCTTCGTTGGGGAAGTAGGCGTGAAAGTCGCGCTTGTTAACCACGATCTTGCCGCTGCCCGGTCGAAGGTAAACACGTGCTGTCGAAGTTTTTCTGCGGCCGGTGCCGTAATACTGTATATCTGCCATAAATGATTCTCGAATGTTGAATATCGAACAAGGGGCCGTAACGGCTGCTCAATATTCGATCTTCACAATTCTATATTTCGATCGCCTCGGGTTTCTGAGCCGTATGCCTGTGCTCGGCATTGGCGTAAACCTTCAATTTTTTGAACATTGCACGGCCGAGCTTGGTTTTCGGCAGCATGCCCTTGACCGCGAGTTCGATGACCTTTTCAGGCTTTTTCTCGAACATTTCCTTAACGGTCGTCTCACGCAAGCCACCCGGATAAAGGGTGTGACGGTAATAGACCTTCTGGGCGTCTTTCGAGCCGGTAAAGATGGCTTCGCTCGCGTTGATCACGACACAGTGGTCGCCCATATCCATGAACGGCGTCCACGCCGGATTGTTCTTACCTGACAATATTCTGGCAACCTCGGTTGCGAGCCGACCGACAGTTTTACCTTTCGCATCGACTACAAGCCACTTGCGATTTTCGGCCAATCCTTTACCACTCGGAAAATAAGTACTCATAATTGCACACACAAAGAGAAATATCCGCAAAATTGCGAACGCATAGAATATCGAAAAGCGTTCCGGAGGTCAAGCCGTAAAAGTGACATTGCGTTACCGGCGGATCGACCCGCCTTAAGCGCCGAGGGCGTCCAGAAAAATCATCCAACGCGAAAGGTAAGGTATAATCAATGAATAGTTCATCTTTGTCACCGAACGCTCGACGGACGGTGTCATTCGTTGATATAAAAGGGCTGGTATCCTATGAAATTTAAGTCAAGCATTAAGATCCGTCTCAAGTTGCTTTTTATTATGATCGGCATCGGGGTTTTCCATCATTCGGGAAATGCCCAATGCGGCGTTTACCTGCGCCCGGTCAATACTCAGCGGATACCGTACTCCAAGGTCTATCTCGACCGATCTGCCGATCTCAATAATGACGGCAAAGCGGACCTGATGGCGACACAGGATATCAGCGGGAGCGATTCGACGCGTGAGCGGATATTGGTCCTGCCAGGCAATGGTGACGGGACATTTGGGACAGCAACGGCGATCGACGCTCCGGCCACCTTTGACGACAATTACGCGGTCGCAAAGATCAACAATGACGATCTATTGGACATTGTTGCGTTTGCCGAATACTCGACCGACCCGGTGTCGATGCTGATCTTTATTAACAATGGAAATGGCACGTTTACTGCATTACCGTCGGTCAGCGCGTCCGGCCGCGGCAGGCCGATAGACTTTGCGGACCTGAACGGTGACGGTAAGACCGATTACATCGGAGCGATGTGGAATGGCGGCCAGATCCGTTACAGCCTGGGGAACGGCGATGGCACTTTCGCCGCCGCCGTGCCGATAAACTCGGGCGGAACGGGCTATGCCGGAGATTTCAACGGCGACGGAAAGCGCGATTATGCCAGCAGCGACCGCAACGTGTATCTGAATAACGGCGATCTTACATTCACTACGTTTGATTACGGATCGATGCTCCAGTTCAATGAGGTCATCTCGGGAGTGGCCGATCTTAACGTTGACGGTAAGTCCGACCTGATGATCGCCAGCCTTTCGGCAACACCAAGCTTTGCTATCCTGACCTCGACGGGCAGCGGATTTACACGGGCGGATTATGTCATTACTGCAGACACGAGCGTACAGGGAAACAGTTTGATCGGTAACTACGCCGGCAATTCGGCTCCTGACGTTGTATTTACCTACCGTTATCAGGACAAAAAAGTCGTATTCGTGAATGACGGGGCAGGTAATCTTACACGCCAGGATCTCGGGCAGAGGTTTACACGCTACAACGGCCTCAGGGCATTACAGGCGGATTTCGACGGCGACGGCAAGGTCGATTACGTTCAGGCCAACAGTGCGATAACCAATTCGCGTCCGATGTTGTCGGATATGTCGAGCATAACGGTTCTCAAGAATGTCTGCACAAGGCCGGGCCAGCCCCGTATTGTAGATATCGACGGCACAGGTATTTCGCATTTGAGCTATTGGAATCCGGCGACTGGTGATTCGTACATCGTAGCGACAAATAATCCGTCCGATCAGCCCGCTGTCGTCAACTGGGGGCTCGGCAGCTTTGGCGATATTCCCACGCCGGGTGATTTTGATGGCGACGGTATCACGGACCGTGCCGTTTATCGCAACAGCACGGGCTATTGGTATATCCGGCGAAGTTCGGATTTGGGCTGGTTCGTTTTCAAATTCGGCCTTCCCGGCGACAAGCCGATCGCGGCCGATTTTGACGGCGATACGATCAGCGACATCGCCGTCTTTCGCCCATCGGACGGCAATTGGTATCTCTGGTATATGGGTACGCAGCAATTCTCAGCGCTCCATTGGGGAGCGGACGGCGACAAGCCGGTCCCCGCCGATTTTGACGGCGACCAGAAAGCCGACGTTGCGGTTTACCGTCCATCGACCGGCGTTTGGTACGTTTATAAGAGCTCGGACGCAAATTTTATTATCGCTCCGTGGGGAATCAGCTCGGATACGCCAATCCCGGCCGATTTTGACGGCGACGGCAGAGCTGATATTACGGTCCATCGGGGATCGAACGGTTTCGCCTATATTCTGCGCAGTTCGAACGGAGCGGCATCGTATTATCAGTTCGGTTCGCCTGGAGACGTCGTGCAGGTCGGTGATTTTGACGGTGATTTCGTCGCGGACCTGGCAATGTTTCGGCCGTCGAATAATTCGTGGTGGCTGACGGTGTATCCGTTCCAGTCAGTCGGAACATACGGTGTCGCCGGTGCCGTTCCAACATCATCGATCTTGCGGGTCGAATAGCCGTGCCCGGAGGATAAGACGCCGGTTCTCGTCCTACGGAAGGATGCCGAACTTTGAACCGGCCATCATCAATCCGATGATGGATTTGGCGTCCTCGATCCGACCGTCACCGGACATTTCGACCGCGGCCGCGAGCGGAATCCGTTCAATCGCGATGTTCTCGTCGCCGTCCAGGTTTTGAGCCGTTTCGGTCAGGCTCGTCGCGAGGAAAACATACATCTTTTCGGTCAAAAAGCCCGGCGAGACATAAAACTCGGTGATCAGTTCGACCTTTCCGGCGACGACGCCAACCTCCTCTTCAAGTTCGCGTATTGCTCCCGTGAGCGGGTCTTCGTCAATCTCGAGCGACCCGGCCGGTACTTCGAGCATGAATTTCCCGGCAGCGTGCCGATACTGCCGGACAAGTGCGACAGTTCCGTCATCAAAGACGGGTACGATGACCGCACTTCCTTTATGGACGACGATCTCGCGCTTGTATTCCAGATCGTCTTCCCGAACTTCATCAATGCGAAGATCAAAAATCCGGCCCGTATAGATCATTGAACTGGCGAGAGTCCGCGGTTTGCTCATTTGATGTTTCGTGTTTGCGGCATCGATCGACTATGTGTCATCGCCGGAATTGTTTTTGTTCTCGTTGTTTGGGTCAACACCGTTTCCGTCCGACGGCTTGGCCTTTGGCCTACGAATAAAAAGGAAATAGCACGCAACGGCCATAATGGCGAGGATTATGAGGTAGTTAGCTTTCATAGAAAACACTCCGTGAGGTTACATAACATCTTACATTAATTAAGATAGTTACATTAATTAAGATAGAATATCACCATGGCGAAACTTCGTGTTGGTTTGGGCGTCACCGGCGGGATCGCGGCTTACAAGGCCGTCGAGGTGATGCGTTCACTTCAAAAGGCGGGCTGCGAGGTGAGCGTGGCGATGACCCGGCATGCGACCGAGTTCGTACAGCCGCTTACATTCAGGGCGTTAACGGACAAGCACGTGATCGTTGATGATTACGACCCGCAGAATCCCGACCCGATCGCCCATATCAACTTTTCACAGAATATCGACCTGCTGCTGATCGTTCCGGCGACGGCGAACATCATCGCTAAGTTTGCGAACGGCGTCGCGGACGATTTTCTTTCATCGACATATCTGGCGACGACTGCTCCGGTGATGATCGCACCGGCGATGAACACCACGATGTGGGAACAGCCTGCGACGCAGCGGAACGTCACCCAGCTGCGGGCCGACGGTGTGTATTTCGTCGAGCCGGTAACGGGTGAACTTGCCTGCAAGACCATCGGAACCGGGAAACTCGAGGACGTGGAGAATATCGTCGCCCAGGCGCTCGCTGTATTAGACGGTGAGAAAGGGCGACAGGAAGAAGGGGAGACAGTATCCAAAGACCATAAACCAAAGGCCCAAGACCTCCTCGGTGAACGCTTTCTGATAACGGTCGGCGGTACTCGTGAGGCGATCGATCCGGTGAGGTTTATTTCCAATCATTCTTCAGGGAAAATGGGTTTTGCCGTGGCTGAGGCCGCTGCCGCGAGAGGAGCCAAAGTTACGGTTGTTGCCGGCGTAACGGCAGTTGAACCCCCGAAGAATGTGAAGTTGATCCGCGGGGTTTCCGCTCAGGAAATGTTTGACGCGGTGATGACCGAACTGCCGGACGCGACCGTCTTTGTCGGAGCGGCCGCGGTCGCCGATTACGCCCCTGCCAATGCTGCCAATGCCAAGATCAAGAAAGAGGGCCGGGACGAGATGACGCTGGAGCTAAGAAAGACTCCTGACATACTGTCCAAAGTCTCGCAGAACCGGCCCGACGGGATGATCGTTGTCGGTTTTGCCGCCGAAACGAACGACGTTGTCGGTTACGCCCGCTCGAAGATGCAGAAGAAAGGGCTCGATATGGTCGTCGCCAACGACATTACTAAGGACGGTGCCGGATTCAACACTGACACAAACATCGCTACGATCATTTCCCGTCGAGGCGACACGGAATTGCCGCTGATGTCGAAACGCGAATTGGCGGATCGGATACTCGACGAGGTCTTAAGCATCCGGGCCGAGTGACCGACGATATTTCCCCGGGCTATTTACTGATTATTCGTGATGGCAGAGAACGACAACATATCTGATCTGGCAGCGGATGTCCGCGAACAACTGCTATTTTTGCGGGAGCTTGGCGTCGACACGATAGATGCCGACCTGATTCCCACTGTCGAACCGCAAAGACGGGCTGCCGTGCCGGCTTCAGATCATCCGGTGCCGCAGTCCTTATCGCCCGCGGCCTCGGCGCCGCCGATCGTTCGCCCGGTCGAAGAGAAAGCTGAACCTGCGAAACCGGGCGTGTCCAGATTATCGTCGCTGCCGTTCTTGTCAAATCGTCCGACTCCAAAGCGGACGGTAATGTCACCACCCTCACAAATGCAATCTAAAACGCCGAATGAACCGATGACCGCAATTGAACCAAGTCAGGCCAGTGATCCGAATACCGCCGCAATCTTATCGATCCGCGAGGAGATCGGTGCGAGTTGCACGCGATGCAAACTCTCGACCCTGGGTCGAACCCAGGTCGTAAACAGTGTCGGTAATTTCAGTGCAGACCTGATGTTCGTCGGCGAAGCTCCGGGGGCGGACGAGGACATCCAGGGCGAACCATTTGTCGGGCGAGCCGGCCAGCTTTTGACGGATATTATTGAAAAGGGGCTGCAGATCCCTCGTCAGGACGTTTTTATCGGAAACATCAACCGCTGCCGCCCGCCGCAAAACCGTGCCCCTGAGCCGGATGAAACGATCGCCTGCAAACCGTTTCTGCTGCGGGAGATCGAGGTCGTCAAACCAAAAGTTATCGTCGTTCTCGGGGCGACCGCCGCACATAACCTGCTGGAGACCAAGGTGCCGATCGGCAAACTCCGCGGTCAGTTTCACGATTATCGCGGTTCAAAGGTAATGCCGACATTTCATCCCGCCTATCTGCTGCGTGACCCACACAAGAAGCGCGAGGTTTGGGAAGATATGAAAATGGTCCGCGATTATCTTGCGTCTACTGAATAAATCGCGGCTCCACTGAATCCGATCTCGTTTTTCCTTCGAACGGAATCTTGTCAACCGATGTCGTCTCGGGTAGAGTTCGCTTTCCTTGAAGCGAAACGGGCGACGGCGGCGTCGAAAGTTATCGAAATGAGATCCACTGCTATCGAGAAATCAGAACTAGTCCTTCGCGGCCTTGAGGAATGCCGGGGCATAACCCGTCGGTACGGGACGAGCTTCTATTTCGCGACCCAGTTCTTTCCCCGCGAAACACGCGAAGGCATTTACGCGGTATATGCTTTCGCCCGAATTCCGGACGAAATAGTTGATGATCCGGGGACAACGACAAGGTCTGAGCGCGTTGGCCGCCTCGAGGAATGGCGGCAGACGTGGCTGGAAGCAATGAGTGTCGGCGGCTCGGACGATGCCGTTATGGCGGCGATCGTGTATGCCTTTCGGAAATACGAAATCCCCGTCGAGGACGGTGAAGCGTTCCTCAGGTCGATGTTCATGGACGAGGATAAAAAAACCTACGCCAATTACGCTGAGCTTGAGGAATATATGTACGGGTCGGCCGGTGTTATCGGGCTGATGGTGACCCGCATCGTCGGATTTTCAACCCCGGAGGCTTTTCCCCACGCGATCAAGCTTGGGTACGCCTTTCAACTCACCAACTTTCTCAGGGATATCAAAGAGGACTGGGATGAACTCGGACGGGTCTATATGCCCCAGGATGAGCTTGCACGCTTTGGCCTCGATACCGCGGACCTCGGTCGTAAACGGTTCGACGATCGGTTCGTCGAGTTCATGAAATTTCAGATCGAGCGAAACAAGCAAGTTTACAGGGAGGCCTTTCCGGGTATCAAAATGCTCAATTGGCGGGGTCGTCTGGCCGTGAAGATCTCGTACGTTTTGTACAAGGCGATCCTGGGCGAGATCGAACGCGCCGGGTACAATGTCTATAAAGGGCGTGTCCGGACGGACCTGCCGAAAAAGATCAAACTGTCGATCCGGGCATTAGCCGGAGTTTATGAATAAGAAAGTCATCATTATCGGTGCTGGAATAGGCGGGCTGGGAACAGCCGGCCTTTTTGCTAAAAAGGGCTACGACGTCACGGTTTTTGAGAAGAACGAAAATCTCGGCGGGCGGGCGAATATTTTCGAGCAAGAAGGTTTTAAGTTTGACATGGGGCCGTCGTGGTATCTCGCCCCGGATATCTTTTCGCACTTTTTTGAGCTAATGGGCGAGAGTGTCGAGGACCATCTCGATCTCGTAAAGCTTGATCCGTCTTACCGCATCTTTTTTCGAAGCGATTCGAGCAAACTCGATATCCACTCCGACATCGAGCGTGACGCAGCCTCGTTCGAGGCGATCGAACAAGGTGCCGGCGACAATCTGCGTAAGTATCTGGCTCAGAGCGAATACCAGTACGAGGTTGCGACCCAACACTTCATGTTCAAGAACTATGACCGCATTTGGGATTTCCTGAACAAACGCGTCGCTACCGAGGGGCAAAAGCTCTCTGTCTTTTCGAAGATGCACACGTTCGTATCGCGATTTTTCAGATCACAGAAACTGCGCCAGGTGATGGAATACACGATGGTGTTTCTCGGAACCTCGCCGTATGAGGCGCCGGCCTTGTACAACCTGATGTCGCACATGGATTTCAATCAGGGCGTATTTTATCCGCAAGGCGGGTTTTATGAACTGATCAAGGCACTTGCGAGGATCGCCGAGAAGAATGGCGCCGTTATTAGAACGTCGTCGCCGGTTGCCGAGATACTCGTGACTAACGGTGTCGCATATGGCATCAGACTGGAAAGCGGAGAGGCCGTCGAAGCAGACATCGTCATTTCAAACGCCGATATGTATCATACCGAGACGAGGATGCTTGAGCCGAAGTATCGGACGTTCAGCGAGCGATATTGGCAAAAGCGGGTGATGGCGCCGTCGGCATTTATTCTGTATCTCGGCATCAGTGAAAAACTGCCGAGCCTGGCTCATCACAATCTTCTGTTCAGCGAGGATTGGCGAAAGAATTTTGCCGACATTTACGACGATCCGCGTCTTCCGGACGAGCCTTCGCTTTACGTTTGCGCTCCGAGCGTGACTGACCCGAGTGTCGCCCCGGCCGGTAAGGAAAATCTCTTCGTGCTGGTTCCGATCGCGTCGGATCTCGAGATAACCGAGGCGGAAAAGGACAGTTATGCCGAACGTGTGCTTTCGCTGATGGAAAGCGAGATGGGAATGGAGGGCCTCAGAGAAAAGATAGTTTACAAGCGGATCTATACGGTCGAGAATTTTGCCGCCGACTACAACGCGTTCAAAGGCTCCGCCCTCGGGTTGGCGCATAACCTGATGCAGACGGCGATATTTCGGCCAAAGAACTTTTCAAAAAAGGTAAAAGGCCTCTATTTCGCCGGAGCAGGAACAAACCCCGGCATCGGAACCCAGATCTGCCTCATATCGGCGGAACTTGCGTACAAACGTGTTCACGGGATCACGTCGGCGGGACCACTCAAAACGTTGTAGTTGCGAACTATCTGATTACGCCCGGATCGCATGGTACGAAAAGGCACATCAGGAACTTGGATATCGCCACATACCAAAACAGGCAGAATCCGACTACGGCATTTACGATCGGAAAATATCGATAGACGCTGAAAACGCCTTCGCGGTGTTTACTGAACGACGTAATGATAATTATCGACGCGTAAACCACGCCGCATATGATCCCGAAGATTCCCAGGAGCCGGACTGAAAGAGCCGCGGACGCGATGTACGCGATGAGACAAAAAAGAAGGGTCCCGCCCGACCCAAGCTTAGTCGCAATGGTTGCCAGGCCGGCCTCACGATCCGCGTCAATATCGGGGATCGCAGAAAACGCGTGCATGGCTGCCGTCCAAAGCCCGCCGGCGACGATCGCCTGCCACTGAGGCAGGCCGCCAGTCACGAATGTGTAGGCGAAAATGCCGGGCATGACGTAGAGAATATTGAATGCAGAGTCCAGAAACGGCACCGCCTTTGCCCGAACAGGTTTGGCAGAATAGAAAACTGAGAGCAGCAGAAAAATGACAAGCACGTTGATCGCCGCCAGCGGCACGGCGATCAGTCCGGCGGCAAAAGGCAGATTCAGTAGAATTATCGCTGACAGCACGGAAGTGCGTCGTTCAGGCGTTACCAACGCTTCGTAATCGGCCTTTTTGGGGTTGAGTTTGTCGGTCTCATAGTCGCAGATGTCGTTTACGCCGTAAACCAGCAGGTTCGCGGGCAACGCAAAATACAAAGCGAAAACCGCGAAGTGCCAGTTCAGCAGGTCTTCGCGCGTTGCCGCTCCGGCGACCAGCCCAACCAGATACGGCCCAAGCAAGTAGACCCAAAATCGCGGGCGGCTGACCTTTAACAAATAGGCGATGTCGGGCATAGTTGGATTATAGCTTTAATGAACAAAGATCGGATCATAGTCAGCGGAATATTATGCTTTTTGGCGGCCGGAGCTTTCTTCATGGTCAACGTTGAGTTGCCGCCGTGGTCGCACTATCTTTCGGGTCTGAACGTGATCCTCTTTGCATTACCGGCCTTTTGGGCGACGCGTCGATGGCTGGGCCGGCGTGACGCGGCGGTGCTATGGGCGATGCTGGGCGTTTACGCTCTGTTGATCGAAACATCAGCGATATATACCGGATTTCCCTACGGACATTTCGGTTACTCCGAACTGCTTGGATTCAAAATCTTCGGCGTGACGCCCTGGACGGTGTTTCTGGCCTGGACGCCGCTCATTTTAGGGGCATACGCGGTCGCCCGGGCCTTGATCGGCAACATTCCGGGCCGGATCATTGTGACAGCAATGATCGCGACGGCCATTGACCTCGTTCTCGATCCCGGAGCGGTGAAGCTTGGATTTTGGCAGTACGAAGGGCAGGGCAGTTTTTACGCGGTACCGTTATCAAATTTTGGCGGATGGCTGATCACCGGTTCGATCGCGGCGGTGATGCTCGAGATCTTCTTGCATTATCGCAAGCCGCTATTGCCGACTCCTGTCCAATTGACGTCAAGTGCGCTCCTGACCGTCTTTTTCTGGACCGCGATCGCGGTCTTTGATGCGATGTTCTGGCCGGCCGTGATCGGCACACTGATACTTGGACTAGCGATGGTGTTTTGGCAAAGGCATCACTATCGATTTGATGAAATGCTTGTCTATGTCGACGAAAGCGGCAACCCGCTCGCCACCGAGGCAAAATCGCTGGTTCACCACGCTGATACCAAACTGCATCTGGCATTTTCGATCTTTCTTTTCAATTCAAAAGGCGAACTGCTGTTGCAGCAGCGGGCCGCATCGAAAAAAACATGGCCCGGCGTTTGGTCAAATTCGTGCTGCGGGCACGTGATGCTTCATGAAAAGACGATCGACGCGGCCCGCCGCCGGTTAAAGTACGAACTCGGGATGACCGGCATAGAGATGTTCGAGATACTGCCTGATTTTCGCTACCGTGCCGAAAAGGACGGTATTGTCGAGAACGAGATCTGTCCGGTATTTGTCGGTTTCTCCGATACGAAGCCGATACCGAATCCGGACGAGGTCGGGGCGACGAAATACATGGCGTGGAGCGAATTTTTGATCGTTGCTCGTGACCCGTCCGGCGGCATTTCGCCGTGGGCTCGCGAAGAGGCCGAATTGCTGGAGGCCGACCCCGATTTCAGGCAAAAATACGTGTCGCACACGCGATCTTGAGCGGTTCATTTTTGATCTTGTTGTGATACGCTTTGAGCAAATCGGGCCGAACCGGACTGACAAATCTATGAAGATCTATATTTCAATTTTATTGGTCGCTATACTCGCATTCCCATTTGCGGCATCTGGTCAAAAGAGTAGTTTTGGCGAGATCAAACAACTTCAGTCGCCTCAGGATCCGCGGCTTGGCTTCATTATTCACGGCGGAGCAGGAGTCATCAGGAGGGAAGCGATGACGCCTGAAAAAGAGAAGGAGTTTCGCCAAAAACTCGAAGAAGCGGTGATCGCCGGATACAAGGCCCTGCAGTCCGGCAAAACAAGCCTCGACGCCGTCGAGATCGCGATCCGGATAATGGAAGACTCGCCGCTTTTCAACGCCGGAAAAGGGGCTGTGTTTACGAATGAAGGTAAGAACGAACTCGACGCCTCGATAATGAACGGAAAGACGCTGGCCGCCGGTTCTGCTGCGGGCCTTCGGCACGTCAAGAACCCTATAAGTCTGGCCCGTGCGATCATGGAAAGGTCGGAACATGTGATGATGATCGGTGACGGCGCGGAGAAGTTTGCCAAGGAGCAGAAGTTAGAATTGGTGGACGAAAAATACTTCTGGACCCAACACCGCTGGGATGCGTTGCAGAACATCCTCAAAGAGGAAAAACAAAAAACTGAAAAGGTCGAAAAGGGCAAAAATGACAACGTGAAACCCTCGATCTCATCAAATCCCGCTCTGTCAGTAAAAGATCCGCGAAACCGTTTTGGCACGGTCGGTGCGGTCGCATTGGACCGTTACGGAGATCTCGCCGCCGGCACCTCGACCGGGGGAATGACAAACAAGAAATACGGACGCGTTGGCGATGCCCCGATCATTGGTGCCGGCACCTATGCAAACAACGACTCGTGTGCCGTTTCGGCGACAGGTTGGGGCGAGTATTTTATTCGGCTCGGGGTCGCCCGCGATATCGCGTCGTTGATGGAGTATCGGGCAATGCCGATACAGAACGCCGCCGATATGGTAATAAAACAGAAACTGCAGAAGCTCGGCGGCGACGGCGGCATTGTCGCGATGGACAAATTCGGGAATATGGCCATTTCGTTCAACTCGGAGGGTATGTATCGGGCCTACATCGGTTCGGACGGAAAGCCGGTGGTGGAAATTTACTGATATAGACAGCGGGCCAAAAGGCCGCGAAAATCAAATGACCGGAGAAAAGCTGGAACGTTTGCGGGCCACAGTGTACTTCGACGGTATGAATTTATGCTCAGTGCGGAAATAATTGCGATCGGATCGGAGCTTTTGACGCCGACCAAAACAGACACTAACAGCCTTTGGCTAACGGAAAAGCTGAACGATATCGGGATCGAAGTGATGCTCAAGACGATCGTCGGTGATGACGGGTCACGGCTCGAGGAGACTGTGCGCGATGCTCTAAAACGCTCGAACGTCGTAATTACGACGGGAGGTTTGGGGCCGACCGCGGACGATATCACGCGTGAGTTCACGGCCGCGGCAGTCGGCCGGGAATTGGCTTTCCACCCCGAGATCGAGCAGCATCTTCGTGCGCGTTTCAGGTCGTGGGGACGCGAAATGCCCGAGATAAACAAGCGTCAGGCTTATGTGATCGACGGAGCCGAGGTGCTTCCGAACCCAAATGGTTCCGCTGTCGGAATGCTGGCCGAGATCGACGGCAAACTGTTGATCGTTCTTCCCGGGCCTCCGCGTGAGAACCAACCGATGTTCACTGACCATGTTCTTGAAAGGCTGAAGGCACTCGCCGGTGAAGTGTATGTAAAACGACGCGTCCTGCGTGTAAGCGGGCTCGGCGAATCGGCCGTCGACGAGATCGCAGCCCCGATCTATACCTCTTACCCGACGGTTCAGACTTCGATTCTGTTCAATAAGAGCGAGGTCGAGATCCATATTGCGGCCCGCTCGGATAACGAGGCCGATGCCGCCGCGACGTGCGACCGGCTCGCGGAGCAGCTAACTGTGGCAATAGGGAAGCCGGTGTTTGCTGCCAACGGCGAAACTATGGAGCAGATCGTCGGCGGCCTGCTCAGCCTCCGCGGTGAGACCGTTTCGGTCGCCGAAAGCTGCACTGGCGGACTGATCGCCCGGCGTCTTACCGAGGTGCCCGGTTCGTCCGGTTATTTCATCGAAGGCGCCGTCACATACTCGAACGAAGCAAAAACGCGAACACTCGGCGTGCCGCCTTCCTTGATCGAAGAGCACGGCGCCGTGAGTGCCGAGTGTGCGGAAGCGATGGCAAGAGGAATGAGGGAATACGCCGGGACCGACCACGCCATTGCTGTAACGGGCATCGCTGGCCCGGGCGGGGGAACCGAGGAAAAGCCCGTCGGAACGGTATTTATAGGGTATTCGGGGAATAAAGGCTCAAAATCGGTAGGACTTAAATTGCCCGGCGACCGCTATTTGATCCGATGGCGCTCCAGCCAGGCAGCTCTCGATTACCTCCGCCGGCAGGTGATGTAAACGAAAAATTTTGCTAAAATTTCGAAATTGTATGGTTAAGCGTGTATGGAAACCAATTAAGGATCTCGGCCATCTTGGGCCGATGGCTTTGTTGACCACGTTCATGCCAATTATTGGGAGTCTCCTGCTGATCACATTCCTGGAGCCGATCGGGCAGTGGCTGCGCGAGAATTGGGGCAGCGGAGCGATCGTTTACCTTTTCGGAACGCTTTTGCTGTGCGGCCTCGCGCTTCTGCCTACAAATGTCATCGGGATCGTAGGCGGTTGGGCTTTTAGTTTCGAACTGGGCATTCTGATCCTTATGCTGGTAGTGGTCGGGTCGGCTTTGATCTCATTTAAGATCAACTCACGGATAAGCGGCGACCGGTTACCGGATGTCGCGGGTAAACATCCGCGAGCAGAGGCGATCTATCGATCATTGCTGGGAGAGAATTTTTGGCGCACGACCCTGATCATCTTTCTGATCCGGCTGTCGGTCGTTATGCCGTTTGCTTTCACGAACTTTCTCATGGCGTCGGCGAAGGTGCCTTTAAAGTCATTTCTGTTGGGTACAGCGGCAGGGATGCTCCCGCGGTCTTCTGCAATGGTGCTTGTCGGGGCCGGACTTTCAGAACTGACACTCGAAAATACCGGTGACTCGTATGTCCTGATAATGGGCATCGCCGCCACGATCTTTTCGGCGGTCGTCATCGCAGCGATCAGCCGTCGAGCACTTGCCCGCCTTACGGTCAATACCATCGCTAATCCGCTCAATTGACGCTGGAGCATCGCTTTCGCGGTCGCCCTCGACCCTGTCAAAACCAAGTTTTACTATTGCATTTTTACCCATTAAGGCTGAAAATTACGGGAGCGCCTTTCGCTGCCCGGACGGGACCGACGTTATTTGCAACTTTTGACGCATTTGGCCGTGTATTAGGTTCGTGGTTCCGATCAATTGCCGGCCATCGCGGTGCTCCGAGCCTATTGTTAGCTAATCAGACGACTATGAAAAGATCGAATTACCTTCGCATACTGCTCAGTTTACTACTGATAATCTCGACCATTTCGCCGGTTGCTGCCATCGCCCTCGGTGACGGTAAAAAGCACTTTAAGATCGGCATGCGCCACGAGGCGGCCGAGGAATGGGACAAGGCAAGCGAGGAGTTTGCGATCGCGGTGTCGGAAAACCCGAAAAACCCGGAATATCGCCTGCATTTGACGCGTGCTTTGTTCAACGCGTCGCAGCAGTATATCAAGAAGGGCACGCTGGCAGCGAAAGAGAAAGATTACGAAAATGCGTATATCGCGTTCAGAAAGGCGTACGCATTTGACCCGACCAACGAGTTGGCCAAATCCGAGATGGAGCGGATGGTACGGCTTCAAAAGGAAGTTCTGGACGGGAAATCAGAAAAAAAGAACGCTGATGGCAGTGTGAAGCTCGTACCGACCGCGTTCAAGCCGGACACAGCACAGCAATTGCCGCAAAAGCTCGAAAAACTTCGCGATCTGCCGTTTCCGGCCGGTGTCGATCTTCAGTTCATCATCAAGGAACTGGCCCGTGATCTCGAACTTAACGTGCTATTCGATACCGAGTCGTTTCGAACGCCGAACCGAAAGGTCAACATCGATCTCAAGAACGTGACGGCCGCCAGGGCCCTCGACTACATATTTCTTCAGGAAGGGCTTTTCTTCCAGAAGGTCGGCCCGCGGACGATCATAGTCGCACTGCAGACGCAGAGACAGAAGTTTCAACAACTCGTCCTTCGCACGTTTTACTTGCAGAATGCAGCCCCCAAAGATATTGCTAAGGTCGTCCAGACGGCCATTCCGGCCCAGCCCGGGCGAACTCAGACAATCGTTTTGACCGATGACGCGACCAATAGCGTGACGATTCGCGATACTGAGGAGAATATCAGGCTCATCGGAAAGCTGATCTCATCTCTGGATAAGGACCGGGCCGAGGTCGTGATGGACGTTTCGATCTATGAGGTCAACAAAAATGACCTGTTGCAGTTCGGTAACCAACTCGGCACGACCGGGCAGAACGGAACCCTGCTCAATATCGGCGGTGCCGCGATCCCGAATATCAATCTTGGATCGTCGGGTGCGATAACGACCGCCATGGGGCTTCCCAATATATCGAGTCTTGGGTTCGCTCTCGGGCTGCCGGTTAGTAACATCACCGCCCTGCAGTCAAAATCGAACACAAAACTGATCGCTTCGACCCAGATCCACGCCTTTAACAACGAGGATTCATCGGCCCGGATCGGCCAGCGTGTGCCGGTGCAGACGGCCCAGATCTCGAACGGCAACTTTAATAACCAAACGAATAACAACAATTCCAACGGTTTTTTATCTAACGTCATCAACTACGAACAAGTTGGTCTGACGCTCAAGTTCAAGCCGTTGGTCTTCCCGAATCAGGACGTTCAGGTCGCGATGGAGATCGAGTCAAAGGATGTCGCCGGTGCATCATCGTTAACGCCGACCTTTACCGAACGAACGATCAAGGGAACTGCCCGCGTCCAAAACAATAAGACGCTTCTTTTGGCAAGCGTGGCCCAGGGCGTCGAGACGAAAAGCCGTTCCGGGCTGCCGCTGATAGGCCTGATCCCGATCATCGGCCGTCTTTTCACGGCTCCGGTAAATGACAATCGTCAGGTGGATATCGTGATCGCCGTGACGCCCAGAGTGATCCGTGCTCCGGCTATATTGCCTGAGGACGAGATCGAGCGGCCGACCGGCAGCCTTGCCGTGCCGACGTCGAATTCGCTTGAGGCGATGATCATCGACGAAGAGCGCGAAGAGATGCTTGCACTTGCTCGCAAGACGCCGACGAACGTCAACGTTCAGCTTCCGGATCAACCGGCTGACGCTCCGGCATATGTCCGAACCGACTCCACGCAGGGAACCGCCGTCGCTAAAAGCGAGGTTTCCGAACCGTCGCTTGTCCCGATCGACTCGGCCGTAAAGACGCTCCAGCTTAATCAAACCGCTAATGTCGTCAAAAATAACGCCGTTCCGGCTGAAGTTCCTGCCGGACCATCGGCAGACCTGGCACTGGCCGGTGAAATGCGAGACTTGAAAGCCGGCGAGCGTGCAAGGTTCGCGGTCACATTGACTGGATCGGCGACCTTCCGGTCGGCGGTACTCGGGCTCAAGTTCGATCCGGCAAAGGTGGCGATACGGTCGGTCAATCTTGGTGACGTTTTCGGCCCGGATGAGAACAAAGCGGCAATGCCGTTCCTTAACCAGAACGGCAAGATGTTCGTCTCGCTCACAGCGAACGAGGGCATCCGGACGCACGCGGCCGGGACCCTTGTGACGTTTGAGATCGAGGCTCTCGCCGACGGCAAGCCGGCGATCGCCTTTGACAGCGATGTTTTGAATCTGATGACCGCGGACGGCAAGAATTTCGCGATCAAGATCAACTGATAATTATGACCCGGAAGACGGCGGCCATTGGCAGAGGTGCGGCAGGCTATAGCCTGCTCGAACTCGTTTCGACGCTCGCCGTTCTTGCGATCCTCGTAATGGGCACTATCCCAATGGCCCAAAATGCGGTCAAGCGGCAAAAGGAACTGCGTCTACGGGAATCGTTAAGACTAATGCGGAACGCGATCGACGAATTTAAACGTGACACTATCGGGGCGTGTCCGCAGGGAGCGGTTACCAGCGGAAACCCGACGATCGCCGCGCAGGGCGGCAATATCCCGACTGATCCGCGAAGCCGTGTGGTTGTGGACGATTGCAAAATATTTGAATCGGATAATCCGGATCGATACCCGCCGACAATAGAAACTCTGGTCGACGGGGTCAAGGTCAAAGCTCGCGGCGTCAATGTCACCGGCGGCAGCGGGATCTCGGGCGACACTAAACAGGCGACCGAATTAAATGAGATCAAAGAGCTTAATAAGATATACCTGCGGGAACTGCCCATTGACCCGATGACCGGAAAAGCAGATTGGAAATTCAGGTCTTCCTATCAGGATAAGGACTCGGATAATTGGGACGAGATCAACGTTTTCGATGTGCGTTCGTCTTCGGACGAGGAAGCGATGAACGGGGAAAAGTATAGTGAGTGGTGAACCTCGCGGCAGGAAACCGGAGATCAGCAATGAATATTAGAGAACTCATTAAATTCTCGAGTACAAGCGCCGGCCGCCGTTCGCCAGAGCGGCAACGCGGCTTTTCGCTTCTCGAATTAATGATCGCGATGTTCATCCTGATCATTCTATTGTCGGTAGCGATCCCGACCTATCAGCGGAGCGTGCAACAGGCTCGGGAGACCGTACTCAAGGAGAACTTGTGGCAGATGCGGCGGGCCATAGACCAATTTTCTGCCGATAAGGGGAAACTCCCGAAGTCGATCGACGAGCTTGTTGAAGCAAAGTACCTTCGCGAAAAGCCGCTGGACCCGATCCTCGAAAAGCCCGAGTGGGACGAGGTGCAGGGTGAAGACACCAATTCGCCCGATGGCGAGTCCGGGCTCAAGGATGTCAAAAGTATGGCCGAGGGCGAGGATTCCGATGGGACGGCGTATAACAAGTATTAAATAATGCTCTTTTCACTCACGAAACCAAATTTTCCAAACGCGGCAATTGGTATCGAACGCGACCGTGTGTCGGCGATCGCACTTACCCGCGGCGGCCGATCATCTTTTTCCATCAAACAGGCGGCGACGATCGCACTGCCGCCGAACGTTATCGATCCCAGTTTTTTGGAGATCAATATCACTGATCCGCACGAATTTCGTGCAAGCCTCGAGGCGGCACTGCAAAGTTCCGGATTAATGGGGCAAAAGCGTTGGTCGATCGCCCTGCCCAGCAGTTCGGCAAGGTCCGCGATCCTTACGCTTGAGGCCGAGCCGGCCGCAAAACAGGAAACCGAAGAGATACTTGACTGGAAAGCTGAACAGACGTTTGGTGCCCCGGCTTCGCAATTGCGGATCTCGCGTCAAAAGATCTCACCGAATCGTGAGGGACGACCGCGTTATTTTGCGACCGCGATCTCATTAGGTGTGATCGATGAATACGAAACCCTGTTTGAGAACATGGGGTGGAAGGCCGGGTTGATCTTGCCGCGGGCGGTCGGCGAGGCCAATTGGCTTGTTGGGCGCGCCAATAAGGCGGATTCACTTTTGATAAGCGAACAGGATGACGGTTTTACGGCCTTGCTGCTTCGAGGTGACGAGCCGACAGTCGTTCGTACCGTCACATGTCTGCCGACCGAGGTCGACGACGAGGTCTATCGACTCCTGATGTTTTACAATGACCGATTTGGAGCGAACATCAACGGCGGTTATCTTGACCGGATGCTTCTGATCGGGAGCAGGCTCGTCCCTGCAAAGATCACCCAGATCGCCAGCGAAGCGCTTGGCCGATCGCTCCATATACTCAGGCCCGAGGATGTCGGCCTGTCGATCCCGGACGCAAGTTTTAACTTTGACGAGATCGCCGCACCGGCGGCACTTGCATCGTTGGCCTGAACCAAAGGCACCGGTCTTGAAGTTTGAAACAAATTCGAAGACAATACCGTATTCGATCCTGAACGATGACCACTCACGCACTATCGATCGGTGATATCCGAGGCCTGACGGACGGCGAATTGATCGTCAATGCCGTGGCGGGCAGGACCGACGGCTTCGAGGAGCTTGTGCGCCGTTATCAGCGACCGATAACGAGCTATGTGTTTCGAATGCTGGGGGATTACGAATCGTCGCTCGACGTTACTCAGGAAGTTTTCATCAAGGTCTATAATTCACTTTCAAAATACAGTTCGGAGTATAAATTCTCGACCTGGCTTTATCGAATTGCTCATAATGCGGCGATCGACCATATGCGTCGAAATTCGGTCGTCGCGATGAGTATCGAGGCGGAAAATGCCGATGGTACGTTTCAGTTTCAGATCGAAAGCGGACGTCCCTCGCCGGAGCAGGACCATGAGCGGAGCGAATGGCGGAATGAGATCGATGCGGTGATCAAGTGTTTACCGCCCGGATATCGCGATCTGATCGTGCTGCGGCATTCGAGGGATCTGTCGTATGACGAAATAGCCGAGGTCACCGGGCTTCCGCTCGGCACGGTCAAAAACCGACTCTTTCGCGCACGCGAGATGATGAGACAGATGTTTGTAGAACGCGGATTTAAGGGGATCTAGATATGAGTTACGAAATGCAGTTTCAACCGCCTTCATCGTTGCAGACGCCCGAGCAGAGACAAATGGGAATGTGGCTGCATCTTTCTCAACTCGCAAACGTTATTTTGTTTCCGGTCGGGATAATTGTACCGATAGTGCTGTGGCAGACGCAGAAGGACAAGATCCCCGGGCTTGATGCTCACGGTAAGATGGTCGTTAATTGGATGATCTCATCGGTCATCTACGCTGTTGTAAGTGTGGTGCTGATGTTTGTCCTTATCGGATTTCTGACGATCCTCGCAATCGGAATTATGGGAATTGTTTTTCCGATCATTGGCGGCATGAAGGCCAACAATGGCGAGTTGTGGGAATATCCGCTCACGATCAAATTCTTGAAATAGGCGGGAAACTCGCTGATATTACCTGAGATGGCACGGTTTGACGCAAACTACCAATCAGATTGCCCGACCATGGAGATCGCAGCCTACGTGGATGGCGAGCTTTCGAACGAGCGCGAACTCGAGATCGAAACACACCTGGCCGAATGTGCCGAATGCTCGGAAGAACTGCGTCTTCAAAAACAATTCCTCTGCTCTCTTAACTCATCTCTGTCACGTGAATTTGACATTGACCTGCCGGCAAATTTTACCGAACGGCTCGTCACAAACGCCGAAAGCTCGGTCAGCGGACTGAGAAGGCCCAGCGAACTCTACAGCGCCGTCTTTGTATGCGCCGCCTTATTACTCTTCATACTATTCGCCCTCGGCCCTGACGCCAGTACTATGATCGGACAGATCGTAATATTTGGCGAAAAGATCGCCGCGGTCGGAAACTTTGTCGGCCACGTCGCGTACTCATTACTGGTAGGTTTCGGGGTGGTCCTTAGGACTGTCAGCGGACAATTCCAGATCCCTGCCGTATTAATGATGCTCGCCGGAGCAGTTTTGGTCTTGTCATATTTGGTCTCAAGATCCAGGTCTCGGCTTAGGCGTACATAGAGATTCCACAAAAGTGATACTTACGAGCCTTTTCAATATCCGGACACACCACATTGTGACGGCGACATTAACTGCGTCCTGGTTATTCGTCGCGATATTGCTATGCTCGAATTCGATACAAGCCGCTCCCGAGATCTCGCTTTCGGACGACGAAAAAACGCTTATTGTAGAGGACGCTCCGGAAATGGAGGTCATAGCGATCGCAAAGTCGGTCGAGGTTCGCAAAAGCGCCAAGGGAGTATTTTCATTCGGCGGCGATGTCATCGTTAATGGACGGGTCGAAGGTGACGTAGCGACGATCGGCGGTTCCGTGATCCAGAAGGAAAATGGTTATATCGGTGGTGATGTGATCGTTTTCGGTGGTTCCTATAAGCACGAAAGTGCGAACGCACTGCGCGAGGCCGGAAAGGAGACCGTCGTCTTTGGCGTATGGGAGGAGGAACTCCGCAATATCGCTCAAAACCCGTCACAAATACTAACTCCTGCCATAACTTGGACATTTGTTGCACAAAGGCTGCTTTTGGCACTCTTCTGGTTCGCGATATCGATGGTGATGACGACGATCGCTCCGGGGGCCGTCGGAAGGGCAGTTTCCAGGATCCGGCTGTCAACTCTCAAGATCAGCGCACTCGGTTCGGTCGTTTTTATCGGAACGATCGTCGCTATTGTGGGCAGTCTTAGCGTGCTGCCCGATTTTCTGAGTGCGACGCTTGGGTTGATGGGGCTTGCTATGATCCTCCTCGGATATGTTTTCGGCCGCGTGGCGTTACAGGTCACTGTTGGAAAACTCCTGCAAAAGCGATTTTTATCTGACGCGAACCGGTCAGAAACACTCGCGACGCTGTTGGGTGTGGTCGTTTGGACGATCCTGCTGTCTGTGCCCTACCTGTGGGTGATTGCACTTTTTTCGGTCTTCGCTGTCGGGATCGGCCTGGTCCTGACCGCCCGTTCTTCTAATGTCTGGCAAAAGGCATAAGCTGATTGTTTGCAGACTTTTACATTTCTTTACAAATCGCCTCGAACCATCCTGATAGAATTAACGTCATAGAATCTGATTCGTGCAACTGGACGAATAAAAAAGTCGTAATCAGACTAGACAGATTTTGCGGATTTTTAGCAATGAAAAAGAACTTATTCATAATTAATCTCATTCTTTTTGCCGTGGTCGCCATTGGAGCACAAACTACTCCGACGGCTTCGATCAAACCCTCGGTCATCAGCGGCGACGTCGTTGCGATAACCGGCGAACGGATCACGATCAATTCAAAGACCGGTAACGTCGACGGTGTGTTTTCGGCCAAGACCGAATTTAAGCGGGTCGATCCCGCTAAACCTGATCTTGCCACGGCTACGCCTGCGACCGTTGCCGACATTGCGGTCGGAGACAGGGTGATGGCCACCGGCGTTCTGGACGCGGAGGGCAGATCATTTCCGGCACGATCGGTGTATCTGATGTCAAAGTCCGCGATCGCTCAGAAAAACGCGAAGGAAGCCGAGATGTGGCGGACCCGCGGGATCGCCGGCAAGGTGACCGCGGTCAATGCTCAGACAAATCAGATCACGGTCGAAGTTCGGGGCCTGATGGGTACCACCTCGACCGTCCTTACGCCCAAAGTTGACGCGAAGTTCAAACGATACGCTCCGAATTCGATCCGTTTTGATGAGGCCGTGGACAGTTCGATCGCCGATGTGAAGCAAGGCGATATGATACGAGCACTTGGCGACAAGAGCTCCGACGGGACCAGTTTTTCGGCTGAGCAGGTAGTTACAGGTGCGTTTCAGACGATCGCCGGCACGGTCAAGTCTGTCGACACCGCAAAGAACGAGATCGTGATAACGAATCTGCAGACGAAAAAGGATGTCACGGTCGAACTTGGTTCAACGTCCATCATGAAGAAGTTTCCCGTTGAAATGGCCGAAAGGCTCGCGGGCGGCCAGCCTGGTGCCGGCGGAATGCGTCCACCGGGACAAGGCGGAATACAGCAGGGCCAGCCCGGAGGTCAGCCTGGCGGCCAACCCGGAGCGGGTGCACCGGGACAGGGACGTCCGGGAATGGGCGGCGGTCGCGGCGGCAGCGGTATCGACGATATGCTCGAGCGGTTTCCGAACATCACGGCTGCTGATCTGAAGGCCGGAGATATGATCGCTATTTCGAGTACAAAGAATGCCGATATGACGAAAGTAAACGCCATCAAACTCCTTGCTGGTGTCGAGCCCTTCCTGCGAATGGCTCAAGCCCAATCGGGAGGCAACCGCGGCGGACGCGGATTAGATGGAGGATTTTCTATCCCGGGCCTTGACGGCATCGGTTTCCCTTAAAAACAAGATATCTTCGCCCGGAGGCGGCTATTGGCCGGAAAACCTCCGGGCGTAATCAAATTGCTATTTATAACAAAAATCATGAAAGTCATTAAGAATATATTACTCATAGGCCTCGTTACCGCGCTTGCGGCGGGAGCCGCCTTCGCTCAATCGACGGGCAGCATCGCCGGTTCGGTTACCGATTCACTCGGAGCCGTGTTGGTCGGTGCGACGGTGACGGTTGTCTCACCTAAGGGTACCCAAAAGACCGCTATCACCAACGCTCGCGGAGAATACAATATCACCGGACTGGAAGCCGGCAAGTATACGGTAAAGGCGATCGCGCCGAAATTCGCGCTCTATGAAAACACTGAGGTCGAGGTTGCGGCCGGCGAAAAGAACGAACTTTTTGTCGTTTTGACCGTTTCGGGCGTTGAAGAAACTGTTGATGTATCTAACAACGAAGCAGTTTCAAACGACGCGGATAACAATGCCGACGCAACGGTCATCAAGGGCAAAGACTTGGATTCTTTGCCGGATGATCCGGATGAACTTCAGGCTGCTCTTCAGGCGTTGGCGGGCCCGTCCGCGGGGCCAAATGGCGGCCAGATCTACATCGATGGATTCACCGGAGGCCAGTTGCCGCCCAAAGAATCGATCCGCGAGATCCGTATTAATCAGAACCCGTTCTCTGCCGAGTTTGACCGTCCGGGTTTCGGACGTATTGAGATCTTGACGAAGCCCGGTTCGGACAAATTCCGGGGTTCGATCTCCGGCAGTTTCAACGACGAAAGCCTGAATTCGCGAAATCCTTTTGCGACTAACAAGGCCCCGAGTCAATTGCGTTCATTTGGCGGTAATTTGTCGGGTCCGATCAAAAAGGGCAAGGCTTCATACTTTTTGGATGTCATGAATCGCGATGCCGATAACAACGCGATAATCAATGCGGTTGTTCTCGACGCAGGGCTAAACCCGGTCAGCTTTCGTGAAGATCTGACGATCCCCAGCCGCCGATTCTCGATCGGGCCGCGTGTCGATTTTGCCATTAACGACAAGAATACGCTGGTCGCACGATATAGCTTCGACCGCTCGACGAACAAGAATCAGGGAGTCGGTGACACGTCGCTGCCGTCAAGAGCGTACAAAACGACCAGCTTTGGGCATGAGATAAGACTGACCGAGACTGCGATCATCAACGCCAAGACGATCAACGAGACCAGATTTGAATACTCATTCAACAAGCGTTCGCAAAATGGCGATAATTCGATCCCGACGATCAACGTCGCATCGGCTTTTACAGGTGGCGGAGCACAGATCGGTACAAGCTTTAATTCCAACAAAGTCTGGGAGATAAGCAACAATACAACCACGTCGTTCGGAAAGAATTCGCAGCACTCGGTCAAGTTCGGCGTGCGGCTCCGTAACGTCAGCATCACTGACCGTTCGGAGAGTAATTACGGCGGGACATACGTATTCCCCGGATTTTTCGGTGCGGATGCGTATGACCTCAACGGTGACGGCATTGTCTCGCCTATCGAGCAATATCGAGCAAGCGTGCTCGGTGCCGCAGGTACACGTTACGACCCGACGCAATTCTCGCTTACGACGGGTGACCCGTTGGCAAACGTCTCGCGGTTCGATGCCGGCCTTTTCATAACTGACGACTGGCGCATCTCGCCGGCTCTGTTATTGAGTTTCGGTCTGAGGTACGAAAATCAAACGAACGTAAACGACCCCAAGAATTTTGCTCCGCGTGTCGGTTTTGCATGGTCGCCGGGTGCCGGTGGAGCAAAAGCCCCGAAGACAGTGTTTCGCGGCGGTGCGGGCTTCTTCTATGAGCGATTTAGTGAAAATCTGACCCTTCAGGCCGAGCGTTTCAACGGTACGCGTCAGTTAAATCTGATCGTCAGTGCTAACGACCCGGATCCGGCACGCCGTGCAGCTGCACTCGCTCTGTTGGCTCAACCGGTATTTACAACCGGCGGCGTGACAAATTCGCCGACCGCTGCCCAGATCCTGGCTGCACTTCCGCAGTCGAATACGATCCGCACCATCGACAGCGGCCTCAGTGTGCCCTATACGATGCAGGCGACTCTTGGAATTGAAAGGCAGCTGCCGTACAAGACCACATTCGGTGCGTTCTTTATTACTTCGCGAACCATACATCAGCTGCGGGTGCGAAACATCAACGCCCCGATTTGCCCGCTCCAAACGAACTGTCTGAATGCTCCACGGCCGCAGCCGACATTGGGTAATATCTACCAATATGAAGCGAGCGGTGTCGGCAACCAGAATCAGCTGATAATGAACTTCCGAAGCCTGATTTCGGCGAAGATTTCGCTTTTCGGAAACTACCGCCTCGGTTTTGCAAAGAGTGACACCGACGGAGCCAACAGTTTCCCGTCGTATAATTATGACCTTACGGGAGAATACGGCCGATCGTCCTCGGACATCAGGCACAATTTCGTGATCGGGGGAAATATCACCTTGCCCTGGAGCATATCCCTGAATCCATTTATCATCGCAAGTTCGGGCCGCCCGTTCAATATCACTCGCGGTGTCGACCTTAACGGAGATTCGCTCTTCACAGAGCGGCCGACATACGGTGAACTCGGGGCAAAATGTTCCGAGCTACGCATTACCGCTTCATACTGTGATGTCGCAGGCAAAGATCCGAATTTGATCATTCCGCGCAATTACGGCGAAGGCCCGGGATACTTCAGCGTGAATCTGAGAGTCGGTAAGAATTTTGGATTTGGTAAGACTGCCGGTTCGACAGCTGCCGCCGGCGGAAACCAGGGCGGCGGATCTGCAGGCGGACCGCCTCCGGGCGTCATGATGGGCGGCGGTGGCGGCCGAGGAATGGGCGGCGGCGGAATGGGCGGTATGTTTGGCGGCGGCGGCGACCGACGCAAGCCATATAACTTGAACTTGAGCGTTAACTTTAACAACTTGTTCAACACCGTTAATCTTGGTACGCCGATCGGCAGTCTCAGCTCAGGCAGATTTGGTCAGTCGACCAATATTGCCGGCGGATTTGGAGGATTCGGCGGTGGCGGCGGGACGGCAAATCGCCGTGTCGAACTGCAGGCCAGATTCAGC
>CALDGX010000070.1 GCA_937941715.1 uncultured Chloracidobacterium sp. | reverse complement strand
CGCGATCCGTAAACATCTCGGGCGGAAGGTCATCATTGGTGATCGTGTCGTTCTCGCACAGCAGGATCGCGCGCTCGAGGGCCGATTCGAGCTGGCGGACGTTGCCCGGATATGAATAATCGTCGACAAGCCTTCTGGCTTCGGGGCTAAAGGTGATCTTTCGGCTCGTGCCGCGAGTGTGTTTCTTTAAGAAATACTCGATCAGCACCGGCACGTCGGTCCGGCGCTCACGCAGGGCTGGCAGCTCGATCGAGAGTACGTTCAGGCGGTAGTAAAGGTCCTCGCGAAAACGCTTTTCCTCGACCATGTGCAGCAGGTCGCGGTTGGTCGCGGCAACGACGCGGACGTCGACGTCGATATCGCGTACACCGCCGACACGACGGATCTGCTTTTCCTGCAAGGCACGCAGTATCTTGGCCTGGAGCGAGATGTCGAGTTCGCCGATCTCATCCAGAAAGAGCGTGCCGTTATGGGCGATCTCAAAAAGGCCTTTCTTCTCGGCGACGGCACCGGTAAACGAGCCCTTTTCGTGGCCGAACAGCTCGGACTCGAGCAGGTTTTCGTTGATGGCCGCGCAGTTTACCGCCTGAAAGACCTCATTCGAACGGTGACTGTTCTTGTGGATCGAGCGGGCGATCAGTTCCTTGCCGGTGCCGCTCTCGCCGCGGATCAAAACGGTCGAATTTGACTTGGCGATCTTGAGGATCAGCTTTTTGACCTTGTCCATCTCGGGCGACACCGAAACGATCTCGGCGTCGAGGGTCGATAGCTTTTTCAAGGCCCTTGAAACCGTTTCAAGTAGCTTTTCCGAATCATAGGGCTTTTGCAGGTACTCGAACGCCCCCAACCGCAACGCGTCGACCGCCGAATCTACCGTGCCGTGAGCTGTCAACAGGATGACGATTATCGATTTGTCAAAATTGGTCAGTTCTCTGAGAAGGTCGAGCCCGCTCATGCCCGTCATTTGGAGATCGGTCAGAACGAGATCGAATCGGCGTGTTTCGACAAACTTCAGTGCCGCCTCGCCGGAGCTTGCCGTCGTCACATCGTAACCCTCGCCTGAGAGGATCGTTTCCAAGATTTCCCGCTGGTTCTTCTCGTCATCGACGACGAGTATTGATTTACGTGCCATAGATAATTTCGTCGGGGCGATCACGTCTTGCCCTTTGCTACGGGTAATCTTACCGTAAATTTGGTTCCCTCGCCCGGAACTGACTCGACCTCGATCGAACCGTTGTGAATGTCGATGATCTTTTGAACGATCGCGAGACCAAGGCCGGTGCCGGTTTCCTTGGTCGAGAAGTACGGCTCGAATATTTTGGAAAGATTTGCCTCAGAAATGCCGCTGCCCGTATCGGTGACCTCAAAACGAACCATGGTGTCGTCGGGCGAGATCCTAATATTGAGATGACCGCCATCGGTGCCCATCGACTGGACCGCGTTTATGAACAGGTTGTTAAAGACCGAACGCAGAAATTCCGGGTCGCCCAGGATCCGAGGCACGTCCTCATGCTCGACGATGCCGATCTTAACGCCGTGCTCCTCGGCCTGGGCTTCGACGATCCGGAGCGAGTCTTCGATGATCGGCCGGGCGTCGACAGGCCTTAGGTCAGCCGTCGCGGGGCGCGAATAATTCAAAAAATCGGATATTTGCTGATTGATCCGAGCGACCTCATCCTTAAGCTGAGCAGTCAGCTTTTCAAATTTCTCACGCTTTTCTTGGTCGTCCGGCGCGTATTTTGAGCGAAGATGGTCGAGGGTGAGGTTGATATAGTTGAGCGGGTTGCGTATCTCGTGGGCGATCGCCGACCCGAGCCGGCCCACTACTGCCGATTTTTCGGCCTGCTGCAGCTGAGCCTCGATCTCCCGCTTTTTAGCAAGTTCTGCGGTCATTTCATTGAACCGGGACGCGAGCCGGCCCATTTCGTCATTACGCCGCGAATCAGGTACGCGGACGTCAAGGTTGCCCTCGGCAACGCGCCTGGCGGCGCTTGAGAGGTCGGCGATCGGACGCGTAAATCGCCAAACGAGCAGTAGTGTGATAAATGACGACGCGAGCAGCACGCCGAGGTTGAAGATCAGCGGGCGGGCCGCCCTCCAGGCCGTTTCAGAGCGGTCGCTCTTGAGCAGCACCATTACGTACCAGCGGCCTTTACTGGTTTCGATCGGTATGGCGTGGGCCTCGTCATCGGCACCTTTGTTTGGGCCGGATTTGCGATTCGGAAAATTCTTGACGTCATCGCCCAGCCGGGCACCTTCCATCAGCGGCGGCAGGTCGCTGAGGTCGCTGAGCTTTTTATAAACGACGGCGTCGTTCTCGTTGGTCGAAGGCAAAAGGTCGGGGTTTAGACTGTCAGTGATCTGCCAATCGTTGTCGATTATGATGATGTCGCGGATGCGTTTTTTGGCATCCTCATCCAAAAATGTCTGGTCCGGCTGTGAGATCAGGTCCTGTACCCGATAGTCACGCGACGTCATACTGGTAAACCCAAGTGCGATACCGGCAACGATCGACTGCTCCTGAGCTTCGCGGAGTTCATTATTGTCCTGCTGTGTGCGTAGATTCAGGTAGTACTGCACACCAAGGGTCGCCACCAGGAGCAGGGCGAGGATCAACAGCAGGCGTCCACGAAATGTGCTTAAAAATCCCATTTTTTGGATATGCGTTAAGCGGGGCTTATGGTTACCATCAATTGTGCTTGCGTGCCCGCCGCTTGAATGTTATAGTCTTCGTTAGTTTGAACGCAAATTCCTGATCGGTATAGTTTGCTCGGTACTTTTGGTCAGGTTCCCCCAATATCAACTCAACGGCGAAATTTAAGATCTGAGGTAAGGCATGAAGTCAATGTTCCCCTATCAACTCCGCGTCGCTGCGGTATTTACCATTTTGGCCGTCTTCATTTTTGCGAATGGAACGGTCAACGCTCAAAAAAAGGCTGCTCAGTCCAAAAAAGCTGCTCCGTCAAAGGCCGCAGACAAAAAGTCGGCTGCTAACAAAAAGGCGGCCGTAGCTAAGAAGACCGACAAGAAGGCAAAAGATGCATCCAAAACGAGCAAAAAGGATAAGAACGAAAAGAAAAAGGGGAAAGAGACCGTTGCCGACGCCAAATCTAAGAAAGGCTCGAAAAAGGCTGTTGAGTCCAAAAAGGAGATAGCGGAACGCCGTCGCCGCGAGGAAGAACGGCGCCAGGCCGCGATCGCGGAACAGCGGCGCCGAGAGCAAGCCGCCCGCGAGGCCCGCGAACGTAGGCTCGCTTTCGAACGTGGCCTGCGGACTGAGACGATAGCCAATATTTCAAACGACAAGACCGAGGGCGAGGACCTTAATATTCGCCGTGCCGCGATCGATGCCCTTGGCGGCAGAGCGGGGTCCGTTGTCGTTATGGAGGCCCAGACAGGCAAGATACTGACGATCGTTAATCAGAACTGGGCGGTCCGCTCGACGATCAGGCCGTGTTCGACGATCAAACTCGTCACCGGTGTCGCTGCACTGAATGAGAATGTTATCGACAGACAGGACGGCTCGGTTCGCAATGCCTCGACCCGCCGAAAACTCGATGATGCGATCGCTTTCTCGGATAACCCGTACTTTCAGCGGGCCGGCGTCCAGATGGGCAGCCAGAAAGTGATCGAGTATGCCAAGCGTCTCGGGCTGGGTGAACCGACCGGTGTCAATCTTGAGGGCGAGGCTCCCGGCAGATTGCCATACGGTAACAACAACGCACGTATCTATTCGCACGGCGACGATTTTGAAGTTTCAACAATTCAGTTGGCAGTAATGGCGTCGGCCATTACGAACGGCGGCCACCGCGTTCTGCCCAGAATTCCGCGTAACGAGATCGAACAGGCAAGATTTCAGACATTCTTCAAAGGCAACGTCGATCTGCCGCAGCAAAACGTCCGACGCGTGATACCCGGAATGATGGGAGCCGCTGAATACGGTACTGCTCGCCGCGGAATGGACCAGAATCTGGGTGTTGCCGGCAAGACCGGCTCGTGCATCGACAAGGGATCGTGGGTCGGATTGTTCGCATCGGTCGCCCCGATCGAGGCTCCGAAATACGCGGTCGCGGTGATCACCCGCGGCCCGGGCGAACGCGGTAAATATGCCGCAGCGGTCGCCGGAAAGGTCTATCAGGCTCTGAGCCGAAATATCGTCCGTACGGATAGAAATCTCGCCCAGACCGAGTTCAAAATCGCTCCTCGAGTGCCTGTAAATAATGCAACCGCACGAGTTGAGGATGGCGATGATGATGACGAAGACGACACGGCCGCCGGATCGCCCGAAATGGAAACGACCAATATGAACGGCCGCGACATCATTCTCGTCCCGAGTGCTCCGCGTACGACCTCGGTGCCGGTGCAGAAGAGCAAAGTTCAGAAGATCGTCGACTCGCGGCCGGTATTTCCGCCGGTCGTGATCACCCCGGAGACCGATCCGGCCAAAAAGAAGCGCGAACGGATCGTTCAGATACCGCAATAGCCGAACATTAACGAGGGCACGCTGTCCTCATTTACAGCACTCGCCGTCCGGACGATTTTTGTCGGCGGCGTTTGCTTTTGGCTTGACACAAACACGGCGCGTAAAGGATTATTTAGTTTTTCTATTCCACAAAGATCAGAACGGTCGATGCCGGCGATACGGAAATTTTATTGCGAAAATCTAGCAACTAATCTTTCGGACGTATCATCTGATTTCACGCCAAACCGAAGGCGATAATTCGGTGCCGGCAGAACGATTTTGAGAGCACCCGGAGCGACATCCGGCGGAGGAAGTACCTAGATGAAAACGATTATCAGATCAACCAATGTGGCATTGCTTTTGGCGGCCATCATCGCACTTGGAGCTGCGGCAGGCTTCGCTCAGGACCCGTGCGGAGATGCCGACGGCCAGACCAAACTCGGCGATATCTTTCGCGAATTGTACCCCAAGAAAGATATCCAGGGCCGTAAGGACGCGATATCTGCCGGCAAGCAGTTCCTTGAAAAGTACGGAGCTTGCGAACCAGCCAAGGAACTGTCCGAATATCTCAAGACGACGCTGCCGAAGATGGAGACCAACTTGGCGAAAGCCGAGAAAGCCGCCCGTGAAAATGAGATCGCCAATCGATTCAACACTGCTCTCAAAGCAAGCAACTGGGATGAGGTCTATAAGAGCGGAAAAGAACTGCTTGCCGAAGATGCCGACAAGTACCGCCCGGTAGTTTTGGTGCTCGGTTCGATCGGGTACGACGAAACCGCCAAGGCGACGCCCGTTACGAAGTGGAACGATGAAACGATCCGGTTTGCCAAAATGGCGATCGCCGACATCGAGTCGGGCAAGACGTTCAGTTCATTTGGTGTCGTTCCTTTCGATTACGCCAACAAGGATAATGCCGTCGCATGGATGAATCTGTCGATCGGTTACATCCTGACCTTCGATAAGAAGAATAAGAAAGAAGCCGCTCCGTACCTTTACAAAGCCTCGCAGGCCGCATCGGACACGAAGACCAATGCAAACACCTACGATGCGATGGGTTCGTACTACTTTGACGAAGCCGCGAAGCTCGAGGCCGAGATCAAGACCATGCGTGCCGATATCAAGGACACTGACGCACCGGAAGTGATCAAGACCAAGGTCGATGCGATGAACAACAAGATCGGCTTGCTCAACGGCACGCTCGAGCGTGCGATGGACGCCTATGCACGGGCCTGGAATACGGCTCCGAACACACCGGCGGCCAAGGCATACAAGGACATCAAGATGAAGACCATTGAGGCCTTGTACGAAGCCCGCTTTGACAAAAAGGACGGGGTGAAGGCCTGGGTCGACGCAGCGATCGCTAAGCCGACCCCAAATCCGTCGATCGCGGTGACCCCGATCATCGACCCTGAGCCGACCCCGACGACAACGACGTCGACGACGGCTCCGGCGACCAAGCCCGAAACCAAACCGGCAGCACCGGCAACGAAGCCTGCCGTTCCCGGAAAGCCGGGTGTTGCTGCTGCTGAAACTGCCAAAGCTCCGGCCGCTGTTTCGGTCGCAAAGCCGGCCGTGGTCAAGAGAAAAGGCACTCGTTAAACTGTCGATCGATCTAAATAATCGTGTCGGGCACTGGTAAACCGGTGTCCGACTTTCTTTTTCCGGCCAATATTCTTAAAATTAGGCTCAATGTCTGAAAGCGTCGCGAAACTTGAAAACCTGATCGGCCACAAGTTTCAGGACCTGAAACTGCTCGAACGAGCAATAACGCATCGTTCATGGGCGTTTGAGAATCTGCCGAATCAGGACGAAGCGACGGTTCGCGAATGCGTCAATGAATCGCTCGAATTCGTCGGTGATTCTGTGCTCGGCCTGGTCGTCGCCGAAGAGTTGTTTTTGAGCCATCCGAAGCTCAGCGAGGGCGATCTGACGCTGATGAAGCACCGCCTTGTGAGCACCGCCACCCTGGCAACTATTGCCGAAGGGTTGAAGTTGGGCGAATATGTGCGGTTCGGACGAGGCGAAGAAAAGACCGGCGGCAGGAAAAAGGCGGCCCTTCTCGCAAATACGCTTGAGGCAGTGATCGGTGCGGTTTTTTTCGACAGCGGTTACGCGGCCGCCCGGTTCTTTATCAAGCGAGTATTCGACGCGGAGTTCAGGTCAGCGACGCCTAAGAGTTCGCTCGATTTTAAGTCGATGCTGCAGGAAACTCTCCAGGCGAGGCGGCTGCAGGCACCGACGTATTCGCTGATCAGATCTGAGGGCCCGCCGCACGACCGCAAGTTCTTTGTCGAGGCCGTTTGGGCCGGCGGCACCGCTCGCGGCGAGGGAATTTCGATCAAAGCCGCAGAAATGATGGCTGCCGAAGCCGCACTTGTTATACTGAAAGCCGAAGCTGGTAAATGAACGGCTGTGACGCTAATTTGACACGTTTATGAGTACTGAAGAAACCGAGATCGAGTCGCCGGTAGTGAAGTCGGCCGGCCCGCCCAAATCGACGGCCCGCGAGTATTTTGAATCGTTTGTTGTTACGCTTGTAATGGCGCTCTTTGGGATGACGTTCATCCTGCAGGCAGTGACGGTGCCGACCGGCTCGATGCAGAATACGATCCTGATCGGCGATTATCTGCTCGTTAATAAGTTCATTTTCACGCCGGGCGGCCGTTCGCTGCCGTTCCTGCCGCAACGCGAGATCGAACGAGGCGATATCATCGTTTTCAAATATCCCGGCAATAAGGTAAAACCGCAAAACGACAAATCGCGCGGCATCATTCCGTATCAGATAAATTACGTTAAGCGTGTCATCGGGCTGCCGGGCGAGACAGTCGAGTTTAAGGACAATCAGGTATATATCAATGGCGAACCGCTGCCGGAGCGTCGCGTCATCGGCGATCCGCCGACACCCGGCGATAACCAGTCAGCACTGGTTACCAAGGAGTTTGAGGATGCGCCGCCGAACGCCAAATACAGCGTCTATTATTCCGAAGATGAAATGCTCGAAGTCAAATCGGGAGCACATCTACCGGTCCGGCAATATGAATTCGGGGTCCGCGGAAAGCCGATGCAGGTGCCGGAGGACAGTTTTTTTGTAATGGGTGATAGCCGCGACAACAGCGAAGACAGCCGTTTTTGGGGATTTGTGCCCCGCGGACTGATCGTCGGGCGAGCGATGTTTGTCTACTGGTCGTGTGACCGCGGAGCGTCAAATGGCGATATGCTCGGCTGCATAACCCATCCGCGCCTCAGCCGTATCGGAAAGCTGGTCAAATGATCGGGCCGCAGGACTGACGATTCGGCGGTCCACGAGGGCCGCCATTTTTATCTATGACGATCAATTACAGTTCTGAAGTTGCTCAGGCGTTGGCGGACGGAACCCCGGTCGTCGCACTCGAATCGACGGTGATAGCGCATGGGCTGCCCTATCCACAAAATATCGAAACGGCTTTCAAACTCGAGTCGGCGGTCCGAGGCGGCGGAGCCGTACCGGCTACTATCGCCGTCTTTGACGGGGAGTTTTATGTCGGCCTCGAGGAGGGTCAGATCGACCAGCTAGCTACCCGCAAGGACATCCGAAAGATCTCGATACGCGACCTTCCGATCGCGGCCGCGATGCGGCTCGACTGCGCGACGACTGTCGCCACCACATCCTTCATCGCGAACCGGGCCGGGATCAAGGTGTTTGCGACCGGCGGGATCGGCGGGGTTCATCGCGGATTTGAGGCAGATATCTCGGCCGATCTGCCTGAACTAGCAAGGACGCCGATCACGGTCGTCTGCTCGGGCGCAAAGATCGTGCTCGATCTGCCGCGAACGCGCGAATGGCTCGAAACCCACGGGGTAACTGTTTTGGGTTGGCAGTGCGACGAACTGCCGGCGTTCTACTCGCGTTCGAGCGGATTGAGTATTGACCAAACGGTCGAAAACGGTTCCGAGGCGGCGGCGATTGCCAACGCCCGCGATGCACTCGGCCTGAAAACCGCGATATTGGTCACCGTTCCGGTCCCCGCCGAATTTGAGATCAGCCGCGACGAACTGGAACCGGTACTCGCCGAACTGTTGAAACTGGCGGACGAGCGAGGTGTTGTAGGAAAGGAGATAACCCCGTTCCTGCTGTCGCAGATGTCCGAGCGAACCGGCGGCCGCACCCTCGCCGCAAACATTGCCCTGCTCGAGAACAACGCAGGCGTCGCCGCAGCAATCGCCTGCCGTATCTGATAGCGGCGATCACTTGGCGGGCGTGCGCTCCATTTTCTGCTTCAATACTTCCATCCGTTTTTTGGCCTCGGCGGCCTCGGGGCTGGCAGGGAACTTGGTGATTATCTCGGCCCAGCTCGCGCCGTCGTAATGATATTGTTTTGTGGCGGAATTGAAGACGAACACGATACCCAGTTTGCGGTACCGGTCAAGCATATTGAAGTTGAGATAGTAGCTATGGATCGGAGCCGCAGACGCGGCCATTTCTGGTCGTTTTAGACGGCTTGACGCGTCCTTCGACAGTTTGGCCGCGGCTAATTCGATCAGGTCGCCGTAAAGAAGCAGTGTCGATGGGCGAAATTTAGAGTTCGGGTAGAGCATGAAAAACTCGACCGCGATCTCGAGTTGATCAAACCCTTCGGCGGCCTGGACCATCCGGGCAAGCCGCTCTTCGTCGCCGGGCCTGAACTTGCCAAACACCGCGTCGGCCTGAATCCATCCAAAATTGGTCGGAGCGGCAACCCTGTAAAATTTGACGCCGTCAGCCTCGGCCACTCCCAATATTTGTACTTTGCGTCCGCGGCCGACACGCAAAACTGTCTGGGCATAAAGGCTCGGCCGGTCGCGAAGCACCGAAAGCGTTTCGTCAATGACGACGGCCGTCTGACCGATCTCGCCGGCCTGACGCTTGGCAGACGCTGTTGTATCGGTTCGCCGTTGGGCGGGAACGGAGCCTGATGTAAAGAAGAGCAAACCTAACGCAAAAATGACAAATGGGAATTTCATCGCGTTGTCCCCAACTTATCCGGACGCTATTTCATTCCGGTCTGAGCTTTCCGGATGCGGTCCTGCATTCCGGCGTGGTGAAAATGGGTGATCGCGATCGCCAGAGCGTCGGCTGCGTCGTGCGGGGCCGGCACGGCCTTGAGCCTTAAAAGCAGCCTGACCATCTCACCGACCTGCTGCTTTTCGGCATTGCCGTGCCCGACGACCGTTTGCTTGACCAGACGCGGAGCGTACTCGGCGATCTCAAGTCCCCGCTGCTCGGCCAGCAGCAGCATCAGTCCGCGAACCTGCCCTAGTTTCAATGCGACACCGACATTTACGGCGTAGAACGTGTCTTCGACAGACAACACATCCGGCGAATGCAGTGCCATCAGGTCGGCAACCGCATCGTAGATATTCAGCAGACGCTTTGAGAACGCGTGCCTGGTATTTGATCTGACGGTGCCGTAATCGACCAGCGCGTATTTAAGGCCAACGCCCTCAACCACGCCCCAGCCGAGAGTTTCACTGCCGGGATCGATTCCTAATACACGCATTTCTAAAATTGAAGGGCTCTGTTCTCAGCAAAGATACTCCAACGCGTCCGGCAAAAGCAAGCCATGCGGTGTGGGCCACCGCGGGGTTGTAAAATTGGGGCAATATCCTTATCATCAAAAATTGCCGACACAAGCCAAAACTCACTAATGGATAATAATGTGCCGAACCAGCCAGTAATGGAGTCAGTCCGATCACTGCTCGCGGGTGCGATCGACTACGCCGGCCTTTTCCCGCCGTCACAACTGTCGATGCCCGAAGCGGTCATCAACTACGCGACGTACCGCAACAGCAATTACAAATGGATGCTTGGCCGATTTGTCGTGGGTATCGGGCGCCTTGGCGAATTTTACGATTGCGCACGTGATTTTATCTCGCGTGACGCCGAAACAGCATGGCGGGTAAGCGTCGTGACCGGCAATAATCCGTTCGAGGCGATACGGCAGGTCGAGGACTTTAACGCCGCGAACGGGCCGGGCATCGTTTGCGACACGCTTGAGATCAAGGCGATGACGGAATACGAGATCGAAAATGTCTCGCCGGCACTTCCGTTCGGCGTCCAGGCTTTTTTTGAGATCGCACCGACCGAGGGTTATGCGGACCTGATCGCCGCGACCGCCGCCGCCGGCCAATGTGCCAAGATACGCACGGGCGGCATTACCGCCGATGCGTTTCCGCGGTCGGAGATGATAGTAAAATTTGTCGAGGCATGTGTCGCCGCGGGTGTTCCGTTCAAGGCTACCGCCGGGCTGCATCATCCGATCCGCTGCTTTCGACCGCTGACCTACGAGGCAAATTCCGTTAAGGGAACGATGCACGGCTTTCTCAACCTCTTTCTGATGACCGGATTTGCGATGGAGGGTTACCGCCGGAGCTTTCTCGAATCGGTGATGGAGGAGGAGTTCGAAGAGGTATTCGAATTTGAGCCGTCAGACGTAAAATGGCGAAATGAATTCGCATTGAGCCTGCATCAGATCGAACGCCTGCGCCGAGATGGCATACGGTCCTTCGGGTCGTGCTCATTCGACGAACCGATCGCTGATCTGCAAGCGTTGGGCATCTTGTAGACCGCCGGACTGCAGGCAGAAACCCGACCTGTTGGGAGGGTGCGCAGTATGACAGACTACGATTGGGACGACAACGAAAGCCCGCTCGCATATCTGATTACGTTCAGGACTTACGGAACGTGGCTCCACGGCGATGAACGAAAGTCGGTCGACCGTCACGGCAAGAACATCTACGCGACTCCGAAAATACTGCCTAGTGCGAATCTAAAGAGCCAAATGTCGGAGAATGTTTCGGGCCAAGTATTTGTATTAGATGGTAGGCAACGAGCAGTTGTGGAAAGCGCGATCAAAAGTGCTTGTAAACATCGGGGACATTCGATTTATGCGTTAAATGTCAGGGCGAATCACGTCCATTGTGTAGTGAATGCGGCGGGCAAGCCGGAACCGGTAATGAATCGATTCAAATCCAACTGTACGAGAGAATTGAGGGAGGCTGGCTTGGTTAGATCGGACCAGCAGGTATGGTCAAGAGGCGGCAGCACAAGGTACCTTTGGAAACCGAAACACGTTGAAGGTGCGATAGACTATGTTCTGTACGGTCAAGGAGACGACCTGCCAAACTTCTAGGAGGCGGAAACCTGAGCGGTAGAGTGGGTGCCTCCGGTGGCAGAAACCCGCGCGGTAGCAAGCAATGGTGTGCGACGCACGCAACTCGTTGAGTTGCGCACCCTCCCAACAGGTCGGGTTTCCGCCTTTGCTGATAAACTTGAAATATGACCTACGAAATCAACGAAACCCACGACCCGAACCTCAAAAGCTGGGTCGAATCCGCCAACGATCCGAATACGGATTTTCCGATACAGAATTTGCCGTTTTGTCGATTCATTCGACACGACCTAAGGGTTCACGAGGAGCGAGTAGGTGTGAGAGTCGGCGATTTTATTCTTGACGTGTCCGAATGTGATCAGCGTGGTTTATTCGCACCGATTGGCGAAGCCGTCATGGATATGGAGCTTCTCTTTTGCGACCGCGGTCTCCGTTCGCTTACAGGAAAAGAATCGGGTCAGGACATGAATGCTCTCCGATTCCGTCTGGTTGACTTGTTAAGTTTCGACAGCGAGTTGGCGAGTAGAAAGATCCTCGAAACAAATTTGATTCCATTTCGCGATTGCGAGATTTTCCCGCCTTTCGAAATCGGCGACTACACCGATTTCTACTGCTCAATATTTCACGCGACGAATGTGGGGTCGATGTTTCGGCCTGACAATCCTTTGCTGCCGAATTATAAATATGTGCCGATCGGTTATCACGGGCGGGCGTCGAGTATTGTGATTTCGGGGACGGACATCAAGCGGCCTAAGGGGCAGAACCGTACCGATCAGGAAGCTCCGCCAAAATTTATTCCGTCGAAGAGCCTTGATTACGAAATGGAGCTGGGCTTCTTTGTCGGGAAGGGAAACGAGCTTGGCACGCCGATCGACATTAAAGACGCCGAAGATCACATCTTCGGCGTGTGCCTTGTAAATGATTGGTCCGCACGCGACATACAGGCGTGGGAATACCAGCCATTGGGTCCGTTTCTAGCAAAGAACTTCGCGACGACGATCTCGCCCTACGTCGTCACGATGGAGGCTCTCGCACCGTTTCGTACGGCGGCTTTTGAACGCGATGCAGACGATCCGCAGCCGCTCGATTATTTGTCTGACGACAACAACCGAAAGTTCGGCGGCCTCGATATCAATCTTGAGGTCTATATTCAGACCGAAAAAATGCGAAGCGAGGGAATCGAGCCGCACAAGATCTCGCGTTCGAATACAAAAGACCTTTATTGGACGATCGGCCAAATGCTGACGCACCATGCGTCAAACGGCTGCAACCTGCAGACTGGAGACCTATTGGCGACCGGCACTGTCAGCGGCAAAGAAAAGAGCGAACGCGGCTGTCTACTGGAAATGACCTGGCGCGGAACCGAACCGATCGAACTGACAAGCGGCGAGCAACGCCGTTTCCTCGAAGACGGCGACGAGATCATCATGAAAGGCTTCTGCGAACGCGAAGGATTTCGCCGCATCGGATTAGGCGAGTGCCGCGGACGTATCTTGCCTGCTTAGTAAGATCATTCAACGCAGAGACCGCTGAGGTCGCTGAGATAAAGAAAATATGATCGGATTTCTTTCTCTGCGTTCCAAGAGGTCTCTGCGTTTAAATTCTTCTCTCTGTTAAGATTCAATGGTGGAAGCTGCATCTCAGATGAGTGTAAACGTATTAACGTCGGACGGGCGTGAGTTTGCAGATGCGCTAGCAGTCGAGGAACCGCTTGAGATTCGCATCGGCTTTCCCGATGGCAGGCACAAAGCAGTATCGATCACAATGCGAACGCCCGGCCACGACGGCGAGCTGGCCGCAGGTTTTCTATTCACCGAGGGAATTCTCACCTCGCCAAAACAGATCAAACAAATTCGCCACTGCGGCCTTAAGATCGGCTCCCACAAAGGCACGCTCGACCGTGCGTCGGCATTGAACTCAAACACTATTCGCGTCGACCTTAAAGACAACATCGAACTCGACCTGCAACGCCTCGAACGCAATTTTTACACAACCTCAAGCTGCGGCGTCTGCGGCAAAGCCTCTATCGAAGCCCTCGCGACCGGTGTGAAACAGGTCGAAAGCAATTTAAGGCTCGACGCGGAAACTATTCATTCTCTGCCGCATAAACTCCGCGAAACACAAACCGTTTTCGAAACAACAGGCGGACTTCACGCGTCAGCATTATTCAACGCCGACGGCTCTCTCGACATTGTCCGCGAAGACGTCGGCCGCCACAACGCTCTCGACAAGGTCATCGGCGCGAAAATCATGGCCGGTGAAACGCCATTGTCGGATACGATATTGCTGGTCTCAGGCCGTGCGAGCTTCGAACTGGTGCAGAAAGCCCTTATGGCCGGGATACCGATCCTTGCCGCCGTCGGGGCACCATCAAGCCTCGCGGTAGAGCTGGCAAGAGAATACGGCATGACGCTGATCGGATTTGTCCGTGACGGGCGGTTCAATATCTATTGCGCGGGGCAAACGATCAACGTTAATGCACCTGTGATCAGTTAGTAATTTGGTAATTACTGATCACTAATTTAGAAGAAATGGAGAACGACCCTTCGAAACTGAAAGTTACGCCGCCGCCCGAAACGTCGGCCGGAATTCACGCTGTCACAAACGCCCTCAAACACGTTTACGGCAAAATGGGCGTCGTGCGCGGGACGCGCGGGCTGATGAAACTAAATCAGAAAGGCGGCATCGATTGCCAGTCGTGTGCCTGGCCCGATCCGGAACACCGCACGATGAACGAATTTTGCGAAAATGGCGCCAAGGCCCTGGCCGACGAGGGCACCAGGAAGAAGATCGGTGCCGAGTTCTTTGCCGAACACAGCGTTGCGGACCTCGCCGCCCGCGAGGATTTTTGGCTAAATGGCCAGGGCCGGCTTGCCGAGCCGCTCATATTGCGTGAGGGCGGTACTCATTACGAACCGATATCCTGGGATGGCGCTATCGGCCTGATCGCCGATAAGTTGAAATCCCTTGCCTCGCCCGACGAGGCGGTCTTTTACACGTCGGGCCGTACCTCGAACGAGGCTGCGTTCCTGTATCAGCTATTCGTTCGGCAATTTGGCACCAATAACCTGCCGGACTGCTCGAATATGTGTCACGAATCGACCAGCGTTGCCCTCGCGGAGTCGATCGGCCTCGGGAAGGCAACAATCCGCCTTGAGGATTTCGAAAAGACGGACCTGGTCATTGTTATCGGGCAGAATCCCGGAACCAATTCGCCGCGAATGCTCTCGTCGCTTGCCGCCGCCAAGGCCGCGGGCGCCAGGATGATCGCCGTTAATCCGCTGCCCGAAGTTGGACTGTCGAGCTTTGCCGATCCTAACCCGCAGCACGGCAACCCATTTGGCGTGCTCGGGCTGAAACCGGCCAAACTCGCCGATCTCCACCTGCCCGTCCGCATCGGCGGCGACATGGCGTTTATTAAGGGCGTAATGAAGATCCTGCTCGAGCGCGAGCGGGAGGTGCCGGGCAGCGTTCTCGATCATGAGTTCATTGCGGACTGTACCGTCGGCTTTGATGAGGCGGCAGCATCGCTCGATGCCGTTGGGATGGACGAGATCATGGCGGCCTCGGGGTTCAGCCGCGAGCAGTTCGCCGCCGCCGCCGAAATGATCCTGAACGCGCGTTCATTGATCACATGCTGGGCGATGGGCGTAACGCAGCACACCGACGCCGTCGCCACGATCCAGGACATCGTCAATCTGCATCTCATGCGCGGTGCGATCGGCAAACCGGGTGCTGGATTGTGCCCCGTCCGCGGGCATTCAAATGTTCAGGGCGACCGAACGATGGGCATTTGGGAAAAGATGTTGCCGAAATTTCGTGAAAATCTCGAAACGGAGTTCGGATTTACATCTCCGAAAGATGACGGCTTTAATACGGTCGAGTCCATCGCCGCGATGGCCGATGGCCGTGCAAAGGTCTTCTTCGCGATGGGCGGAAATTTTGCCGCAGCATCGCCGGATACCGAAGCGGTCTCGGCCGCACTGGCAAACTGCGATCTGACGGTCCAGGTCATCACCAAGCTGAACCGAACGGCACTCACACCCGGAAGGACGTCGATCATTCTGCCTTGTCTCGGACGCTCGGAGATCGATATTCAGGCCGGCGGCGAGCAGTTTGTCTCGACCGAAAGCACGATGTTAAACGTACAGACTTCAAAGGGCATTTTCGAGCCGATATCTGAGCATTTGCGGAGTGAGACATGGATCGTATGTGAACTTGCCAAAGCCGTTTTGACCGGCCGTTCGAGCGTTGATTGGGCGGGCATGGCCGCGAATTACGACCTGATCAGAGACGCGATTTCACGGGTCGTCCCGGGATGCGAGAACTACAATGAACGGATCCGTGAAAAGGGTGGTTTTTATATGCCCAATCCGCCGCGTGAGCGGAAATTTCCGACCGCGGCCGGCAAGGCCTTGTTCAAAGCCAGTCGGCTCAACGCGATCGATCTGCCGCCCGGCCGTCTGATGCTGACGACGATCCGATCGCACGATCAGTTCAACACTACGATCTACGGACTCGATGACCGTTATCGGGGGATCGATGGACACCGAAGGGTCATCTTCATGAATGCCGCCGATATCGAAAAGCACGGCCTGGTTTCCGGGCAGAGTGTCGATATCACAAGTTATTTTGGCGACCGCGAGCGTCAGGTGCGTGGCTTTACCGTAGTAAAGTACGAAATTCCCGAGGATTGTGCGGCGGCTTATTTCCCTGAGGCAAATCCGTTGATACCGCTCGAGAGCTTTGCCGAACGCAGCTTTACGCCCACCTCGAAGTGCGTGGTAATTTCGGTTCGGGCATCTAAATAGGAATTTTTGCCGCGTATTCTACGAAGTCCGCGAATAAAGCCAAAGAGCGATCCGCTGAATTCGCGTAATTCGTGGCTAATTTCTTTTTGTGGCAGAATAGACAATAAATGGATCTCATTTTAGACAAATTGCACGAGGAGTGCGGTATCTTTGGCATCTTCGGCCATAGCGAGGCCTCGACGCTGACACAGCTTGGCCTGTTTGCGCTCCAGCACCGCGGACAGGAGGCCTGCGGCATCGTCACGGCCGAGGGCGACGACCTTCACCAGCACCGGGCGATCGGCCTGGTCGCTGACGTGCTGAATCCGGAGGTGCTCAAAAAACTGACCGGTTCAAGTGCGATCGGGCATACCCGATATTCGACTGCCGGCAAGAATACGATCAAAGAGGTACAGCCTTTTTCGGTCACGTGCCAGCACGGAAAGATAGCCGTCTGTCACAACGGGAATTTGCCGTTTGCCGACGAGAAGCGTGCCGAGCTTGAAAAAGCCGGGGCGATATTTTCGTCCACCTCTGATACCGAAACGATCCTGCACGCAATTGCCCGGACACCCGCCGGATCGGCGATCGAGGCGATCGAAAAGGTGTTGTGCGATACCGAGGGAGCATATTGCCTGTTGTTTCTGACGCCGACCGCATTGGTTGCAGTGCGCGATCCGCGTGGTTTCAGACCGTTGGTGCTCGGCAAGTTTCAAGGTGCGTGGTGCGTCGCATCTGAGACCTGTGCGTTTGACCTGATGGACGCTCAGTACGTTCGCGAGGTCGAACCGGGCGAGATGCTTATCATTGACGCCGACGGCGTGCGTTCGTCAAAACCTTTCGAGCAAAAGGCTCATTCGGTCTGCACATTTGAACACGTTTATTTCTCGCGGCCAGATTCGACCATTTTCGGCCGTTCCGTCAACGAATCGAGACACAAGATGGGCCGTCAACTCGCTGTTGAGCAGCCCGTCGACGCTGATCTGATCGTGCCGGTGCCTGACTCCGGAGTTGCCGCGGCTATCGGTTTTGCAGCCGAATCGGGCATAAATTTTCGGCAGGCGATCATTCGCAATCACTACGTCGGCCGGACGTTCATCGAGCCCTCGCAGTCGATCCGCTCATTCGGTGTCAGGCTCAAACTAAACCCGATCAAGGACCTCATTAACGGCCGCCGGGTCGTGCTGGTCGATGATTCGATCGTCCGCGGGACGACATCGAAGAAGATCGTAGAGATGGTACGCGAGGCCGGTGCCAAAGAGGTGCATATGCGTATATCGTGCCCCCCGTCCGCTCACTCGTGTTACTACGGCGTTGATACACCGCACCGCAAGGATCTGATCGCTTCGCGAATGACGGTCGACGAGATCTGCGACTTTATCGGCGCGGACAGTCTGGGTTATCTCTCGCTCGAGGGTATGCTCGCAAGTATCGGCCTCTCCGGCGATACGACGTGCGCCGCATGCTGGACAGGCAAATACCCGACGCTGACAAGGCAGATCAGTTCGTCTTTATGATGTGCAAGGTCACTCGAAACGACCTCGTACGGTTCTTTAGGAAGTGGGGCTCGAACATCGACCCCGCGACAACGCAAATAATAGCGGCAATGAGGCTTCCGTGGCCAAAGACAGATCCTTCGACGATCTTTGGGTCAATGAAATGGATATCAATGAAAATACGTATTTCCGTCAAAATCATTGCTGATCACTCAAAATTAGGCGCTGCGGCCTTATTGATGAGCTGGTAATCACGAGATTTAGTGTTTACTTAGATCGTTCGCAACAAGCCGCCGGATGAAGATGCCGTTGCGGCACTGGTCAAATAGCTTGCCGAAGAAGTAAGGGCCGAGAACAAGTAATGTGTTCTGTGAAACGATCCCCGACGCAACAACCATATGAGAAAGCTGATATTGCTTACGATAACGATCGTGACCGCGTGCCTCGCGGCTTCGGCACAAGAGTTCAACAACGTCAAGAAAGAATACACGTTCGTCTCGCAGACCGAGGCCCGAACTGAGACAGTTCGAACGCATCGGCGGGTTCTCTGTGATTATCAGCCGTCGGGGCTTTGGGTTCGACGCGGCGAGAGGTTCACCGTCAATGTCACCGATCTTGACCCCGATTACAAACTCTCGTCGATGATCGGTTTTAAGCCGATGTGGGCGAAAAATAACAGCACGCAGGAGAACGAACTGCGTGAAGGTGCGAATACCGTAACGGCAGCTAACGACGGAATTTTGTCGTTCATCTTCGTCAAACGAAACGGCTACGACACCGAACCGGTGACGGTCGATGTCAAGGTTGTCGGCGGCAAGGCCATTCCGTTCTATGTGTCCGGACAGACTGAGGATCAGGACTGGGAAAATGCCATCAAAAAGATGGAAGACACATATGTGCAGCTCGTTTCTGACCGAGTACTCATAACGCTTCCTTCGCGCGATTACGTGCGGTATCCGATCGAAGATGTCGAGGCGATGTTCGAGACGATCCACAAGATGATCGATCTCGACGATCAGCTTGCAGGTTTTGACGATTCCTCACCCGAGAATATGCGGACACGAAACCGCCTCAACTATCTGGTCGACGTTTACACGCCGCGGCCGGAATCGGACAAATACTACGCGTATGCCGGCGAATACTTCATCGGAATGAAACGCGACAACTTCACGGCTCTGACCAGAGATCTCGGTACCGAATGGGGCTATTGGCACGAGACGGGACACACGTACCAGCAGCGAAGCTGGATGTTCGGCTCTATTGTCGAGATACAGGTGAATATGTTCTCGCTATACGTGCAGGAGAAGTTTGGCCTGCCGTCAAAGTTAAGGGAGAAAGAATACGGCAATGCGGTCTCATCGTTCGAAATGGCCCGCCGATATATCGCCAATCCGAATAAGAATTACATGGTCATCAACTCTGCCGAATACGGTGAATTTTTTACCAAGCTCGTAATGTTTCACCAACTAAAGTCGGTTTACGGTTGGCAGGCTTTTACTCGGCTACAAAAGGAGTTTCGCAAGCAGCCATTGATCTACAATCCCAAAGAGACCGACGCTGACAAGGCGAATAAGTTTGTCCATATGATGTGCTACATAACGCGGAACGATCTCATGCCGTTCTTCAGGAAATGGGGGATACCCATCGACGCTGCGACCACCCAGAAGATAGCGGCGATGAATCTGCCGCTGCCAAAGACCGATCCTTCGACAATATTCAATTAGGAACAAAATGAAAAAGACTATCTACATCACGCTCGCTCTTATTGTATTCACCTTCGCCGCGGCCGGAACGTCGCTGGCATGCAGCTGCGTCGCCACCCGCGAATCGGTAAAGACACAGGTGTCGAATGCTTATAAAGATTCGACCGCCATCTTCTCCGGAAAGGTCACGGCGATCGAGCAAACCGCCGACGGCAATACGTATGTCGTAAAATTTGCGGTGAAAGACACGTGGAAGGGGGCTGGCGGAACCGAGATCACGGTCCGGACAGAGACCCAAAGCTCGATGTGCGGCTACCGTTTTGCTCTCGGACGGGAATACGTCGTGTACGCGTATCAGTCAACAAATACGCTCGGCGTCAATAATTGCTCGAGAACAGCCATTGCCGACTCTAACGGCGACGTTACATATCTCGCGAAACTCAGGAAGAAATACGCAAAAGCGAAACAGAAAATGCGGCGATCTTTCCGCCGATACGACCGAGCAGACTCTACGTAACGCCTTTGCCGAATTTGGCGAGGTCAAGTCCGTGAAGATCGTGAAAGACAAAGACAACAACCCGATCGGCTATGTCGAAATCTGAGTGATAGAGCATTTTATGTTAGATGACCCGTTTCCCCGACTTTTCCCGTTTATGTGATTGAAGACTGATTATTCAGCCAAAAGGAGATGATTATGTTGATAAAAAAGATTGATAGAAATGTTACACCGTTATTCCCAACCGCTTTGAGGTTGATGAGCGTTGCGTTGTTTATGAGTATCGGGTTGGTTTTGCTGGCTCATTCCGTTTTTGCTCAAAGCTCTATTTCAGCCGGGGGTCCCGCTTGCCTGCCGAAGCAGCCGCAACCAGCCTGCAATGGTTTGGGCACGAAAGACGATTGTGTTCGTCTATTCCGAATTGAGATTGATCAGCCAACTGAGGAAGCTAATGAATTCACCCCGCTGGAGCCAATTGTCGGAGTTGATCAAAACACCTATTACGGCAAAGCCGCTAGAGATACGCTCCTGACAAATAAAAAAGCCACTTTCAGCAATGCGGGAGTGAGCGCCGGCGAAGACGAAGCAGAGCTTTTTGTCGCAAGACTTGATCATAAAAATGGGGCTACCTACACTAAAACTCTGTTCTTAAAGCTATTCCCTAATGTTGTTGACGCTATTGGGGGCGAATTGGAAAATTTTATAATTTCTACAAAAGATGGTGAAGATCTAAGCTCGCGTCGACCACCTAGGTATCCATGGGGATGGGACAAACGCATATCTGCGATCGAGGTCGGGAAAAATATGAGATTGACGATTTGGGATGAGATTGACTACCAGGGAAAGTCGTTGATCATTCTCGGACCTCAAACCTATAATTCACTCTCGGCGATTGGGTGGAAGGACCGGATCCAGTCGTTCAAGGTCTGTGCTTACCGAACATCGGACGAGACAAACCACGGATCTAACGGAAATGTCATAAGTTCCGACAAAAAAACTCCTGCTTCTCAGCCGAATGCTCCAAACCAGCCGAAATTCATCAAGCTCTACGTCGGCAATCTCTCCGCCGATACGACCGAGGAAACTCTGCGTAGCGCCTTTGCGGAATTCGGCGAAGTAAAGTCCGTGAAAATGGGGAAAGACGGAGACGATAACCCAATCGGCTTTGTCGAAATGGCAGCCGGTGCGGCTGATGAAGCGATCGAGCAATTAAACGAAAGCGAATTGGACGGCAATGAAATCGTAGTCAGAAAAGCCAAGCCGGATGAAGGAAATTAGTGACGCTGGCGACTCTGAGTGATAATGCATTTTATATTAGATGACCCGATTGTCGACTTTTCCCGTTTATATGTTTAGAGGATGTTCCTTAGCCAAATAAGGAGAATTATGATGATCTATAGAGTAAAAGATTGGACCAAATTAGGATTGATCTTGACGCTAGTATTTTCGGTTTTCAGCCTCGGTGTAATGGCACAGGACAAACCGAACAAACCGGCGGACCCGGCAGCAGAAACTACAGAGATCTCCACCAAAACCCAACTTGTAGAACAAGTGGTCGTACTTACATTTCCTAAACATCCTTCTATCGGAATCGATTATTTGCTGGAAACACTTCCGGGAACTAAAGAGACCGAAGCCGCCAAAGCAGAGGAGAGAAAAAACAGGATCGTAGGGTTTGAAGCCGCTCTGAACGTGAATGGAAAGTTAAATCCCGCCCAAAAGGCCTTTGTTCGAGACAATTATGACAAATTGATCAAGATCACGGACAAGATCACCAAAGATTCGATGACAAAGAATTTCACAACCTGGGATTGGATTCGCGAGGGTTTGGAAAAAAGCTATTCGGCAGCATTTACGCTGACCGAACTTAAACAATTGTCCGACATTTTTTATGCCTGGGAGGGACAACAGGTATTGCAATATCTTCAGCAGATACAGAGGGCGGAACTCATCACCCGTAATGGCGGAAGAGTGAAAATTACCGAAGCTGAAAAGGCGCAATACGACAAATTTATTGCTACGCCGATCGGGAAAAGATTTATGACTGCGTACCTAGATGACGCCATCGCCTACGAACAAAGTAAAGCAAATGCCGTCAGATCTAAGATCCCTAATGCCGATGGATCTGCGATCTACGAACCAGCGAATCTGAATAAGCTCTTTAACAAGTTTGTAGCAGAAAATTACAAAAAATGATCTCGCTCCGAAAACAAAAATATGGGAAAGAGTATTGGCGTTATGAATGCTGGTTGTCCAATTGAACATACGCGTTGTAACGTCTCGGCTCATTTTCGGTATCGTTGAGGTGTGTGCAGTAAAAATGCCTAAACAAATGGATAATATGTTTGGAGGAAGAATATGAAAAGCAAAACCGTGAAGATGGCGGAGACCTTCGTTAAGCTGATCATTTTGACGGCGTTGACCGCGATCGCGATCGCGGGCCAGACCGAGTCGGCGGCCGACGAACAGCCGTCGGTCGAGACAGTTGTGCTCGATAAGGGCGTCGAGATGAAA